>NZ_QEZJ01000007.1:0-58008 GCF_003992965.1 Xanthomonas sp. BRIP62409 | reverse complement strand
CCCTATGGAAGACGACCCTATATTCCCCCGTTGCCGCCCCGCCCTTGTGCGCGCCGGCCAACCCAGTGCTCGCCCGCCCTCCCCTTCACTGACCGGGGAAGACGCCCGTGGTTGAGTTTCTGATCGTCATCGCGCTGATCCTGTTGAACGGCTTCTTCGCGATGTCGGAAATGTCCCTGATGACCTCGCGCAAGAGCCGGCTGAAGCAGATGGCCGGCTCCAGCAAGCGCGCTGCGCGTGCCCTGGCACTGGCCGAAAGCCCGGAAAACTTCCTGTCCACGGTGCAGATCGGCATTACCCTGATCGGCATCCTGACCGGCGTGTTCGGTGGCGAGGCGATCGGCGAGGCCATCAGCAGCTGGCTGCAGGGGCTGTTCCCGGCACTGTCGGCCTCGTTCGAGCTGGTCGGCAAGCCGCGCCCGTATTCGGTGGTGATCGGCAGCACGCTGGCGGTGGCGCTGATCACCTTCCTGACGCTGATCTTCGGCGAACTGGTGCCCAAGCGTCTGGCGCTGCGCAACTCCGAGGACATCGCCGGGGTGGTTGCGGTGCCGATGGCCTGGCTGGCGAAAATCGCCGCGCCCGGCGTGTGGGTGCTGGCGCGCTCGACCCGGCTGGTGCTGCGCATGCTCGGCATGGGCAAGGACGAATCGGCATCGGTGACCGAAGAGGAGATCCGCATGCTGGTGGCCGAAAGCCACGAGGCCGGCGTGATCGATGCGCACGAGCGCGACATGATGAATCGCGTGATGCGGCTGGGCGACCGCACCGCCGACAGCCTGATGACCCCGCGCAACCGCATCGCCTGGCTGGATGCCAATGCCGAGCCGGAACGCAATCTGCAGGTGATGCGCGAGCACGAATTCTCGCGCTACCCGGTCTACCGCGGCAGCGACCAGGACATCGCCGGCGTGCTGGAGGTCAAGTCGCTGGTCACGCGCATGGGTGGGCACGGCGAGAATCTTTTCCAGGCGCTGCGCGATACCTTGTTCGTGTCCGAGTCCACACATGCGATGAAGCTGCTGGAGATCTTTCGCGAAGAACAGCAGTCGATGGCGCTGGTGGTGGACGAATACGGCGAGATCCGTGGACTGGTGACCATCAGCGACCTGATGGGTGCGGTGGTCGGCCGTCTGCAGGCGGTGGAAAACACCGACGAGGATGCGCTGGTGGTCACGCGCGCCGACGGCTCGCTGCTGATCGACGGGTCGCTGCCGGTGGAGGAACTGCGCGAAGTGCTGGGCGCCGAACTGCCGGAAGCCGACGAAGGCGACTATCACACGCTGGCCGGCCTGTGCATCTACTACTTCGGGCGCATTCCGCAGGCGGGCGAATTCTTCGATTGGGCCGGTTGGCGCATCGAGATCGTCGATCTGGATGGCGCGCGCGTGGACAAGCTGCTGCTGAGCCGTGTCGGCGACGAGGGCAGCGATGACATCGTCGGATAACCGCGTACCGCCCTCGGATGGAGCGGACGGCGCGCAGATGCGCTATCGCAACGAAGGCATCCGCAGCCTGCTGGCGGCCTTCAGCGAGGGCGATCCTGCGCAGGTGTTGCGGGTACGCGAGATCCTGGCCGACCTGCAGCAGAGCGCATTCGGCGTGTTTCTGTTCCTGGCGATCCTGCCCTCGTTCATTCCCATTCCCGGCGTGGCCGGCGGCATCAGCGGCCCGCTGACGGTGCTGATCGGGCTGCAGATGCTGTGCTGCCTGCGCAAGCCGTGGGTGCCGCGTTTCATCGGCGAGCGCGGGCCGCGCCGCAGCACCAGCCAGCGTTTCGTCGCGCGGCTTGCGCCGACGCTGCAACGCCTGGACCGGCTGCTCAAGCCACGCCTGCACGGCATGCTGGACCGGATTCCGGCGCAGATGTTCACGGGCGTGCTGCTGGTGCTGGTCGGCGTCCTGCTGACGTTGCCGATCCCGTTCACCAACTACCTCTTCGGGCTGATCCTGCTGCTGTTCGCGCTGGCCCTGCTCGAGCGCGACGGCGCGCTGCTGCTGGTGGGCTGGGCCGCTGCGCTGATTTCGGTGGCGGTGTTCGGGGTCACGTCCGACCAGCTGCTGGATCTGGTGCGCGATTGGTGGCCGGCCGCCTGGCGCTGATGCGCGAGACGATCGGCCCCTGATCGTCGCGGTTACTTCAGATCGACCACACGGTTGTCGGACAGGCTGCCGGTGTCGTCGGTGACTGCCGTCATCACGAAGTACAGTGCCTTGCCCAGCAGCCCGCTCGGGCCGTCCCAGTACTCGGCCGATTCGGCACGCACATGGATCAGGCGCAGATTGGGGTCATCCTTGCCGCCGGGGAAAAACACCTTCATCGCCGGCGACCACAGCTGCTCGATCTTGGCGCGGTCATCGACCACGCGTGCGGTGCCGGCGACCGACACGTAGCTGTTCTTCGAGGCCGAGGCATAGGCCACGTTGACGCGCGGATCGGCAGCGATTTCGGCCACCTTCGGGCTGTCGGCGGCGGTGGCGAACCACAGGTCGCCATCGAATTCGACTTCCTGCGTGCCCAACGGCCGGCTCACCAGCTTGCCGTCGGCAGACACGGTCGTGAACATCGCGATGTCCACGCCGTGGATCAATTCCGCCAACTGCTTGATGCTCTCGCTGCGTTCCTGAAATTGCATGCTGGTCTTCCCAATGGAGGTGCATGCATCTGAGCGGATCGCCGCGCAAAGCGACGTGAATCACGCAGGAGTCACGTCCAGCTCGCGGCAGGCCATGGCGGCGATTTCGAACGAACGCAGACGCGCGGCATGGTCGTAGATGTTGGCGGTGAACAGCAACTCGTCCGGCGTATGGCGCTCGATGAACTCGGCCACGCCCCGCGCGATCTGCTCGGCATCGCCCAGCACCGTGCAGGCCAGCGCACGCTCCACGCCGGCACGTTCGTGCGGCTGCCAGAAGCTGTCGATGTCGTCGATCGGCGCGGGAATCTTGCCCGGCTTGCCGCGGCGCAGGTTGACGAAGCTTTGCTGCTGGGTGGTGAACAGGCGGCGTGCCTGTGCTTCGGTCTCCGCGGCCACCACGTTCAAGGCCAGCATCACGTGCGGCTTGGCCAACTGCGCGGACGGGCGGAACTCGCGGCGGTAGATCGCCACTGCCTCGTCCATCGCATCGGGCGCGAAGTGCGAAGCAAACGCGAACGACAGGCCCATCGCTGCGGCCAGCCGCGCACTGAACAGGCTGGAGCCCAGCAGCCATACCGGCACGTCGAGTCCGGCGCCCGGCACTGCCTGCACCAGTTGCCCCGGCACGGCGGGCGCGAAGTAGCGCAACAGCTCGGCTACGTCCTGCGGAAAATGGTCGGCGCTGTCGAAATAGCGACGCAGGGCGCGCGCGGTCGGCTGGTCGGTGCCGGGCGCGCGGCCCAGGCCCAGGTCGATGCGCTGCGGATACAGCGAGGCCAGCGTGCCGAACTGTTCGGCCACCTGCAGCGGCGCATGGTTGGGCAGCATGATGCCGCCGGCACCGACGCGGATGGTCTTGGTGCCGCCGGCGACGTGGCCGATCAGCACCGCGGTGGCGGCGCTGGCGATGCCCGGCATGTTGTGGTGCTCGGCCAGCCAGTAACGCTGGTAGCCCCAGCGCTCGGCGTGCTGGGCCAGATCGAGCATGTTGGCGAAGGCATGGGTGGTGTCGCTGCCTTCGCAGACCGGCGCCAGGTCGAGCACGGAAATGGGCGTCATCGGATGACTCCGGGGAATGAATGATGTGCAAGAGATGGGGCTGGCCAGGCGACTTTGCCACCTGCCCAGGTGGCGCTGGGGGGATTACAGCATTCCAGTGGTCGAACAACGGGAGGATCTGCAGTTGGACACTCCCCCGCTCCGTGCCCGGGCCCGCGCTTCGTTGCACCGGCACTGCACTGCACGCGCGGCAACAGCGCGCAAGCCATGCATTCGCCCCGGTGGGAGGGGCTTACGGCTACGCGCGATGGCTGTCGGTGTGTTGCGCGCGTTGGCTCGCCTGCGAATGCAGTTGCCAGGCCACGAAGCATGGGCGTCGGGTGACACCGTTGCTGGCTATGATGGTCACCGCACTGGCAGCGCCTGCATGACGATGGCTTCGACCGCTCCGCTTGACCCCGCTTCGGACACCCTGCACATCGCCGCGCGGATCGACCGGCTGCCGGCAAGCGCCACCCTGTGGCGGCTGGTCGGCCTGCTCGCGCTGGGCGGTTTTTTCGAGTTGTACGACCTGTTCCAGACCGCCTACATCAGCCCCGGGCTGATCCGCGACGGCATCTTTGCCAGCGGTGCCGATGGCGCATTCGGCATGTCCGACCAGGCCGCGTTTGCGGCGGCGACGTTTCTGGGGCTGTTCGTCGGCGCCGCCCTGTTGAGCCCGTTCGCCGACCGCTTCGGGCGCCGGCCGGTGTTCACCTTCGCCCTGGTCTGGTACACCGCCGCGACCGTGGCGATGGGCCTGCAGGACACCGCCGCCGGCGTCATCGTGCTGCGCCTGGTGGTCGGGATCGGCCTGGGCATCGAGCTGGTCACCATCGACACCTACCTGTCCGAGCTGGTGCCGCGGCATATGCGCAGCGCCGCGTTCGCGTTTGCATTCTTCGTGCAGTTTCTGGCGGTGCCTGCAGTGGCGCTGACCGCCTGGCTGCTGGTGCCGCATGCACCGCTGGGGGTGAGCGGATGGCGCTGGGTGGTGTTGCTGAGCGGGGTGTTCGCACTGGCGATCTGGTGGCTGCGCAGCCGTTTGCCGGAATCGGCGCGCTGGCTGGCAGCGCAGGGACGCCATGCCGACGCCGATGCGGTGCTGAGCCAGCTCGAAGCGCGCTGCGCGCGCGATCTGGGCGCGCCCCTGGCTGCACCGCAGTTGCCTGTCCCCTCGCCGGCCGGCGGCGTACAGACTGCGGCGCTATGGCGGGCGCCCCATCGCGGGCGCATCGGCATGCTGGTGGTGTTCCACATCTTTCAGGCGATCGGCTTTTTCGGCTTCGGCAACTGGCTGCCGGCCCTGATCTCGGCGCAAGGCACCGGCGTGACCAGGAGCCTGGGCTATTCCTTTGCCATTTCGCTGGCCTACCCGCTGGCGCCGCTGCTGTTGCTGCGCTTTGCGCAGCGCTGGGAGAACAAATGGCAGATCACCGCATCGGCGCTGGGCGCGGTGCTGTTTGGCGTGCTGTTTTCGCAGCAGCACCAGGCAATCGGCATGGTGGTGTGCGGGGCGATGATTGCGTTCTGCAACGCCTGGATGAGCTTTGCCTATCACGGCTATCAGGCCGAGCTGTTCCCCACCGGGCTGCGCGCGCGGGCAGTGGGCTTTTGCTATTCCTTCAGCCGCCTTTCCACGGCGGTAAGCAGCGTGCTGATCGGCTGGCTGCTCGCCCAGGTCGGCAGCCATGGCGTACTGGCCTTCATCGTGGTCAGCATGTCGATCGTGGCCGGCGTGATCGCGCTGTTCGGCCCCCGCACGCGCAACCGTGCGCTGGAAGAGATTGCCGGTTGAGCGTGGTGCCGACCCAATCCAGCCAGGTGGTATTACGCGCCTGAGCTTGCAAGCGCATCACCGTGGACGGCGGGCTGCGCGGCAGGCGCAACGCCCAGGGCTACCGTGCGATCGGCCACCGCCGCCAGGCTGGTGCGATGCGAGACCACCACCAGCACGGTCTGCGGCAGGCGTTGCCGCAGCATGCACAACAGCTGCTGTTCGGCCTCTGCATCCAGTGCGCTGGTGGCCTCGTCCAGTACCGCCAGGGCCGGCTGGCGCAACAGCACCTGGGCCAGCAGCAGACGCTGCGACTCGCCGCCGGACAGCCGCCCGTCCTGGCCGTTGATCGGGCTGTCCAGGCCTTGCCCGTCGCGCCGCAGGCGCGCGCTCAGGCCGACGTCGCCCAGCACCTCCCACATGCGCGCATCGGGAGCGCCGGGCAACGCCCAGTCCAGGCACGCGCGGACCGTGCGCTGCCACGGCCGCACCCCCTGGCCGAGGTAGGCGCCATGCCGTACCAGGGCGCGATACGCGGCAAAATCCAGCCGGCGCCCGCCCATGTGCGCGGTGAACTGCGCCGGCGCAGTCTGACCCGAGAGCACGTCCATCAGGCTGCTCTTGCCGACGCCGGAGGGCCCGACCACCAGGGTCAGTTCGCCGGGCAGCAGCAGCATCGGCGCGAGATCGAGCCTGGGCAACGGCGGCGCCAGGCCGATGTGTTCCAGATGCACGGCTGCTGGCAGCGGTGCTGCCGGCGCGGCCGCCGTGTGCGCGCGCGGCGTGCCCAACTCCGCATAGCGCCGCCACAACTGCAACGCCGGCCAGGCCGAGCGCAGTTGCTGCACGCTCTGGCGGGTGCTGACCAGATACGGCAGCAGGCGCCCGAGCAGCAGGCTGACGGTGATCAGCGCAGCGCGGTCCGCGCCCTGCCAGAGGTTGGCCAGCACCAGGATGGCGGCGATTGCCGCCACCGCGGTGGCTTCGAGCAGCAGCCGGCTGCCTGCCACCAGCGCCTGCTGCTGCGCATAGCCCTGCCCCAGCCGTGCGGAAATGCGTTCGTAATGGCGCGTTTCCAGCGCTTCGCGCTGGAACGAGCGCACATGCCGCAGGCGACGCGGGAAGTCTTCGCTCAACCAGAACAGCTGCGTCATGTCGGCCACATAATCGCGGCTGATGCGCGCCTGTTTGTCGCTGCTGGAGATGCGCAGGCCCAGCCACGCCAGCCCCAGCAGCAACGGCGCCGCCATCAGTAACGCAGGCGCGATCATGACCGCGATGCAGAGGCTCACCAGGGCGGTCATGCCGGCCACCAGCAGCTGCAATGCCGCACCGAAGCCCTGGGTGGCGATTTCGATGTTGTAGGTCAGCACATTGGCGATTTCCGCCGAGCTGGCGCCGGACAGCGCAGGCAGCGGTGCATCGATCAAGGCGGCATGTACGCGCTGGCGCAGCCCGATCGCGTAGCGGCTGGTCAGCCGCGCGGCCAGCCCTGCGCCATGCCAACGCAGTGCGGCAAACACCAGGCTCACAGCCACGAACAGCGCCACCTGCATCGCCAGGGCCTGCGGTAAGGCGAGCGCGTAGCCGGCCAGGCGGACGGCGTGCCCGGGCTGCACCAGCGGCACCAGGCTGACCGCGACGAGGCTGCCGGCCAGTGCGGCAAGCAGCGATACGCCGACGTAGAGCGCAATGGTCGGCACGTCCGCCGGCACCAGCGTGCCGACGAAATCGCGCCACATCGCGCGCATGGGCCTGCGCTCTGCAGCGGCGCGTATCTCAGTCACGTGTGGGGCGCACGGTGGCATGCGGCATGCCGCATGGCGTTGACCCTGCAGACGCATGCGTGCGGCGGCCGCGCGCATGCGCTCACCGCAACACCTGCAGCAGCGCGTGCAGCGAGGCCTGCGGATGCAAACCGCGGCGCAACGTGAACATGCCGATGCGCTGCACCTGCTCGACAAAGCGCGGCCAGCCCGGTTGACTTGCCGCATACGGCTGATCGCCTGCCAGGCAATTGGCGATGCGTTCGGCCGGCATCGCCAGCAGCAACTGCGCGGGATCGCTCGCCGGCGTCGCCGACAGCATCACCACCGCAGACAACGGCAGGGGCGCGCGCGCCAGCTGCGCGCGGCCGTGGCGAATATCGATTTCGAACTTTTCCACGCCGCTGCGGCGCCGGATGGTCGGCGAGGCGCTGATCCAGGCTCGGGTCTGCGCGTCGACCAGGCCCAGCGCGCCGGCGCGCAGGTGCAGAAAGTTGGCTACGCCAGTGGTGAGCAGGCTCTCCGGCGCCACGAACACGCCGTCTTCGGCGATGAAGTCCAGGCCATGCAACAGGCTGTGCAGCGCCAGGGTCGATTTGCCGGCGCCGCTGGCACCGAGCAACAGCACGCTGCGTCCGTGCCGGCCCACGCATGCGCCATGCAGGGGCACCAGGCCCATGCCGCGCGCGGCCAGCAGGAACACGGCAAATTCGATCAGCTCATACCGCACGTGATAGGCGTGGGCGAGCATGTCGTCGGAGATCACCAGCATGGCCCAGCGCGCGGGCACCGACAGCATCAGGTAATTGCAGGCATCCATGACGCCACACAGCAGGCCGCCGCTGGCATGGGTGCGCACCGGTGGCGGTTCTGCGCCGGGTGGCGCGTGCCCGCGCGTCACCAGATCCAGCGTGACATGGAACTCCGGCGCACCCGGCAAGCGATGCGCGGGCAGGCCCGCGTAGGCGTGGTCCACCAACGCCAGCAGCGCCTCGCTGTCGCTATCGAAGTGAAACAGCGCGCCGAGGATCTGCCGGCGCACGCCATGCCGACGCGGCCGATGTTCGCCAAAGGGATCTGCTGCCGTCGCATCCGGCGTGCCGGAACGTGCGTCATCGCCCACCGGCAGGAGTTGCGCCAACGCAGCCGACTGCGGCATGCCGTTCCATCCATTGCATCGATCAGCCGGTATGTGCCGATCGGTAAGGGAAAGGTTGCCTGGCCGGCATCGACGCGCATACCCGACGCGAGCCGGCAACCGGGTGCGCATCCGCACAACCAAAGCGGCCTGCATCCGCACCTACTGCCGAGCCGAATGCCGGTGTCTGCGCACGCCACCGCTGCGTCCACCTGGCGACAGAACGAGAGCCTTGTGCAGATGCTAAAGATCCAGGTCAGTCATTCGTATTTCCTGCGTTACGACCCCAAGCAATGGGAGCGCGGCAAACCCTATCCACCGCTGGCGACGCTGCAGGTCGCGGCGCTGCTGCGTGAGCGTGGGCATGCAGTGAGCCTGTTCGACGCGATGCTGGCCGAGGACGTGCAGGAGTATGACGGCGCCTTGCACCAGGCGCAGCCGGATGTGGTGGTGTTCTACGAAGACAACTTCAACTTCCTCACCAAGATGTGCCTGAGCCGGATGCGCGAGGCCGCCTGCCGCATGATCGCGCAGGCACGTGCCGCCGGTTGCCGCGTGCTGGTCGCCGGCTCCGATGCGTCCGACAACCCGGACGTGTTCCTGGACGCCGGCGCGCATGCGGTGCTGGTCGGCGAAGGGATCGCACCGCTGCTTACGCTGATGGAACGGCTGGAAGCCGATCCGGACATCGACGGCGACGCCTGGCTGGCCGGCGTGGCACGTCTCGCCACCGCGCAACCTGCCGCCACGCGCGTGCATCCCGGCGCGCAACCACCGGACGCGCGCCTGAGCGGCCTGCCGGCCTGGGACCTGGTCGACATGCCGCGCTATCGGCGTTTCTGGCAGCAACGGCACGGCTATTTCAGCCTGAACATGGCCGCTTCACGGGGCTGCCCGTTTCGCTGCAACTGGTGCGCCAAACCGATCTGGGGCAATCACTACAAGCGCCGCGCTGCGGACGACGTGGCTGCCGAAATGATCCATCTCAAGCGCAGCTTCCAGCCCGATCACCTGTGGATGGCCGATGACATCTTCGGCTTCCATATCGATTGGGTGGAAACCTTTGCGCAGCGCCTGAGCGAGGCCGATGGCGCGATCCCGTTCACCATCCAGACCCGTGCCGACCTGGCCAGCGAGCGCATGGCCGCTGCGCTGGCGCGCGCCGGCTGCGCCGAGGCCTGGCTGGGTGCTGAGAGCGGCAGCCAGCGCATCCTGGACAGGATGACCAAGGGCACCGAGGTTGGCGAGGTGATCGCCGCACGCCAGCGCCTGGGCGCACACGGCATCCGTGTGGGCTTCTTCATTCAACTCGGCTATCTGGGCGAAGAACTCGAGGACATCCTGGCCACGCGCGCACTGGTGACGCAGGCCAACCCGGACATCATCGGCGTCAGCGTGTCCTATCCCCTGCCCGGCACCAAGTTCTACGAGGAAGTGAAGAACCAGCTGGGCGGCAAGACCCATTGGCAGGACAGCGACGACCTGGCGATGATGTTCCATGGCGCCTACGACTCGGAGTTCTACCGCAGCGTGCGCGACCTGCTGCACACCCAGGTCGACCTGCAGCAGGCGCGTGCCACGCTGGGTGCCGATGCATTTGCGCAGGCCTCGCAGACGCTGGAAGCGCGCTGGTCCGCCTTGATCGCCAGCGAACGGCAGCATCGCACCGCGCCGCTTGCCGGCGCTGTCGAACGCCAACCGCGCCAGCTGGCCAGCGTGCTGGTCGGCTAGCGCGCAAGGCGCCGACCTCGCTTCCCCCCCTTACCTCGCCCTTCGGATCACAGCCGCATGCAGCCTTCCCTTCGCACCATCAAGCACGGCCTGCGCACGGCCACCGAACGGCTGGCCAGGGAGTTGGCGCAGCCCGGCGCAGCGGTGCCGCAGTGGGACCGGCTGCAATGGCAACTGGCTGCGGCAGCGGCTGCAGCGCATGGCGTGTCGCCGCTGCTGCAACGCCGCTCGTTGTGGCAGGACGCAGACTGGACCGCGTTCCTGAGTGAGCAACGCAACCATGTCGAAGACCGTCATCGGCGCATCGCGCTGCTGCTGGCTCGCATCGACGCGGCAGCGCGTGCGGCCGGCATCGCCCTGGTCGGCCTCAAGGGCACCGCCTTGCATCGGCTCGGCGTCTACCTGCCCGGCGATCGGCCGATGGCCGATGTCGATCTGCTGGTGGCGCCGGAAGATGCGCCCGCGGCGGCGGCGCTGCTGTGCGAACTCGGTTACGTGGCCTGCTTCGAACAATGGAAGCACCAGGTGTTCAAGCCGCTGCATGGCGAGGCGGTGGCGGGGCTGGGCGAGCATCGCGATGCGCCGATCAATCTCGAGCTGCATACCCGCATCCAGGAACGTCTGCCGCTGCGCAGCGTGGACATCACCGCGTGCATCCTGCCCGAGCGGCCGCAGCCGGGATTGAATCCCTACCCGTCGGTCGGCGCGCTGATGTGCCATCTGCTGCTGCATGCGGCCGGCGGCATCTGCCACCGCAGCATCCGCCTGATGCATCTGCATGACCTGGCACTGCTGGCCACGCGCATGGGGCCGCGTGACTGGGACCAGTTGTGGGACGACCCGGCCGTAGCGCCGTGGTGGGCGCTGCCGCCGCTGCTGCTGCTGCAACGCTATTACCGCAGCGTGGTGCCGCCGGCGGTGATGGCGCGGCTGCAGGCCGGGTGCCCGCGCGTGCTGCGCATGCGTGCGGCCCGCCAGACCCTGACCAGTGCCTCGTGCTCCAACCTGTGGTTGTCCGCCCTGCCCGGCATCGAATGGTCACGCTCGCTGGGCGAAGCGCAACAGTACCTGCGCAATCGCGTGGTGCCGACGGCCGAGAGCCGCAAGGAACGGGCGGACATGCTGCAGACCCAGTTGTGGCTCCAGGGCCAGCCCTGGGTGCGGCAGACCCAGCTGCGCCGGGTGATGACGCGCCTGACCCGGCCGGTGCCGCGCACCGACATGCTGTATGTGGTGCGTGCGGCGCTGGACGGCTATCTGCAGCCGGCCTGAGCGCGGCGGACACCGCTGCTGCGCTCAGCGTCAGGTCGGCACGGCCTGCCCGGAGTCGGCAGGTGTCCGCCGCAGCGTCCGAGTCCGGGCGCCGCCTGCACCCAGCTATCGGCTGCTCGCAGCAGCTTTGTTGGCGATCGCAGGCCCGCAGCAGGCGCGCAGGCTGGCGCTTGTGCAGCCGATCACCGTTGCGATCACGTCCCCACGTCTTGTTTGGCAGCCTCGTTGCTGCACCACGCGCGTTGCCTTGCGGCTGATGCGATCTGCGTCATTGCGCCGCAGTCAGCGCAGCGGCCGCGCCTCGCACAGGTGCCGATACAGCTGTTCGAACAGCCGCGTGGTCAACGCCGCGTCCTCGCGGACCGCGCGGCATTGCGCTGCCCAGGCCAGGCGCAAGCGCAGCTCGTCGTCGGCCAAGACCTGGCGGACGGCTTCTGCCAGCCCGGCCCAGTCGCCCGGCGGCACCGCGAGTGCGCACACCGGTGCCCATTCGACCAGGTGTCCGACCGCGGTGCCGAC
The DNA here is from genome assembly GCF_003992965.1 of Xanthomonas sp. BRIP62409. NCBI lineage: Bacteria > Pseudomonadati > Pseudomonadota > Gammaproteobacteria > Lysobacterales > Lysobacteraceae > Xanthomonas > Xanthomonas sp. BRIP62409. The sequence goes on along the minus strand of NZ_QEZJ01000007.1, from coordinate 46,128 downwards.
GGTGGGCACACCGGCGACCGCCGCTTCCAGCAGCACCAGCGGTCCGGCTTCGTGCAAGGACGACAGCACCAGCAGGTCGGCCGATTGCATGATCGGGCGCAGCTCGCGCTGGGTCTTGAAACCGAGAAAACGCACCTGCGCGCCCAGGCCGAGCTGTTGCACCAGGCGTTGCATGGCGCCATCCAGCGTATCGACGCCGACCATGTCCAGGGTAAAGGCGACCTCGGCGCGTTTGAGCGCTGCCATCGCCTGCAGCAAGGTGGTCTGGTCCTTGACCGGATTGAGGCTGGCCACATGCAGCAAGCGGGCGATGCCGCCCGTGCGTGCACGTGGCGCGGCCGGCGGCCAGGCACGCAGATCCACGCCCAACGGCACCCGCTGCGCATGGATGCCGAGCGCCTGCAGCGACGCGAGGATGGGCGCGCTGGCCGCGGTGACGCGGTCGGCCAGGCGCAGGATCACCGCTTCGCGCAGGCGCCCGCGCCAACGTCGCCGGCCGCCGTAGCCGATGCCATGCAACGCGACCAGCTCGCCACCGGCGATATGCACCACGCTTGGACGCCGCAACAGCCGTGCCGCGGCGACGGCGACCAGACCGCAATAGCCGGAAAAGATGGCCTGGATCACATCGAACGGAGCACGACGATGTTCGTCGGCAATGGCGGCGATCGCACGCGTGCGGGTGCGGCGCGCGCCGATGTTGTGCACGGTGGCGCCACGCAATGCCCAGGTGCCGGGCAGCGGCTCCTGGTGCAGCACGAACACATGCACCTGGTGCTGGCGCGCCAGCCATTCGATCAGGGTCAGGAATACCGGGATCACGCGGACCTCGCCGCTGCGATCCACGCCGCCCGGAACCACCAGGGCCAGTTTCATGCGGTTTGCCCTGGCGCGGCGGCCAGCAGCTGGATGTACGCTCGCTTCCAGCGCTGCCCCACGGCGGCAAACGACAGCCGTGCATCGAAATGCGCGCGCACCTGTGCGCGATCGGGGCGTTGCCGGACGACGCGCAGCAGCAGGTCCGCCAGGGCCGAGGCATCGCCGACCGGCCACAACGCGCCGACCGCCCCGCCATCGCTGAGCGCACGGAAGGACGGGATATCGGTCAGTAGCGGCAACGTGCCGCAGGCATAGGCTTCCACCGCGGCATAACCGCAGCTCTCCGCGTGGCTGGCGGAGACGAACAGGTCGCAGGCACGCAACAGGGTTTCCACGCGGGCATGCGGCACCCTGCCCAGCAGCTGCACGCAGCGTGCAAGCAGCGGATCGGCGCGCAGACGCTGCCGCACCTGCTCCAGCAACGGCGCCTGGTCGAACACGCACCACAGCCGCAGCCCCGGCAACACGCGGGCGGCCATGGCGACGGCATCGAGCACGCACAACGGATCCTTGGCCGCGCTCAGGTGCCCGACCCACAACACGCAGGGGTCGCCATGCAGACAGGTCTGCTCGCGTGCCTGCAGGCGATCGCCCGGCGAAAAGCGGCTGCTCGATTCGGGAACCGCAAACAGCTGCGTCTTTGCCTTGAACAGGCGCGCCTGGACGAACGGCTGCGCCATCTCCTGCGCGGTGAACGCGATCCCGGCGGCGGCCGCGTAGCGTAGGCGCCACACACTGCGGGCCCACCAGTGCGGCGGGCGGTTGGCGTGATCCTGCAGCAGGATCGGCATCTGCGGCAGCAGGCGGGCGAGACGGCGTGCATCGCCGGCAAATTCCAGGCCGTGGATGTGGACCACATCGGCACCGATCTCGCGCATCATCGCAGCAAGCAGACCGGCGCGCTGCGCACTGCCGCGCGCGCCGAGCTCGACGAAGCGGTAATCCACGCCCTGGCGAGTGCGCCGCAGGTTCAGTGCAGAGGCCTGGACCACCGATACGCGCACCCCGGCACTGGCGACGGCCTCGGCGATATCGGCCAGCGATGGCCACTGCGCGAACACCTGCTCGGCAGTCAGGCCGGCGGGAGTCGGCAGCAGATTGAGCTGCGCCACCTGCAGGCTCATGGCACCGACCGCGCCCGGATTGCATGCCCTGCCATGCTGACCAGGCCACGTGCCGCGCACTGCACCGCGCGCAAACGGCACCGCTCGCCTGCCACCGAGATGCTGCATGCACACGCCACCATGGCCAGTACGTTGGTCACGCGATGCGCCGCAGCCGCAGCACCAGCGCGACGGGCACCCGCAGCGCGGCCTGATCGAAGCGCGCACCGGGCGCAATGTCGGCCGGGTCCAGCATCGGCTCGGCCACCGCTTCGATCTCCATGCCCAGTGCCACACAGGCCGCATGCCAATGGCTGTAGAGATGTTGCGTATGCCGCACCGCGTACTGCCGGCCGTCGGCCTTGAAGTCGCGTTGCCAGCCCAGCGCATGGCCGATGGGGTGCACGTCGCTGCACAGCACCAGGCCACCGACGCGGGTGACGCGGTGCAGTTCTTCCAGCGCCGTCCATAGCTGCTGCAGATGGCCGACCACCAGACCACAGACGCTGAGATCGGCCACTGCGTCGCCCAGCGGCAGCTGCTCCAGGCTGCCCTGCTGCAGGCGCATGCGCGCCGACGGCCAGTCCTGCGCCAGCTCGGCGCGCGCACGCTGCAGCATCTGCGGCGACAGATCCACGCCGGTCACCTGCAGCGCGCCACGCCGCAAGGCATGCAGCATGTAGCGGCCGCTGCCGCAGCCGGCGTCGAGCACGTGCTGGCCCTGCAACACGTTCGGCATCAGCGCGAGCATGGCGCGCTCTTCGGCCAGCATCACCGGGTTGTGTGCGTGCGGCGGATACGCCTGCGCCCACAGTGCATACGCCGCTGCCGGCTCGAGGATCGGTACTGCGCTCACGACACCGCACCGCTGGCGGCCATGGCCACGCCGGGCTGGCGCGCAAGTTGGTGTGCAAGCTGGGGCACGCGCTGCAGGCCGGGTTCCAGTGCCAGTACCGCCGGATCGGCCAGCGTGGCGTCGAGCAGCTTGGGGCGTCCGTCCAGCAGCACCGGGACGGTGCGAATGCCGGCCGCGTCGAACCAGTCGGCAAAATCCGGGTCGGCGATGCGCGGCGCGCCATCGCGTATCACCGCACGCAGATCGCCGCGTGCACAGCCAACCACGCTGAGCGCGGGCTCGCCACCGCGGTCGCGCACGATTACCAGGTCCGCCGCCGCCCCCGGCGCCAGGCGTCCACGCGTGGCCATGCGCAGGATGCGCGCCGACTGATGGGTGACCAGGCCGAGCAGCAGATCCGCAGCCAACCCGCTGCTGGCAGCGATGCGCAGTTCTTCCAGCAGATCGCGCGCGCCGCTGACACGCGAATCGTTGCCCAACGCGAGCCGGCCCGCCATGCACAGGCGCCAGGGGTCGAGCGTGCGACCCAGCAGCGCAAGATTGCTCGACGGGCACCACACCACCGCCGCGCCGCGTGCGATCACCCGCTCGATATCGCACTCGCCCATGCCCACACCGTGGATCAGCACGCTGTTGGGCGCCAGGCAACCAAGCCGGTCCAGTTCTTCCAGTTCGGCGGCCGCCACCGCATCGGTGCCTTCGGCCAGATGGATCATCCAGGGATGCGCGGGCGAGGTTGCGGCAAAGCTGCCCTGCACCGGTGGGCCATAGCCGGTCCACCCCAGCGCATAGCTCCAGCCGAACTCGCGCAGCAGGCCAACCGGAAAGCCGGGCTCGTCCAGGGTGGCGTGCCACGGGTCGTGCTGGGCCACGCAGGTGACGCCGGCCAGCAGGTTCTTCAACCCACCATGACGCAGACGCACCGCCTTGGGCACACGCAGGGCAGCGACCACATCGGGATGCCGGAAATGCGCCTGGAACGCCTCGATCCATGCATAGCTGTTGGGAAACACCGCGCCCTGCGGCAGTGGCGGCACGCAGTTGACCTGCAGATGCTCGTGCGCGTTGATCAGGCCGGGCGCCAGCACATGCCCCTGCAGGTCCAGGCGCAGGCTGCCGGTGCCGAGCGTGCCGCCAAAGCGCCCTGCGCGGATGGTCAACGGCGCGCGCGACGGGCCCGCCAGGGTGATCGCGCGCGCGCCCTGCAGGCAGACATCGGCCATGGACATCGGCATCTCCACTCAGCGCTTGCGCAGCACGATCAGGAAGTGGTCGCCCATGTCGCGCAGCAGCGGCAGCCCGCCCAGGCGGTCGTCGCACCGGCCCAGACGCTCGGACAGGCGCGGATGCCGTTGGCAGAAATCCACCAGGTACGGCGGCGGCAGGAACAGGCTCAAGGCGCGATAGCGGTCCAGGACGAAGTGCCTGGCGAAGGCGCGGTAGAACTCGCGCGGCAGGTGGTACCAGGTCCAGATGGTGTGGCCGTTCATGCCCACGGCGGTGACCCCGCGCGCGGCCCGCACCGCGGCGCGCCTGAACCGCCCGCGCACGCTGTAGTGGCCGATTTCCCAGGGGCAGATGCGCCCGATCACCGAGAACACCAGGCAGCCATCGGCGCGCAGCAGGCGCGCGCATTCGGCCGCCACCGCCGGAAGATCCGGCGCGCAATTGAGCGGGCCGAAGTTGGAATACATGCCGTCGAAGCTGCCCTCCAGCTGGTCCAGCTGCTGGATGCCGACATGGGCGGCGCTCAGGCGCGCTTCCAGGCCTTGCGTGGCCGCGCGCTGGCGGGTGCGCTCGACCATTGCCGGCGACCAGTCGGTGGCCAGCACGCGGTAACCGCGACGTGCGAATTCGCCGGCATCCAGGCCGGTGCCGCACCCCAGGTCCACCAGCCGCGAGCCCACCGGCAACTCGGCCGCGACCGTGTCCCACAGCGTGGTGCGCATACGCTGGATCAACGCGTTGTTGCCGCGTGGGCCGTCGTAGTCCGGCGCCACGCTGTCGAACGCGCGTTGCGTCTCCAGCAGGCGCTCCGGGGCCACCGTGCCACCGCGCGCCGCATGCTCATTGGCCACCGACATGCGCAGCCTCCCAACCCGATCCAGCTGTTCTCACCACACTCTCCAGGCGCGACACCGCCGACGCGGCATCGCTTGATTGACCGGTGAGTGCCGCGTGCCGACGGTTTGGTTGCAGCGTCGGGCAGCGATGTCCACCGTGCCGCGCGCCGCGGCGCGGCTCAGCCGGCAGTCTGCGGCGCGGCGCCGGTACGCCGCCGCCAGGCATTGCGCAACACCGCGGCCAGCACCGCCAGCCCTGCCCCGCCGAGCAGGCCTGCGGCCAAGGCAGTGACGGCATTCGGAAACGCCCGCTGCTCGGGTACGTACAACGGCCATGCCAGCGAGGTCTGATAGGTGTAGCGCGTGGTCAGGCGGGCAATGAGATCGTCGCGCTCGCTCTTCAATGCGCGCACGGTGGCGTTGCTGTCGGTCAGCAGCACGCCCGCCAGGACCTGGGCCGGGGTCGCCGCAGCGGCGCCCTGCCCGGCCTGCACCTGCTGCTGCAGTTGATCGCGGTTGCGGGTGGCCACGCGCAGATCGTCGGTCAGGCCCTGCAGGCGCGTGCGCGCCAGTGCGAGCGCCACTGCGTTGGTATCACCATGCAAGCCCTGCAAGGCGCTCACCGTCGCCAGCGCCAGGCTGCGCGCCTGCGCCGACGATTCGGCCCGGATGGTCACCCCGATCAGGTTGGCATACGGGTCCGGATCCGGCTTGAGGCTGCCGCGATACAACTGCGCCGCGCGGCTTTTCAGCGGCACGCCGGCCTGGCGCAACACCGCGTCCTGGAACAGCCGCGTCTTCATGCGATCGATCACGCGCTGGAACGGTTCGACCTTGGGGTCGCGCCCAGCCGGCGTGGGGCCGATTTCGCCGACCTGGATCCAGGCGGTTGCTTCCCACTGCGGCCTGGCCAGGCGGGTAAAGGCAAAGGTCAGTGCAAGCACCACCACCAGTGCGGCCAGCGCCCAGCGCCATTCGCGACGCAGGATGCGCCACAGGTCGATCAGATAGATGTCGTCGTGTTGAGTCATGGTGCACCGGCTCTGGAACATGTGAAAACGAAGCTGCCGCGCATTACGCAGCAGCGGTGGGTGCGGCATTGCGGTTGGGCAGCAGCACCGTGCCGGCATGCAGCACCAGGCACAGCGCGATGAAGCCGAAATTGGTCCAGGTGAAAGCCTGCGGCGCGAACGGCGACATCAGGCAGGCATAGGCGATGCGCAGGAAGATCAGCACATGGAAGATCGACAGGCAGCTGTCGAGCAAGCGCACGCTCCACAGCAGGCCGGCATACAACGCCAGCAGCGCCAGCAACGCACCGGGCGCGCCCCAGGCCATCAGGAATGGAAAGAACTCGGTCCCCACATTGATGTTGGGCGCATCCAGCGGGATGCCGGTGCCGGCGGTGGCGATCGAACCACTGAACGGCACCAGCTGATTGACCAGGAAGCTGGCGTTGACATACCCCTTGGCCAGGATCGCGCCGAAGTTGTACGGCCCGGCGCTGATGTACAGCAGCAACCACTGCACGCCCTGCGGCATGGCGCGATACACGGCACTGAACGGCAGGGCGACCGTGGCCAGCGAGCCGGAACGCAGTGCGCCGAGGATGGAAAACACCCCGCCGCCGGCCAGCACCAGCAGGCCGATGGTCTTCCACGGCAGGCGGCGCGCCGGGTCGCGGCGCAACAGCATCACCAGCACGAACGAAAACAGCCCGGCAAAGATGCGGTTGCGGTCGATCACCACGATCGGGAACACGAATCCCAGCACCACCATCGCCGCGCGCAGCCCGCGATGACGCACGCACAGCAGCGCGACCGGCGGCAGGATCCAGCACATGTTGGAGATGTGCCGCACATGCGCGCGCAACGGGCTCAAGGTGGCATACGAGGACGGATCGCTGAACAGCGGAATCGGAAACAGCGCCACGTCTAAGAAGCAGAACACCCCCACCACCGCCGCCAGCGTCATCACCACGAACGCGTCGCGGGTGCCGGCATAGCGGTAGGCGCGAAAGCGCTCAAATGCCGGCAGCTTGATCCCAATCAGCACGTCCAGGACGAGCAGCAGCCAGGCCGCGACAATCAACAGGAAAATGCCGTTGAGGTAACCAACAGGCAGCTGATAGGTTCCCACAGCGACCAGGCAACTGATCACAAGCGATGGAAACAGATAGGTCGCAGGCCTACGTAGCCCCCCCCCCGTTACCGACATCACCGAATTCTCCCGCTACCATACAGACACCAGGCAAGCATTGACTTGGCAAAATACGCCAGCAGATGCGTCGACGCCCTGAAATAGCTTCTTTTCAAGAACCATATTTTTGCGTCAATCAGACTTTTCTGTGCTCGCAGGAACCAGTGTTCAAACCCCTCAAAAAGCGCAGAACTCCGCGACGCCACCAGTCCGAATTCAGCAAGGTTGTCCAGTCGCCTGGACACATCCCTGGTCTTACTGACGTTGGTTCCATGCAATCTGTATGCACACACTTTGACGTCAATGAAGCCGAGAGCATCACGCGCGACAAGCCGAAGAAAAAAATCCCAGTCTTCAATCCTAAGCGTCGCGTCCCAGACAGCCCCCGCGCCAAACGCGCTACGTCTGAGCATCGTGACAGCGCCACTTATCGCCCAATTGCAGATTACGGCACGACGAATCCCCGCATCAGAAAGATACAACTTTTTATCGGCGCCATGGAGATCACACATGGCGCTTTCGTACAACTGCCATCCCTCGGAATTGACAACAAACGCGTCACCGACCACGGCATCCTTACCAGGATTCAAATCCAGGTAGACAACCTGGACCTGCAAACTTCCCGGAACCAAATAATCGTCACTGGCGACAATGCGTAAATGCTCACCCCGCGCGCGCAGCGCCAACTCGTTGAGCGTGGCCGCCACACCGCGATTGGCGCGCTGGACGAACTGCACCGGCAGCCGGTGGCCGTGGGAAGCGATCCACTGCACGATCTTCTCGCCGGTCGCGTCGCTGGAGCCATCGTCGATGATGACCAGTTCCTTGCACGGGTATGGGTCTTCCAGCACGCTGTCCAGGCAGCGTTGCACGAAGCGTTCGTGGTTGAAGGCCGGAATCAGCACCGACACCAACGGCCAGCGCGCGCGCCGGATGGAATGGGTGGAATCGCTCATGCCGGCTGCACCAGATAGCGGCGCACCACCACGATGTTGAACAGCAGATACAGCACATAGTTGGCGACGAAGGCATACATCGCACCGATCAGCCCCCATTGGGCGGTGAACAGGTACACCAGCGCCAGGTAGCTGGCGGCAAACACGCATTCGGAGATCACGAACAGCCGTGTCATCGCCTTGGCCAGCATCACGTACGACAGCACGAAGGCCGCGATCTTGATCACATCGCCCAGCAACTGCGGGGCATACAGCGGCGTGGCCTGGGCAAAGCGGGCGTCGAACAACAGCCAGGTCACCCAATCGCGACTCACATACACGCCTAGCGCGATGACGATCACCGCCGGCATCACATGGCGATACGCGGTCCGCAGCTCGCGCCCGAGCGCTGCGCGCTGCTGCAGCGATGCCAGCTTGGGCAGGTAATACACGTTGATGGCGGTGGTGAAGAACAGCAGATACGCATCCGACACCCGGCTCACCGCCTGCCAGTAACCCACCTGCTGCCAGCCGAACTGCAGCGCCAGATGGTCGCGCACCAGGATGGCCACCAGTTGCGGCACCAGCGTGGCGGTCAGCGTCATCACCGAGAAGGCCGCCAGCCTGCGCGTCATCTGCGCATCGAAGCGCATGCGCAACATGTCGCGCCGAAAATAACGGCTGCGCCGCAGCGCCGGCACGCCGGCCAGCAACCACAGCACCTGGCCCAGCACCAGCGCCAGCAATGCGCCCTGCAACTGTGCCCGGCTGGACAACCATGCCACCAGTACCACGCTCAGCACTGCGCCGCTGACCTGCACCAACGCCAGGCGGCGCACGTCCATGAAGCCGTTGATCACCGCCAGGATGTAGTTGACCAGTGCGATGCCCAGCTGCGCCACGGCCACCACGCAGATCAGCGGCCGGTACGCCGCATCGCCTAGCAGGCGTTCGGCGATGGCGCCACTGAACAGCAACGCCAGCACCGCCATCACGCAAGCTGCGCAGAAGGCGTACCACAGCGCCGCGCTGAGCAGACGTGCCAGCGCGGCGGCATCGTCGCGATATTCGGCCACGTACTTGACGATGCCCGCGCTGATGCCGCCACCTGCCAGCACCGCCAGCACCGACATCAGATTGAGGAACTGGCCCAGGCGGCCGACCCCTTGCGGGCCGGCGTACACCGCCACCAGCTTCACCACCACCAGCGCGGCCAGCAGCTTGGCCAGCGTCGCAACGCCGGTGTAGGCGCTGCTGCGCACGAGATTCATGCAGCGGTGCCGAACGACTGGCATGCGGCAATCACACGCGCAACCGAGGCATCGTCCAGCGTAGGCCCCATCGGCAGGCTCAGCACTTCGCGGTGCAGCCGATCGCTCACCGGCAGGCAGGCATCGCCCAAGGTGGTGTAGGCCGGCTGCCGGTGCGGCGGCACCGGGTAATGGATCTGGGTCTGGATGCCCGCGCGCAGCAGATGCGCCTGCAAGGCATCGCGCTGGGCGCTGCGCACCACGAACAGATGCCAGACGTGCTGCGCCTCGGCCACCACCGTGGGCAGCGTGATCAAGGGGTTGTCGATGCCGTGCAGGTAGCGCTGCGCCACCGCGCGGCGGCGGGCGATCTCATCGTCCAGATAGCCCAGCTTGACCCGCAGGAACGCCGCCTGCATCTCGTCCAGCCGCGAATTCACGCCCTGGCAGAGGTGGTGATATTTCACCTGCGAACCATAATTGCGCAGCGCGCGTATACGCTCGGCCAGGCGCGCATCCGAGGTCACCACCGCGCCAGCATCGCCGAGCGCCCCGAGGTTCTTGGTCGGGAAGAAACTGAAGGCCGCCGCATCGCCGAAGGCACCGGCACGGCGCCCCTGCGCGCTGGCGCCATGCGCCTGCGCGGCATCCTCGATCAGCAGCAGCCCGTAGCGATGCGCCAGCGTCTGTAGCGCCGGCATGTCGACCAACTGCCCATACAGATGCACCGCCATGATGGCGCGCGTCCGCGGGCCGATCGCCTTCTCCACGCTGGCCGGATCGATGTTGAAGGTCGCAGGGTCCGGCTCCACCGGCACCAGCACCAGGTGGTTCTGGCTGATTGCCAAGAAGGTGGCGATGAAGGTGTTGGCGGGCACGATGATTTCATCGCCCTCGCGCAACACGCCCAGCTCGCGATAGCCGCGCAGGATCAGCGACAACGCATCCAGCCCGTTGCCCACACCCACCGCCTGCGCCGCGCCGCAGTAACTGGCGAATTCTTCCTCGAATGCAGCCAGCTCCTGCCCAAGCACATACCAGCCGGCATCGATTACCCGCGCCGCAGCAAGCTTCAGCGCATCGGCATAGCGCGCATTGACCGCGCGCAAATCCAAGAACGGCACATCCATCGGCGCAAGCATCTAGGGTTGAACTCCCAACAGCGCATCAGAGTGAGACGCGATGCCTTCAAACATATTCAAGGCCTTTCTGCCAGCGCGCGCCTCGCTGAGGAACTGGTCGTAATCCAGAATGTAGTCGGCGGGATCGTAGAACTGGTCGGCCAGCACCATCAGCACGCAGTCGGGGCTGAAGCGATGCAGGTCGCGCCACACCATGCGGCCGAGCAGCAGGCCCTGCGATGGATCGTCCAGCACCACTTCCTGCTGGCCGTGGCCATCGCCCTGGTCCAGCAGGATTGTCACCGAGCCATGCAAGGCCACCGCAAGCTGGTTGAGCTGACGGTGTGCATGCTGTCCGCGATGGACGCCGTTGCGGGTGCCGAACAGGTAATACACGCGACGTATCTCGAACGGGACATTGCGCTGCTGCTCCAACGAAATGAGCAGTCCGCGATCGTCGCCGTGGGTATGCAACTGGATGCGTTCGATGGCCATGATCGGAAGGGCGTAACCGCTGACTGCACGTAGTGCGACATGCCTGAGTGCGCCGGGATGCGCGAAAGGTTGCGCGCGGTCACGGCGCTGCGAAGCCAGGTGCGCACAAGCGCAGTTGCGCACGCCGCAGCGCCGCGATGTGCGGCGCATGCGAGCGAAATGCCGACTGCAACGCAACCTTTCTCCGACATCGCCGCACATATCGGTGCACGTTCACCTGGCCGCCGTTCGGCCGGCGTGGGGAGCCAGGCCTGGCAGCGCAGCGCACTGCCGGAACCAACGACCACCACCGGAAGACAGATCAGATGAGTCCATCCCCCCAGCCGCCCGCCAGTGCGTCCGCCAGCGGCGCAGGCCCCATGCCATTGCCGGAACAGGCGCCGGCAGCCGCGCGCGTGCTGCCGCTGCCAACCTCCATGCGTGTCCTGCACTGGCTTACCGTGCTGTGCCTGACCATGGCGGCCACGCTGATCCTGCTGCGCGCCGAACTGGATGGCCGCGCACTGCGCCAGTGGCTGCTGGAAGGTCACCGCCACTTCGGCCTGTTGGTGCTGGTGTTGTTCGCCTTGCGGGTCGGTTTGCGGCTGCGCCTGCGCACGCTGCCACCCGGCCCGCCCGCCTCGCTGCCGATGCGCCTGGCCGCTGGTGCCACGCATGTGGCGATGTACGGGCTGATGCTCGCGTTGCCGTTGCTGGGCTGGGCGCTGAGCGGTGCCTTCGGCAAGACGGTGTATTTCTTCGGCATCCCGCTGCCCGCGTTGGTCGCACCCGATGGCGACCTCGGCGACACCCTGGGCATGTGGCACTTGAATGCCGCCTGGGCGCTGCTGGCGCTGGTGCTGCTGCATATCGGCGCCGCGCTCTGGCATCACCTGGTCTTGCGCGACGGCCTGCTGCGTCGCGTGCTGCCGGGCAAGCGCGCATGAGCCGCCGCATGCCGCCCTCTGTGACCCGTTTCCTCGCCCGTTCCCGCACCGCTGCATCCCGCACTGTCGAACAAGGACTTTCCATGCCTGCTCCCCAGCCCGCTCCGCGTCGCACCGCCACGCGTCCCGCCTCCCTGACGTCCTTGTTGTGCGTGTCCGGCCCGTTGCTGCTGCTGGCCAGCACGCACGCCCAGGCGATCCCCTCGTTCGCGCGCCAGACTGGCTCGTCCTGCGCGGATTGCCACATCGGTTCCTACGGCCCGTCGCTCACGCCTTACGGCATGCGCTTCAAGCTTGGCGGCTTCACCGATACCAATGGCGAAGGCACCAAGATCCCGGTGTCCGGCCAACTGACCTGGGCGCGCAACAATCCCAGCCGTGGCGACAGCACCGCGCGGCTGACCCAGGCCGACCTGTATCTGGCCGGCCGGGTTAACGACAACATCGGCGGCTACTCCAAGATCCGCTCCAACAACAGCGGCAATGCCACCTTCGATACGCGCCTGGACGATGTGGACCTGCGCTTTGTCAGCAAACCGTTCCAGATGGCCGGCAAGGACACCATGCTCGGCGTCAGCGTCAACAACAATCCGGGCATCTCCGACCCGGTGCATGTGTTGCCGAATGCGTCCACCCTGACGCCGGCATCCAATGGCGGCGCGTCCACCATGCTCAGCTCCTCGTCCCTGTCCAACCGCGTCATCGGTGCCAGCGTGTACGGGCTGTACGACAAGAACTGGTACGGCGAAGTGGGCAGCTACAGCGCGTTGTCGCCCTCTGCGCAGGATCGGCTCGGCTGGCCGATCAATGGCGACCCGGGCAAGCTCAGCGACACCAGCTATGCACGTGTTGCGTACATGAAGGACATGAAGCGCCAGTTCTTCTCGGTGGGCCTGACCGCGCTCAACACGCGCCGCCAGCGTCCGCGCAACGGGCCCAGCGATGACCTCACCGATTTCGGCTACGACCTGACCTATCAATTCCTCGGCACCCGCGAACACGTGCTGTCGCTGGCCTACGTCAACATCTACGAGCGCCGCAGATACGGCAGCCCGCTGATTCCTTCCGACCCGACCATGCCCGCGCTCGACCGTGGCAGCGTGCGCGACCAGATCATCAGCATGAACTACGCGTTCAAGCAGACCTACGGCGTGCTGGCCGCGCACATGATCAACACCGGTTCGTTCGACGCCGCGCGTTATTCGCCGGTCGGCATCCCCGACACCACCAGCAATCTGATCCTGGTGTACTGGAGCCCGTTCGGGCGCGAAGGCACCTACACCACCAATGCCAACCTGCGCGTGTCGGCTGGCTGGTTCCGCTTCGACAAGTTCAACGGCAGCACCTCCAACGTGTTCCGCGGACCGCCGATCACCAATCCGCGCGACCTCGACAGCTTCACGTTGTCGGTGAACCTGGCGTTCTGATTTCCCCTGTTGCACGCAACCGTACGGACTCCCATGCCTTCATTTCCCAAGACCCTGTTGTGCGCTTCGCTGGCCGGCCTGCTGCTGGCCGGCGCCACCCTGACCGCCCCGGCGCGGGCCGCCGATGGCAAGAGCGTGTTCGCAAGCGAATGTGCCGAATGCCACAGCGCCGCCCAGGGCAAGAACAAGAAGGGCCCGTCCCTGTTTGGCATCGTCAACCGCCCTCCCGGCAGCGTGGCCGATTTCAGCGGCTACTCGCCCGACCTCAAAGCTTATTCGGCCGTGCTCAAGGGCCGCTCGACGGACCTGATGCCGAACAAGGGCGTCTGGGATGCAAACAGCCTAAAGGCATTCCTGAAGCAGGACTCCAAGAAGGCCCTGCCCGGCACCAAGATGAAGTACGAAGGGCTGGAGGACGAAAAGGAACTGGACGCGCTGATCGCCTACCTCGCTACCCTGCATTGAGACCGTCCGGCAGGCGACGGACCGGCCGCGCCGGCACCCCGGCGCGGGATGCCTGCCCCAGGGCGGTCCCGGCACCGGCCTGACGGCGCCGCCGGTGGGGAGGGATGCCCGCTTCAAGCAGCGTACAGCCGGCCGGCCGCAGTGTCCGCGTCCAGCACCGCCCCCCGGACCAGCACTGCACATGTGTGCCGGGCCGCGTTGCCTGAACCGGTCCCTTCGCGTATACGGACGAAACCGTCGCAGCCGCGGCGGTCTCGTCATGCGTGATGGGTGACTATCCCGCCCCGCCCTGTGCCGACGTCCTACGCCCTTGCCCACCGTGTCACCCGCCCAGCACGCCCCCTTACGACCGCGACGCCGCTGCGCCTGCGGCGGGCAGCCGTGGGGCGCGATCGGTGCACGCCCGACGCTGTCCGCCGTGTTTTTGTCGCCAGGCCTGCCTTGCACGTCTCTGCGCTGCGGGCGGTGCCACCGCGCGCCGTTGCGCCGCAGTCTGTTGCTGGCGCTGGTGCTGGGCCCGTGCGGCAACGCGCTGGCGGATAACCTCGGCGGCGCGGTCGCCGTGGCCTCGACCCTGATCGACCGCGGCATCTCGGTCGCCCCCAACCGCGTCACCCTGCAGGCAGCCGGCTACTGGCTGCCCTCCCCCGGCTGGTCGGTCTCGGTATCCACGGCACTGCAGTCGCCCTCGCTGAGCCGGCCGGTGGCGGTGACTGCCCAGGGCGCACGCGCCTGGATGCTGGACGACCGTTGGCAGATGCAGGCCAGCCTGTTGTATTACGCCTACCCCGCCGACCGCCAGTCGCGCACCTTCGACCGCCAGGAAGCGAGCCTGGCGTGGTCCTACCGCGACATGCTCACGTTCTCGCTGTCCACCTTCAATTTCCCGCGTGCGCAGCGCTCGCCCTGGAACAAGGTGATCGATGTCACCGCCAGCGTGCCGCTGTCGGCCAGTTTCAGCCTCTCGGCAGGCGCCGGCATCTCCGACTTTCCGGCCATGACCTACGGCGCCCAGAGTTCCGGCCGCTATCGGTATGGGCAACTGGGCCTGAAATGGAACCACGCCGCATGGACCGTGAAGCTGGACCGGGTGCTGACCAGCAGCAACACCCCGCGCGCGCAGGGCGGCCCCGGCGAAACGCCGTGGGTGGGCATGGTGTCGCGCGCGTTCTGATCCACCCGCAACCTTTTGCCCGCTCCCGGGCACCTAGAGGTGTCCTCTGCCGTGCGTGCCTTGATGAATGATTCCGACACCCTGGGTGATGCCACCGATCGCATGCTGCTGCGCCGCATGGCGGCGGGCGATCGCGCCGCGTTGTCCACCATGTACACCAGCTATCACGGCCGGCTGTGCCGGTTCCTGTCGCGCCTGACCCGGCGCCCGGACATCATCGAGGAAGCCATCAACGACTGTTTCTGGATCGCCTGGCAGAAGGCCGGCGACTTCCGCGGCGATTCGCAGGTCTCGACCTGGATCATGGGCATTGCCTACCGCTGCGGCCTCAAGTGCCTGCGCCAGCACGACGGCGAGGCCATCGACGATACCGCCATGGTGGAAGACCACGCCCCCAGCGCCGACGACAACGACGACCGCGAACTGCGCGACTGGCTCGACAAGGGCATGGAACGGCTGTCGCCGGACCAGCGCCTGGTGATCGAACTGGTCTATGGCGTCGGCCACAAGCTGGAAGAAGTCGCCGAGATCATGCAGTGCCCGGTGGGCACCATCAAGGCCCGGCTGTTCCATGCGCGGGTCAAATTACGCAATGTGCTGCCCGGCCTGGCCGGCGGCGCCCCCTATACGGAGACCATGCAATGAAGACGTTTTTCATCGCGCCTGGCAAGGAATGCTCGCACGCCTGGGAACTGATGCCCGCGGTCCTGCTCGACAGCGCCACCGAGGAAGAGAACACCTGGCTGATCGCGCATGTGGCCAAGTGCGCCTCGTGCAGTGCCGAGTTCGCCCAGCAGAACCGCCTGCGCCAGGCGCTGGCACTGCCGTCGGCGGTGAAGCTGGACCCCGACGCCGGCCTGCAGCGCCTGCTCGGCCGGCTGGATGCGCCGGAGCAGATCAGCGCGCCTGCGCCGCCGCCGGCAGCGCGCCGCTCCGGCAGCTGGACGGTCCGTGCCCTGGCGGCCGCGGCCCTGGTGCAGGCGATCGGCCTGGGCGTCATGGGCGTCAAGCTGGCCTCGCCGGCGCCCTCGCACGACTACCGCACGCTCAGCAGCGCTACCGCCCAGCCGGTGCCGCAAGGCGCCATCCGGGTGGTGCCAGACGCCAGGATGACCGTGGCCGACTGGGACCGCCTGCTGCATGCGCAGCAGTTGCAGGTGATCGGCGGGCCCAACGACATGGGCGCCTACACCGTGGTGCCGGCCGCACTGCAACCGCCGGCACAGCCGCAGCGGACCGTGCAACAGCTGCGCGCCAACCCCGGCATCCGGATGGCCGAGATCGTGTCCGCGCCATGAAGCGCATGCTCGCCATCGGCGTGATCGCCGCATGCATCGGCCTTGGCACGCACACCAGCGTGCAGGCCGCAGCGCAGGAGCCGGCGCACGTCGCCGCCGCCGGCAGCAGCACGCCACCGGCAGCCGATGCGCAGACGCCCGACAGCAGCCGCGACATCCTGCTGGCGGTGGCCAACCCGCTCAGTGCGCCGCCGGCGCGCGCCGGTTCCAGCCTGATCGGCTACGCCTCCAGTTACTACGGCGCCGGCCAGAAGGCGGCCGCGCGCATGGAAGCGCTCAAGCAGCGCTACAAGCTGCGCGAAGTCGCCGGCTGGCCGATCACCTCGCTGGGCCTGTACTGCGCGGTGTTGCAGCCGCCACCGGGCGTGTCGCGCGACGAACTGGTCACTGCGCTGGCCGACGACGACGGCGTGGAGCTGGTGCAGCCGGTGCAGGATTTCTCGGTGTTTTCCGCCGACGCGTCGGAAAAGACCACCGCGCTGTCCGGCTACAACGACCCGTACGTGGATCTGCAACGCGGCTTCATCGCCACCGATGCGGCCAGCGCGCAGACCGTCACCCAGGGCCGCGGCGTGGTGGTGGCGGTGGTGGATACCGGCGTGGACACCACCCATGCCGACCTGAAGACACGCATCCGCGATGTGCACGACCTGGTCGACGACGCGCCGGTGATGACCAGCAGCGACTCGCACGGCACCGAAGTGGCCGGCATCATCGCCGCCGGCAGCAACAACCATCAAGGCATCGTTGGCATGGCGCCCAAGGCCATGCTGAGCATCTACAAGGCCTGCTGGTATGCGCCCAGCGTCGGCGCCACCGCACGCTGCAACACCTTCACCCTGGCCAAGGCGCTGGCGGCGATCAACAACAGCTCCGCGCGCGTGATCAACCTGAGCCTGGGCGGCCCGGCCGACGCGCTGCTGAGCAAGATGCTGCAGCACCTGGTGCAGCAAGGGCGCATCGTGGTCACCGCAATGCCGCCGAACGGGCGCCTGGACGGCTTTCCCAACGATGTGCCGGGCGTGCTGGTGGTCCGCAGCAGCAGCTCCAGCGCCGCCATGCCCGGCGTGCTCAGCGCCCCCGGCAAGGACATCCTGACCACCCAGCCGAACGGCCGCTACGACTTCACCTCCGGCTCGTCGATGGCCACCGCGCATGTCAGCGGCATGGTCGCGTTGTTGCTGTCGCTGTCGCCCTCGCTGGATGCCAAGGCACTGCGCGAGCTGATGCAGCGCACCAGCAAGATCTCCGACGGCCAGTTGCAGGTCAACGCCGGCGCCGCCGTGCAGGCACTGGCGCCTCCCGCCCGACATCCCAACTGACGACACCGGCATGGCCAAGTGGATTCCCCTGTGGCTGCACAAACTCAGCTCGCCGCCCGTCTTCTATCGCGTCGCCGGACGCGTGCGCCCGTGGGCATTGGGCCTGGCGCTGCTGCTGGGTGCGGTGGCCGTCTACGGTGGGCTGGTGCTGGCGCCGCCGGATTACCAGCAGCACGATGCCTACCGCATCATCTTCATCCACGTGCCCAGCGCCTGGATGAGTCTTTTCATCTACGCGGCGATGGGCGTGGCGGCGTTCATCGCGCTGGTATGGCGGATCAAGCTGGCCGAGGTGGTGACCATGGCCTCGGCGCCGATCGGCGCGGCCTTCACCTTCATCACCTTGTGCACCGGCGCGCTGTGGGGCAAGCCGATGTGGGGTACCTGGTGGACCTGGGATGCACGGCTGACCTCAGAGTTGCTGCTGCTGTTTTTGTATCTGGGCGTGCTCGGCCTGTACCACGCAGTGGAAGAGCGCCGCCAGGCGATGCGCGCGGCCGGGCTGCTCGCGCTGGTGGGCCTGGTCAATCTGCCGATCGTGCATTACTCGGTGGTGTGGTGGAACACCTTGCACCAGGGCTCCACCGTGCGCCTGCTCGGCCCCTCCACGATGAGCGCAGACATGCTGTGGCCGCTGCTGACGATGCTGCTGGCCACCAAGTGCTACTACGTGGCCAGCCTGTTCGGCCGCGTGCGCGTGGACCTGCTCGCCCTGGACAGCGGCAAGGACTGGGCACGCCGCATCGTGTTGACCGGGCGCACCGCATGACCACCTTGCTGGCCATGGGCGGTTACGGGCAATACGTGTGGACCGCGTACGCCGTGTTCGTGCTGGTGCTGCTGGCCGACCTGGCATCGCCGTGGTTGCGTCGGCGCCGCCTGCCGCGCGAACTGCGCGGCCAGTTGCAACGGCAGACACCGCGGCGCCCACGCGATGTGGCGGCTGCAGCGCCGCTGGAGCGTGAGGCCCCATGAACGCCACCCGCAAGCAACGCCTGTGGCTGGTGCTCGGCGCGCTCGTCGCCGCCGCTTTGGCGGTCACGCTGATCGTGCTCGCACTGCAACGGAACATGAGCTATCTGTTCACGCCCAGCCAGGTGCATGCCGGCGCAGCGGCGAGTTATCAGCAGTTCCGCCTCGGCGGCATGGTCAAGGCCGGCTCGATCCAGCGCGCCACCGACAGCCTCACCGTCCATTTCACCGTGATCGACAAGCACGCCGCGACGCAGGTCGAATACACCGGCATTCTTCCGGACCTGTTTCGCGACAACCAGTCGGTGATCGCCAACGGGCGCATGCAGGGCGGGCGCTTTGTCGCCAACGAAGTGCTGGCCAAGCACGACGAAACCTACATGCCGAAGGAACTGAAGGACGCGATGGCCGAAGGCCATGTCGGCAAGCCGATGCCTGCCACCGCCGCGCCGCTGGCCGCGCCGCGTTGAGGCGGCATCGGCTGCGCTTCGCTCACTCGATGACCTCTTCCTGCTGCACGTTGCGACCTACCCATGACGCCTGAACTCGGCCAGATCGCACTGATCCTGGCGTTACTGCTCTCGCTGGCCCAGGGCGTGTTGCCGCTGGTCGGCGCCTGGCGCGGCAACACCGCGTTGATGGGCATTGCGCGGCCTGCCGCGGTCGGCCAGGCGCTGTTCGTGTGGATGGCGTTCGGCCTGCTCGCCTGGTCGCTGCTGTCGCTGGATCTTTCGGTGCGCTATGTCGCCGACAACGCCAACCTTGCCCTGCCTTGGTACTACCGCTTCGCCGCAGTGTGGGGCGCGCACGAAGGCTCGCTGCTGCTGTGGATCGCGATCCTGTCGACCTGGACGGTGCTGCTGGCCGCCTTCAGCCGGCATCTGCCGCAGCAGTTCGCCGCGCGCGTGCTGGCGGTGCTGGGGCTGGTGTCGGTGGGCTTTCTGGCCTTCATCCTGCTGACCTCCAATCCGTTCGGGCGGCTGTCGCCAATTCCGCTGGATGGCAACGAGCTCAATCCGGTGCTGCAGGATCCGGGCATGACCTTCCACCCGCCGGTGCTGTACACCGGCTATGTGGGGTTCTCGGTGGCGTTCGCGTTCGCGGTGGCGGCCCTGCTCGGCGGCGAACTGGAACAGGCCTGGGTGCGCTGGGCGCGGCCGTGGACCAACGTGGCCTGGGCCTGCCTCACCGCCGGCATCGTTGCCGGCAGCTGGTGGGCATACGCGGAACTGGGCTGGGGTGGCTGGTGGTTCTGGGACCCGGTGGAAAACGCCAGTTTCATGCCGTGGCTGGTCGGCACCGCGCTGATCCACACCCAGGCGGTCACCGAAAAACGCGGCAGCCTGCGCGCCTGGACCATCCTGCTGTCGATCCTGGCGTTCTCGCTGTCGTTGCTGGGCACCTTCCTGGTGCGCTCGGGCGTGCTGACCTCGGTGCATGCCTTCGCCGCCGATCCGCGCCGCGGCCTGTACATCCTGATCTTCCTGATCGCCGTGGTCGGCGGCTCGTTGCTGCTGTACGCGCTGCGCGCACCCAGGATCGCCAGCGGCAAACCGTTCGCCGCCGCCTCGCGCGAGACCGCGATCCTGATCGGCAACCTGCTGCTCACCGTGGCCGCGGCGATGGTGTTGCTGGGCACCTTGTTTCCGCTGGTGGCCGATGCCTTCGGCCTGGGCAAGGTGTCGGTGGGGCCGCCCTACTTCGGCTTGCTGTTCCCGCTGCTGATGGTGCCGGTGATGCTGTTGCTGCCGTTCGGCCCCTACCTGCGTTGGGGCAAGGCCGAGGCGGCGCCGTTGCGGGCACTGGGCACGCGCGCCGGCATCGCCGCGATTGCCTGCGCGCTGGTCGGCAGCCTGTTTGCCGATGGCCAGGTCAAGGCGATTGCCGGGATCGGGGTCGCCGCATGGGTGGCAGCCGGCACCGCGCTGTACATGCACAAGCGCTGGCGCGAGATGCCGCGCGGCCGGCGCTTTCCTGCGGAAATGGCCGGCATGCTGCTCGCGCATGCGGGCGTGGCGGTGTTCGTGGCCGGCGTGCTGCTGTCTGAAAGCCTGTCGGTCGAACGCGACGTGCGCCTGGCACCCGGGCAGACCGCCGAGATCGCCGGCTACGCATTCCGCTTCGATGGCGTGCAACTGATCGACGGGCCGAACTGGAAGGCCGAACAAGGCAGCGTGCAGGTCAGCCGCGATGGCCAGGTGGTGGCGCAACTGCATCCGCAAAAACGCCTGTACAGCAGCGAGCGCATCCAGACCGAATCGGCGATCGACCCCGGCATCACGCGCGATCTGTATGTCGCACTCGGCGAGCCGCTGGACGACCAACACATCGAATACGACTGGACGCTGCGGCTGTACTACAAACCCTTTATCCGCTGGATCTGGGCCGGCGGCCTTTTGATGATGCTGGGCGGTTTTGTCAGCGCCTGCGCCCGCCGTTTCCGTGCGCCGGCCCTCGCCGGCACGGCGGCCAAGGCACCGGCACACGGCGCCCTGGTCACCGCACAGGAATCGCACGCATGAACCGTCTGCTGCCCTTGCTGGGTTTCCTATTGCTGGCGGCGCTGTTCGGCTTCGGCATCTACTGGACGATGCAGCACAACCCGCGCGAGGTGCCCTCGCCGTTGATCGGCAAGCCGGCGCCGGCGTTCTCGCTGCCGCTGCTGGATCAGCCCGGGCAACGCGTCAGCCGCGATCAGCTGCTGGGCAAGGCCTACGTGCTCAATGTGTTCGGCAGCTGGTGCGCCGAATGCGTGCACGAACATCCGGTGCTGATGGCCCGCGCCAGCCGGCTCGGGGTGCCGCTGATCGGCTACAACTACAAGGACGCGCCTGCCGACGCCACCGCCTGGCTTGCGCAACATGGCAACCCCTATGCCTTGGTCATCGCCGATGAAACCGGCCAGACCGCGATCGACTTCGGCGTCTACGGCGCACCGGAAAGTTTCCTGATCGATGCGCAAGGCGTGATCCGCTACAAGCACATCGGCGTGCTCACGCCCGAGGTCATCGACGACGCGCTGCTGCCCGCCATCGCCGCAGTGCCCAGGACCACGCCGTGATGGCGGCGCGCCGCGCATGGCGCTGGTACTGGCGCATGCAGGGCCGGCCATTGCGTTTGCTGCTGGTGCTGCTGCTGGGCGCGCTGCTTGCACCGCCGCTGGCGGCGCAGGCGGTGGACCCGCTGCCGTTTAAGAACCGCAGCGACGAAGCGCGCTACCAGCGCCTGACCGCACAGCTGCGCTGCCTGGTGTGCCAGAACGAGAACCTGGCCGACTCCAACGCCGCACTGGCGCGTGACCTGCGCCATCAGGTGTTTGCGCAACTGCAGGCCGGCAGGAGCGATGCGCAGATCAAGCAGTACATGGTCGATCGCTATTCGGATTTCGTGCTGTACGACCCGCCGGTCAAGCGCGGCACCTGGCTGCTGTGGTTCGGCCCATTGCTGCTGTTGGGCGCCGGTGCGGGCGTGGTGCTGCATACCGTGCGCAAACGTGCGCGTGCCGGCACCCCGGTGGCGCCGCAGGCGGAGGAAGAGTGGTGATGACGGGTTTCTATGTCGCAAGCGCCGCGCTGGTGGTGGTTGCCTTGCTGTTGTTGCTGACGCCGTTGCTGCGCCAGCCCACGCGCAATGGCAACGCACGCTACATCTTGCCGCTACTGCTGGTGCTCGGCGTGCCCATCGCCACGGCCGGTCTGTATCGGCTGGTGGGCATGCCGGAGGCGATCGCGCGGCGCGTGTACGCGGCGGCGCAGCCCCTGGCGCAACCGGCCGCCGCGCCGCCGTCCATTGCCGGTGCTGAGCAAACGCGGGCCGCCCAGGCCGACGCTGCCGCTGACGCTGCGCAGGAGCAGAGGCTGGAAGCGTTGATGCAGCAAGCTAAAGCGCACGAGCAGGACAGCCGCCCCGCCGATGCGCGTGAAGCCTATGCGCAAGCGCTGAAAATCGCGCCCGATCTCAGCGCTGCCCTGGTCGGCTGGGTGGCCGCGGACATGGCCACGCGCAGCGATTTCGCCATCGACGCCGACGCACGCGCCCGCCTGCAACAGGTGGTCGCACGCGAGCCGGATCATCAACGCGGCCTGTGGCTGCTGGGCATCAGCGACTTTCAGCAGCACGACTACCGCGCAGCCAGCGCGCACTGGCGCCATCTGCATGGCTTGCTCGACGCCGGCTCGCCGATGCAGAAAGCGGTGGCCGACAAGATCGCCGTGGCCGAAGCCCTGGCAAGCACGCGGCAATCCAGGCGTGCAGCGCCCTGAAGCCAGCTGCGGACTGTGTCCGCGTTCAAAGACACCAAGATGCCAGCCGGCCGAAGCGCCGCCATGGCGGCGGCCGCAATCGACCGCGTGACGCACTCAGGCCGACGGCCCCAGCACCTCGTGCAGCTTTCCGCTGAACTCGCCCAGCGTAAATGGCTTGGCGATCATGCTCATGCCTTCGGCAAGAAACTCGCCGCGATCGCGCGCGGTTTCCGCATAGCCGGTCATGAAGATCACCGGCAGATCGCCGCGCGACTGCCGCGCGATCTCCGCCAGCTGGCGCCCGTTCAGTCCAGGCAGGCCCACATCGGTCACCAGCAGATCGATCCGCCGCGGCGAGGCCAGGATCGGCAGCGCCGCATCGGCATCGGCAACCACATCGGCCTGATAGCCCAACTCGTTGAGCAGCTCGGTCACCAGCAGCCGCACCTGTTCGTCGTCTTCCACCACCAGCACCTGCTGGCCGCGCCCGGCCACCACCGCGCCGGCTTGCGGCTGCGGCGACACCGCCTGCGGATGGAGACCGGCCGGCAGATACAGGCTCACCGTGGTGCCCTTTCCCAGCTCGGATTCCACCCATACCTGCCCGTTGGACTGCTGCATGAAGCCGTAGATCATCGACATGCCCAGGCCGGTTCCCTGCCCGATCGGCTTGGTGGTGTAGAACGGTTCGAACACACGCTCCAGCACATCGGCCGGCATGCCGGCGCCGCTGTCGGTCACCGACACCACCGCGTAATTGCCCGGCGCCAGCGTCACCCCGCGCCCGAGTGCCAGCGGCTGCCCTTCGACCTGCAACTGGCGGGTGGCGATGCGCAACCGCCCGCCGTCGGGCATCGCATCGCGGGCATTGATCGCCAGGTTGAGCAGCGCGCTTTCCAGCTGGTTTTCGTCCACATACGCCTGCGGCAGGTCGGCCTGCAGGTCGGTGTCCAGGCGCACCGATTCGCCCAGCGTACGCGCCAGCAACTCCTGCAGCGACACCACCAGATCGTTCAGATGCAGGTGCCGCGCTTCCAGCGATTGCCGGCGCGAAAACGCCAGCAGCCGTTGCGTCAGTGCAGCCGCGCGCAGGGCCGATGCCGACGCCACATCCAGGAAGCGGCCCAGCCCCTCGGTGCGACCCTGGTCGATGCGCAGGCGCGCCAGATCCAGCGCCGACAGGATGCCGGTCAGCATGTTGTTGAAGTCGTGCGCGATGCCGCCGGTCAGCTGGCCCACTGCTTCCATTTTCTGCGCCTGGCGCAATGCCGCCTCGCTGGACTCGCGCGCCAGCATCTGCTGCTGCAGCTCGGCGGTGCGCTCGGCCACCTTGATCTCGAGCAGACTGGCCTGCTGCTGGATCGATTCCAGCGCCAGCGCGCGCGCGGTGATGTCGGTGGCAAATACATGAAAGCCGTCCACCTTGCCGTCCGCATCCAGGCGCGGCATGTAGCGGATCTCCGCATCCCGCCGGCGCCCGTCGGCGTGCGGCCAACTCGCCTCCACCGTCAACGCCTGCCCGGCCAACGCGGCTTCGATCCAGGCGCGACGCTCCTGCACCACCGCAGGTCCGACCACGTCCACCAAGGGCTGCCCGATCACTTCTGCAGGCGGGATGCCGATCCAGTCCTCGTACGAGCGGTTGGCAAAGCGGTACACCAGGTCCTTGTCGATGAAGGCGATCAGCACCGGCAGCGCGTCGGTGACCCGGCGCAATTCGGCCTCGCTCGACATCAGTGCGGTCTTGCTTTCGGCCAACTGCGCCATCTGGTCGCGGATCACGAACTGCTTCTGTCGCGAGCGCAGTGCAGTGGAAATGGCGCTCAGCAACGACGACGAACTCAGCGGCCGTTCCAGCTCGATGACATTGGTCACTTCCGGCGGCAGCGTAGCCTGGCGCCCGCCGTGGGCGCTACGTGGTGCACGCAGCAGCACGAACGGAATATCCGACCAGGCAGCCTGGCTCTGCAGGATGTGCGAGAGCCGCTGCAGATCGCCGCCAACCGCTTCTTCGGTCAACACCACCACACCGGAGGCATCGAGCAGGTCGTCCGCCAGCGCTGCCAGCGAGCCATACACCCGGCGTGTCAGTCCGCGCTGGCCGACGATGCCGGCAATGCTTTCCGCATCGCGGCCGAATGGCGCGATGATGTGGACGATGGATCCATCCGGGTCACAGGTAGTCAACGGGACGATCCAGCAATGGCGTATCGTCCCCGACGAAGTGCGGCGTACCGGTCAGCACGCCGTGGAATTTCTCCAGCGGCTCGCTCAGATGGATACCGCTCGTCCCGATGCGCAACTCGCGGATCGAATCCTCATGCGCGCCACTGCGGTTCTTGATCACCGACAAGGCCTTGCGGATGCGCCCCTGCGCCTCGAAGAAGCGGAACAGGATGACGGTATCGGCCATGTAGGAGATATTGAGGTTGCCGGTGGACATGGTGCCGACCAGGCCATGCTGCGGATTGACCAGGAAGGTGGTCACGCCGCTCTGGTTGAGATAGGAAAGCAACTCGTGCATCTGCAGCATCAACTGCTTTTCCTGCGGCATCGAGGTGAGATAGCCGTTGATGCTGTCGATCACCAGCAAGCGGCAATCGCGCTCTTCCACACTGGCGCGCACTGCCCAGGCGAACTCGCCCGGGGTCAGTTCGGCCGGATCCATCTGATGCAGTTCCAGCAGGCCCGCGTCCAGATACTTGCGCAGATCCATGCCCAGGCTCTCGGCACGCGTCAGCAAGGTGCCGGTGCGCTCGTCGAACTCCAGGATGCAGCAATGCTCGCCGCGCTCGCAGGCGGCGGTGACGTACTGCAGCGCGATATTGGTCTTGCCCGACCCGGCAGGCCCGGTCAACAGCGTGCTGGTGCCGCGCAACGGCCCACCGTGCAGCAGCGCATCGACCCGCTCAACGCCACTGGACACCGCATCGCCAATGAACGGCACGTGGTGGTCGGAGGCGATCAGACGCGGATAGATCCGCATGCCGCCGGTGGTGATGGTGATGTCGTGATAGCCGGCGATGAAATCCACGCCACGCAATTTCTGCACCTGCATGCGCCGACGCGCTGCACCGAAATCCAGCGTCATGCGTTCCAGCGAAATCACCCCATGGCACAGGCTGTGCAGATGCGCGTCGCGTTCGCCATTCTCGCCGGTGAGGTCATCGACCAGAAACACGGTGATATTGCGCGGCGCAAAGAACTGCTTGAGCGCCAGCACCTGGCGCCGGTAGCGCAGCGAATCCTGTGCCAGCAGGCGCAACTCGGACAATGAATCGAAGACCACACGCGTCGGCTTGACCCGGTCCACCTCGGCCTGGATCAGCTTGATGGTGCCGTCCAGCTCCATTTCCCACGGATGCAGAATGGACTGCTGGCGTCCATCGCCCAGAAACGCCTCAGCCGAAGCGAGCTCGAAGATATGCAGCGCCTCCAGCGACCAGTCATGCGAGGTGGCCACCTCGTTGAGCTCGTCGATGGTTTCCGACAAGGTCACGTACAGGCAGCTCTCGCCCTTGGCCGCGCCATCGAGCAGGAACTGCAGCGACGCTGTGGTCTTGCCCGAGCCCGGCTGGCCTTCCAGCAGGTACAGGCGGTTGGGCGGCAGCCCGCCGCGCAAGATGGTGTCAAGCCCTGTCGTACCAGTCGTAATGCGGTTTGCGATCATCGGCTTCAGATTTCCCATGGACCTAAATTTATCACGGGCGCGTCATGCGCCGCTGCGCGCGCGTGAATCGATCAGCTTGCTTGGCGCGCCCTGCGCGCCTGCACTACCGGCATCGTGCCGTGATCGGTGCCGCGCTTTATGACAGTTCCGACACGTTCGTCACGCGCGCAGGCCTAGCGTTGCAGCTGAAGTGCATCGCGTGGTTGCGATCGCTCGAGGACTGCGGTGAATCACGCATCATGTAACGCCCGTATCTTGCTGGTCGAAGACGACGATGCCATTCGTGCGATGACCGCCGATATCCTGGGTGACGAGGGCTATCAGGTCACCGCTTCGCCCGATGCCGAGCAGGCGCTTGAGCATCTCAACCGGTCGTGCCCGTTCGATCTGCTGCTTTCCGATATCTGCCTGCCCGGCATGAACGGGCGCGACCTTGCAGACAGCGCGCGCCGCCTGTATCCCGCATTGCCCATCGTGTTCATGACCGGCTACGCCGGCTCCATTGCCAAGCGCGCGGATTTTCTCGATACCGGCATGCGCCTGTTGACCAAGCCATTTTCCTTGCGTGACCTGCTCGGCATCGTGCGCACCGCGCTGTAGGCGCACCCAACCGCCCGCAACGTGCTCCACCTCCGCGTCACGGCGCTTTGCGCTCCAGCAGTTGCGCCACACGGCGCTCCAGGTCCACCGCCAGGAATGGCTTGGTCAACACTTCCATGCCCTCGTCCAGCTGCCCGGCGCCCACCGCCGCCGTTGCCGCATAACCGGTGACGAACAGCACCGGCAGTGTCGGCCGGTACTGCCGGCCCGCGTCGGCAACCTGACGTCCGTTCAACCCGCCGGTCAGGCCGACGTCGGTCACCAACAGGTCGATCGCTTCCTGCGAACGCAGGCGCTCCACCGCCGCGCTGCCTTCGGCGGTCTCGATGACACGGTAGCCCGCTTCGCCCAGCACTTCGGACATCAGCACGCGGATCGCGGTTTCATCTTCCACCAGCAGCACCGTGCAGCTCTGCGCCGCCGAGTGCACCGGTTGCTCGCTCGCCGGCACCGTCTCGTCCTGCGGCAGCGCGCCGTTGAAGCGCGGCAGGTACAGCGCCATCGTGGTGCCCACGCCCACCTCCGAGTCGATCCGCACGTGCCCGCCGGACTGGCGGGTGAATCCGTAGATCATCGACAGCCCAAGACCGGTGCCCTGCCCGATCGGCTTGGTGGTGAAGAACGGTTCGAAGACCTTGGACATCACCTCGGCGCTCATGCCGGTGCCGGTGTCCTGCACGCTCAGGCACACGTACTCGCCGACCGGCAGGTCCAACTGCTGGGCGGCTTCGGCCTCCAACACCCGGTTGGCGATACCGATGGTGAGCTCGCCGCCATCGGGCATCGCATCGCGCGCATTGATGCACAGGTTCAGCAGCGCGTTTTCCAGCTGTGGCGCATCCACCAGCACTTTCCAGGCATCGGGTGCGGGGCGCAGCCGCAAGGCAATCGACGGCCCCAGCGTGCGCGCGATGATGTCGTGCATGCCGTGCACCAGTGCCTGCACCTCCAGCGCGGTGGGCGCCAGGGTCTGCCGGCGCGAAAACGCCAGCAGCCGCTGGGTCAACGCGGTGGCGCGCGCGGCGCTGGATTGGGCCATCTCCACATAGCGTTCCAGGCGGTCGTACTTGCCCTGTTCGATCCGCGTCTGCAACAGCTCCAGACCGACGCTGATCGCGGTCAGCAGATTGTTGAAGTCGTGCGCCAGCCCACCGGTCAGCTGGCCAACCGCCTCCATCTTCTGGCTCTGGCGCAGCTTCTCTTCGGCCAGCAGCAGCGCCGCGCTGCGTTCGCGCACACGCTCTTCCAGCGTTTCGGTCAGCTGGCGCAGCTGCTGTTCGGCCAGCCGCTTGTCGGTGATGTCGGCAGCGGTGCCGAACCACTCCACGATCTGCTCGCGTTCGTCCAGCAAGGGGATCGCGCGCATCAGGGTCCACCCCACCTGCTGATCGGCATCCAGCACGCGGTATTCCAGATCCAGCCCGGACTTGTTGACGATCGAATGCGCAATGGCTTCGGACAGCCGTACGCGGTCGTTTGGGTGCACCATCTCCTGCTGCCAGTTCAGGCTCGACGAGAGCGCATCGCTCAGCGCGCCCTCGCCCACCAGCTGGCGAAGCTCGCGCCAATCGGCGGTGGCCGAAAAAATCGATTGCGAGGACGCGCGCACCAATGCATCCAGCCGGCGCTCGCTCTTGCGCAAGGCTTCGCTGGCCAGCCGCTCGGCAGTACGGTCGCGCAACACCTTGACAAAGCCGATCGCCGCACCGGTTTCGTCGCGCAGCACCATCAGCGAACCATTCGCCCAGAAGCGCTGGCCGGACTTGCGCACATGCCAGCGCTCGTCCATGCCGCTGCCGCTTTCCAGCGCCGCCGCTGCCTCGATTAGGATCTGCCGGCGCTCCACGTCTTCCGGGGTGAAGGTGCGCTCCAGCGTCTGGCCGAGCATCTCGGCCTCGCTCCAGCCCAGGATGCGCTGCGCGCCCTCGTTCCAGGACGTCACCAGGCCGTACAGGTCGGTGGCGATGATCGCGTAGTCCATCACGCTGTCCAGGATCTGCCGGTTGCGCACTTCGGCTTCGCGCACCGCGCGTTCCAGGCCGATGCGATCGGTGATGTCCAGGCCCTGCACGAAGACGCCGGAGACGGTGCCGTCGGCACCGGCGATCGGCTGGTAGACCAGGTCCAGCAGGCGCCGCTCCACCCCGCCGCCCGGCTCCACCTGCACGTTGTAGGCGAGCGCGTTGGCCGTGTAGGCGCGCCCGGACTGATACACCTCGTCCAGCAGACGCAGATGCCCCTGCTCGACCAGATCGGGCAAGGCCTCGGCCAGGGGCTTGCCGATCACGTCGCGATGGCCGATCAGGCGCGAATAGCACGGGTTGGCAAACTCCACCCGATGCTGCGGACCGCTCAGGAACGCCATGAACATCGGCGCCTGCTCGAACAAGCGGATCAGCCGCTCGTGTTCATCGGCAAGCCGGTTCTGCGCCACCTTGCGGGCGGTCACTTCGTTGGTCACGCAAAACGCGCCGCCCACGCGTCCATCGTCCAGATAAATCGGCGAGAACGAGAACGTCCACCAGGTGTCTTCCGGCGTGCCGTAGCGGTTCATGCCGATCGGCACTTCATCGAAGCGCGAGGCGCGCCCCGCGAACGCGGCCTCGATCGGCGCACGCACGGCCTCCCAGGCATCGGCCCACAAGTCCCGCAACGGCGCACCCAGGGCGTGCGGCTGCCGCGGCCCCAGGATGGGCGCATACGCATCGTTGTAGAAAAAGGTCAGCGCATCGCCCCACACCACATACATGCTTTCCGGCGAGCTGAGCATCAGGCTGACGGCATTGCGCAACGGCGACGGCCACTGCGTGGTCGGCCCCAGCGAGGTTGCGGCCCAGTCGTATGCGCGCACGGCCTGGGCCATGGCGCTCTGGCCATAAGGAAACGGCGCGCTCATGCGGCGCCCGGGCGTGCTGCCGTCCAGCGGCAGGCGTCATGCGTGCAGCGCGCAACGCGGTGTGCGGCCAGCTTACCAGTCACCCAAACAAGCATCTTTGACAAAACCATTGAAGAGGAATCAGGGGCCAACGCCGCGCATCGCCGGCCGGCAGGGCCGGACATGCCGGCCTGACCTGCCAGCGCAACGCCCTCCGGCATCGCCGTCGGCACCGCGCGCAGCGTGCAGCGCCCGCCTACGTTACAACACCCAGGTGGCTGACGTGACCCGACTGCGCGCCGCCCACCGCACCGCGCGCGTCGCTGCCCGGCATGCTTGGCTGGGAGACCTCGCCATGGCGCGCAGACGGTGCCCCGTGGCGCGGGTGCCCGGATAAAATCGCCACCTGGCCCAAAGGCGTGGCACGGTAACGCAGATGCAGGATCGCGACATACTCATTCACCCCCTGGCCGCGGTAGCACCGGGGTATCTGGCCAACCATGCTGCGCGGGTCTTCAATCGCCTGGTGGATGCGCAACTGCGGCCGCACGGCATGTCGCTGGCACTGATCGGGCCGATCATGCTGCTGTCCTGGAAAGGGCCGATGCTGCAACGCGACCTGGTGATCGCCTCGGCCGTGAAGCAGCCGGCAATGGTGGCCCTGCTGGACAAGCTGGAGGGCCTGAAGCTGATCAAGCGCGCCCCGACGCCGCAGGACCGCCGCGCCGCGGTGGTGTCGCTCACGCCTGCCGGGCGCAGGATCGCCGAGATCGGCGGCAGGATCCTGACCGATCTGAATGCCGATGCGCTGAAAGACTTCTCCCCCGAGGAGGCGCAGCAGACCGTCGCGTTCATGCAGCGCCTGATCGCCAACCTGGAGCAGCGCGACCAGGGCATGTAATATCACCTCTGATATTAATTCTTCGGGTGATCTGTCATGCCGCGTCGCATCCTCATCACCGGCGCAAGTGTCGCCGGCAACACCGTGGCGTGGGCACTGGCCCAACAAGGCCTTGAGGTCACTGTCGTCGAGCAGGCTGAACAGTTTCGCGATGGCGGCCAGAACATCGACGTGCGCGGCGTCGGCCGCGAGGTCCTGCGGCGCATGGGCCTGGAGCAGGCCGCACTCGACCACGGCACCGGCGAGGAAGGCACCGCCTGGGTCGACGAACACGGCCACGCGGTGGCGACCTTCAAGACCGACGACATCGACGGCGATGGCCCGACCGCGGAACTGGAAATCCTGCGTGGCGACCTCGCCCGCCTGCTCTATGCGGCCGCCCGCCAGCACGCGGAGTATCGGTTCGGCGACCGCATCGCCAGCATCGCCGACGACGGCAATGCCGCCACCGTCCACTTCCAGAGCGGGCACAGCGAGCGCTTCGATGCCGTCATCGTCGCCGAAGGGGTCGGCTCGGCCACGCGCGAGCTGCTGTTTCCCGGCGAGAACGCGCCGCGCTGGATGGATCTGACCATCGCCTACTTCACCATCGCACGCACCGCCGACGATGACCGCCTGTGGCGCTGGTATCACACCACCGGCGGGCGCAGCATCTCCTTGCGCCCGGACCGGCACGGCACCACGCGCGCCATGCTCTCGCTGCAGAAAGCCTCAGAGGGCGAACAGGACTGGGACGTGGCGACCCAAAAGGCCTACTTGCGCGAACGTTTCGCCGACGCCGGCTGGCAGGCGGCGCGGGTGCTGGACGGCATGGACAGCACCGAGGATTTCTACTTCGACGCCTTGCGGCAGGTCCGCATGCCGCGCTGGCACGCCGGCCGTGTCGTGCTCACCGGCGACGCGGCCTGGTGCGCAACCCCGCTGGCCGGCATCGGCGCCACCCTGGCAGTCACCGGTGGCTATGTGCTGGCCAATGAGATCGCACGCGCCCAGACGCTGGAACAGGCGTTTGCCGCCTACGCCGCGGCCATGCGGCCGATGGTCGACAAGGGCCAGGGCGTGCCGAAGATCGGCCCACGGCTGATGAATCCGCACAGCCGGCTTGGCATCCAGCTGTTGCACGGCGCACTGAAATTCGCCAGCCAGCCCAGCATCCAGAACATCGCCACCAAGCTGATGACGCCGTCGATGCAGGCGCCGGACCTGTCGCGCTACGACTGAACCAAATGGATCAGTGGCTGCGCTGCCATGGCGGCAGTGCGCGTGCTGAGCTCCACACCGGCCATCGGCCGCAGTTCCCTCGCAGGCCGCCTCCCCGCGCCACACCTCATCGAGCTGGATCGGCGTATCTCCGGGGGCTGAGAGGCGCCGCAGCGCGTCACTTCGGCCATGCCCGCCGCTTGCGACCTCGCCCGCCCTGGCCAGGCGCCAGCGCGAGGCCAACCGTGGATGAATCCCTCCGGCCAGATGGTTTCATTTCCGATGGCCGAAGCCGCTAACGAACAGGTCGAGACATCCTTCGTGCAGCGGCAACGCTGCCGGCCCCATCGGTGTCCCGGGCGCATCGCCTCCCAGCTGTTGCTGGGATTCTCCCCGCTCTTCCGCTCGCCGGATCACCGATCAAACTCCCTATGTCCCTGCTTTCGAATCTGCGTATCGGTCAGCGCCTGGCCCTCGGCTTCCTCGCGATCATTGTCCTGATGGTGATCCTCACCGTCGTCGGCATCCAGCGCGTGCGCAGCATCGACCAGCAGCTCACCGCCATCAACGAAGTGAACAGCGTCAAGCAACGCTATGCGATCAATTTCCGCGGCAGCGTGCACGACCGCGCGATCGCCCTGCGCGATGTCGTGCTGCTGGACGACCCGGCAGACCGGCACACGGCAGAGCAATCGATCGACAAGCTCGCCGCGGACTACGCCCGCTCCGCCAAGCCGCTGGACGACATGATCGCGACCTCCACGGACGCGGAAGAAAAGGCCATCCTGCAGCGGATCAAGGCCATCGAGCAGCGCACCATGCCGTTGATCGCGCAGGTGCGTGCGTTCCGCGATGGCGCCGACAAGCCGCATGCCGAACAACGCCTGCTGCAGCAGGCGCGCCCTGCCTTCGTCGCCTGGCTGGCCAGCATCAACGCCTTCATCGACCTGCAGGAAGCCAAGAACCGCGCGGCTGCCAAGGATGCGGTCACCACTGCCCGCGGCTTTGCGATGCTGATGGTGGTCTCCACCGTCATCGCCTTGCTGCTGGGCGCAACGATTGCGTTGTTGCTGACCCGCAGCGTGGTGCTGCCGTTGCGGCAATCGCTGCGTCTGGCCGAGCGCATCAATGACGGCGACCTGCGCAGCCAGGACCTGCCCACCAGCAAGGACGAATCCGGCCAGCTGCTGCGCGCCATGCAGCAGATGCAGCGCCGCCTGCAGGATGTGATCTCCGCCCAACGCAGCATGGCGGCCCGCCACGATGCCGGCGAGATCAGCTACCGCACCGACGCCCAGCAGTTCCCCGGTGAATACGGGCACATGGTGCAGGACACCAACGCCCTGGTGCATGCGCACGTGCAGACCCAGCTGCGCATGACCGAGGTCATGGGCAGCTATGCCATTGGCGACCTGGCACCGGAAATCGAGCAATACCCCGGCGAAAAGGCCGCCATCACCGCCACCATGCAGCAGGTCAAGCAAAACCTGCGCGCCATCAACGCGCAGATCCAGCAGCTCACCCAGGCTGCATGCGCCGGCAACTTCGCGCTGCGCGGCCAGCCGGAAAAGTTCGAGCACGACTTCCGCCTCATGGTCGAAAACCTCAACACCATGATGGCCACCTCCGATACCAACCTGGCCAGGTTTTCCGACCTGTTGCGGTGCATCGCCGATGGCGACCTGACCGTGCGTATGACCGGCAACTTCCACGGCGTGTTCGCCTCCATGCGCGACGATGCCAACAGCACAGTGCATCGCCTGACCGACATCGTCACGCATATCCAGACCACCTCCAACAGCATCGGCTTTGCCACCGAAGACATCGCCAGTGGCAACCAGGAACTGTCCCGCCGCAGCGAACAGCAGGCCGCCAGCCTGGAAGAAACCGCCGCCTCGATGGAAGAGTTGACCTCCACCGTCAAGCAGAATGCCGAGCACGCCGGCCGTGCCAATCAGCTCGCGCTGGGCGCCGCCGCCATCGCCTCGGAAGGGCGCGACGTGGTCGGCCAGGTCATCGAACAGATGTCCGGCATCGAGGCCTCGTCCAGGCGTATCGCCGACATCATCTCGGTCATCGACGGCATCGCCTTCCAGACCAACATCCTCGCCCTCAATGCCGCCGTCGAGGCCGCACGCGCCGGCGAACAAGGCCGCGGTTTTGCCGTGGTGGCTTCGGAAGTGCGCACCCTCTCGCACCGCTCATCGGACGCCGCCAAGGAGATCAAACGCCTGATCGACGACTCCGTGCAACGCGTCGCCGACGGTGCAACGTTGGTGCACAAGGCCGGCACCACCATGGGCGAGGTCGTCACCAGCGTCCAGCACGTCACCGACATCATGGGCCACATCTCCGCCGCCTCGCTGGAACAGGCCGGCGGCATCGAACAGGTCAATCGGACCATCGCCCAGATGGACGAAACCACCCAACAAAACGTCAGCCTGGTCGAAGCGGCGAGCACCGCCGCACGTTCGCTCGAAGCGCATTCGACGCAACTGACGCGGGCGGTCGAGGTATTCAAGGTCAATGCGTCGGTGATCTAACCGGGCGGATAGCGTGGCCTGCCGCCGGTCCGGACCAGAGCCGACGTGCAGCGATTGGTGATCGGCCAACCTGCGCCGCCCGGCGCCGGATGGCCGCTCGGGTAAAGGGGGAAAACGACAACGGCAATCGCACGGGGATGCCGGGACGAGGTGGATCGGCCGCTGATGCGCTGGTTCATGACATCCCGGCTCGCCGGGTCACACAGTGTCGTTGCCAGGTACACAGATCAGTCGGCCCGCCTTCGCTGCCAGCGCTCGCACACTGCTGGCGCCTGCGCGAGAGCACCACGGCGAAGTGACGCCACATCGCCGTGATGTGATTGCTACCCAGGTGCAGCTCGCCGAACATCAGCTTTTATTTGGACAACATGCGAGCATGACCGCCATGCAACGTATCCGCCTCTTCCGCAGACCAGTACTTGTAACGCTTCTGGCCGTTTCACTTGCCGGATGCGCGGCGGCTGGCCCCATCACTGCCCGGCCCATCGAAGGTCCTGTACGGCTGGGAGACATCGCGGCGGTCGATGGCCCCAGGGTACGTCCCGACCGCGTCATCGAAGACAGCCGTTGCCCGGCCGAGGTGCAGTGCGTCGTGGCGGGCCGGTTGATCGTCAGGGCAACCGTGCTCGGCGGGGGCTGGTCCAAACAGATCGATCTCACGCTTGGCGTGCCGGTGCCTGTCGCCGATGGCCAGTTGACGTTGGTCGACGCCACTGCTCCACCAGCAGACTCGGCAACGGCCTCCACGTCGGCCATGCGCTTCACCTTCCGCTTTCAGGGTGGCCGTTAATCACACTACTTCAGACCCTCGGCGATGCAGCACGAACACGGGGTCCTACAGGTGCCAGCACGTCATCCAGCGCTGCTCGTAGCCGTTGAACCGAGGCATATGCCTGCTCTCGCGTTGCAAAGCTCGAGAATCCCATGAGCAAACCGCCCGTCGATGAGGGCCGGATTCGCCACCTGCTCAATGCCTGAAGTGGCAGTCCGTGGGATTGGGCGGCCTGCGCCAGCAACGCATCATGTTGCCCTGTCGCGGGATAGGCCAGCACCTGGAGTCCGCCTGCCTGGGGCTAGATCGCCATGCGGGAACCAAAGATATCGGTGAGCGCATCGACCAAATAGCTGCGCCTCTGACTGTAGAGCGCACGCATCTTGCGCAAGTGACGGGAGAAGTGCCCTTGCTCCATGAACTCGGCGACCGTGGCCTGTGAAACGAAGGATCCCACGCCGCCAAGCTGCCCGGCTGCCCCGGTGAAACGTTCGATCTGGGCCTTGGGGACAACCAGATAGGCCAGGCGAAGACCAGGGAAAAGCACCTTGCTGAAAGACCCCGTATAGAGCACGCGATCATTGTCATCCAGGCTCCCGAGCGCCGGGAGGGGCCTGCCGTGGTAACGAAATTCGCTGTCGTAGTCGTCTTCTATCACCCATCCATTGGCCTGGCTGGCCCAGTCCAGCAGTTGCAGGCGGCGAGGCAATGACAGTGCCACGCCCGTCGGGCTTTGATGGGCAGGTGTGACCACGGCGAATCGAGCCCCGGGGCTTTGCTCAAGACCTTCGCCTACGTTCAAGCCCTCCTCGTCTACTGGCACCGGCTGCAGCTGCAACCCGTAGCGCTGCAAGAATTGACGGGCGAACAGATAGCCTGGATCTTCGTACCAGCCGGCATCCCCTGTTTTCAGCAGGGTGCGACAGATCAAGTCCAGGGCACCCGGGTAGCCTGAAGTCACGAACACCTGCTCGTAAGTGCAGGCAACGCCTCGAGAGCTGACCAGGTAGTTGGCAATGGCACGGCGTAGTGGCTCATAACCTGCCGCTTCGGGGTAGGCCATGGCTGCCGTATCCAGCGAGCGCAGATGGCGCCCCGCCAGGCGTTTCCACACCTTGCTGGGGAATGCATCGAACGCCGGCACGCCGAGTTGGAAGGGCCTGCTGGGCACGCCTGCAGACGACGTGTCCAGCGAAGGCGCCGCGCGCGGCGGAGAGTGACGCTGACGCCGGCCAGCGCCCACGCTGCATGCCATGGGCGACACCACGGTTCCGGCTGCCCCCCTGGTCAGAAGGTATCCCTCACTCAAGAGCAGCTCGTAAGCCTTCTCTACCGTTCCACGCGCAACCCCCACTTCGCTGGCAAGAGTGCGTACCGAAGGCACCCGGTCACCCGGGCGCAGCCCGCCTTACGCAATTGCGTCCCGGTAGCGCCAATACAACTGCAGAAACATCGGCAAGTCGCGCGCCGGCTCGCACTGCCCCCTGTCACTCATGTCCTACTCGAATCTTCAATTCTTGCCCCATCCAGCCAGGACATCAGTCTCCTAAAGTAGCCGTGGTCGCACAAGATGCGGCTGAAGTTCCGCCGGGCACCCGAACATTGCTCGCCGCTCATTCCTGTTCTGCGGCCCCATTGGCGCAGCGGCAGCGGCAGCGGGTTTGCCTCCTAAAAACGGCTGCTTGCTGCCACTGACTCAAGACTGGATTCTGCGTGAACACACG
The DNA here is from genome assembly GCF_003992965.1 of Xanthomonas sp. BRIP62409. Classification (NCBI taxonomy): domain Bacteria; kingdom Pseudomonadati; phylum Pseudomonadota; class Gammaproteobacteria; order Lysobacterales; family Lysobacteraceae; genus Xanthomonas; species Xanthomonas sp. BRIP62409. Next base: position 9,114 of record NZ_QEZJ01000007.1, on the reverse strand, counting down.
TCGTTTGCCTTACCAAACCCTATCTCCAGAAGCCTATAAGGGATTTGGCATCACCAAGAAGGCACTGGAGAAGAGCAGCCTCGGCAAGCCCTTGATTGAACTTGTCTACCTGCGCGTTTCGCAACTCAACGGCTGCGCCTTCTGCCTGGAAATGCACGCTGCTGCGTTACGTGCCAGCGGCATGCCCGACGCCAAGTTGGACAGCCTGGCCGGGTGGCGGGTGAGTCCGCACTTCAGCGAACGTGAGCGCGTGGCCCTGGAGTAGACCGAGTCACTGACAGATATCGCAAACAGCCGAGCCCCTGACGATGACTTTGCTCTTCTGAAAGCCCATTTCAGTGACGCCGAGATCGCTGACCTGAGCTTTGCCATCGCGCTGATGGCCGCCTTTAATCGTTTGGCGATTGGCATGCGTCAGTAAAGTCCAGCGCGTCGATGCAGGCTGCCCGCTCTGTCTCGCAACGCTGACAGCGCATCAGGGCTCAGAACAGGCGCTTGGCGGCCGGCTAGCGCCCGGCGCCAACACACTGCACTGCTGGCGACTGCTCATTGTTGCCTTCGCTGATCCAGGCGCGGCGTATGACTACGCTTCGCACTGGATGGCCAGGTGCTGTGCATCAAGCGGATGGCAAGCGCTGCCTTGCAGTAGCCCAGGCTAGGATTGACCTCTGGCCTGGGGAAAACAGCGCTCCATTCGATCCGTCCACGCTGCCAGCTGCTCGAGCGTATACGCCTCGATGGGCTTTGCCATTGTCGACGCGGCTTTATGTTGTGAAGCAGTTGCAATCAACGACGAAGAAAGGCGATCCCAGCAACGCATGAGCAGCACGGGAGATGGATGCGAAGCAACCACTGCCTCAAGCACCGCACCTTGAGCCACCCTTGCTGCCTGCAGGTCGCTCAACGCATCCACAACCGCTGTCATCCATTGCTCGTTCAACTGCTCCATACCTGTCAACAACGCTGTGGGAAGCGCATAGCGTATCCGGATCCACAGGCTATTGGTGGCGCCATGTGTTCCTCGTTGCAAACACAGCTGAACCAGCAAGGTGATGCGGGGTTCAAGCAGAGCGTTGGCCCGACATACGTCTGCAGGCACCGGTGGCCGGCGCAGTCGCTGCGGCATAGACCCATCGCGCGAAGAGATACATGCCAGTGCTACACCGGGCGGGCGTGTTGATGATCGACGCCGGCTGACTGCCTGCGTCATTGGCCGGCCCCATGACGGTGACCGGATCATGGCCGAGACCCTGTCCATGCACCATCCCTCTTCGCAGATAGCAGCCCATGCCCTCTGGCACAGGACGCTTGTCGCTCCTGTTGCTACCGTTCAAGGACCTACTCGATCCTCCTTCCAGCATGTTTCAACAAGGCGACGCAACCGCATATCCCCGCCCGGGCAGTCCTGCGCTGGGACATCCTTTGGCACGCATCGCAGCGATCGCAGTCATCCTCGCGCTGGCACACTACCGCTGGTTGCAGTTTCCCTGGCGGATGCCGGTGGTCGGCGTACTAGGGATCGCGTTGGTCTGGCTGGAAACGCGCTCGCTGGGTGCCTGCGGACTGCAGCGCCGGTCCTTTCGCGCCTGGCTTGGCTGGACACTGCTGCTGCTCGCGCTCGTCATCGGCTTGGTCAATCCGTTCGTACAACCGCTGATCGATGCCCTGACCGGGACCAAGGCCGATTACAGCGGCTACGGTGCATTGCGTGGCAACTTCAACGCGGCCGCCCAGCTGGCAGGCGGTGCCTGGCTCAGCGCCGCGCTGGGCGAAGAACTGGTCTTCCGTGCGTTCTTGACGCACCACCTCGATCACGTGCTGGGCCGCTACCGTGGGGGCCAGGTGATGGCGGCAGTGGCAGGGGGAGCACTCTTCGGCGCGATGCACCTGAGCCAAGGCATCTCGGGGGTGCTGCTGACCGGGCTTGTCGGCGCCTTGTTTGGCTATGTCTACCTGCGATCAGGACGCAACCTGTGGGCGACGGTCCTGGCGCATGGGTTGATCGATACCTGGGGCATTGCGACGCTGTACCTGGGTTGGTATTAGGAAGCACGCGCCATGATCCGCTTGCTCCAGTGCTTGACTGCCAGGAGTCCTTGCCACGTCGTCCGCACCTGCTGTGCGATGACGACTTGCCTTCCCGACATGAGCAGATTGCCCAGACATGACCACCGATAACGTGCTCTCGATCGTCCAGGCGCAGCTGGACGCCTACAACGCCAAGGATATCGATGCGTTGCTGGCGACCTATGCCGACGATGCCGAGCATTACACCCTGCACGGCCCCCGACTGGCGAAAGGACACGCCATGCTTCGCGAGCGCTTTCTCGCCCGCTTTGAAGAGCCGGACCTGCATGCGCGGCTGTTGTCGCGGACCGTCGTCGGCAACATCGTCGCCGATTCGGAGCTGATCACCCGCAACCTTGCTGACGGGACCAGTCTTGTTGAGATGCTCTGCATCTACGAGGTGGCCGATGGAAAAATCCACAGGGCCTCATTCGCTACCGGCGCACGTATTGGCACTGCACCTGCGCGATGAAACATCCCAGGCGAGCGGTTTGCACCGTGCGCCTTTTCAGGCCGAGCGTAAAAAAGCCAGCGACTGCATTCTGGTTTTCAGCGCACCGCCCTGCATTCCGGCATCACCAGGTCGCAGGGCGGCGCGCTGGCTGCATGCGTCATGCAGCCAGTGCGAGCTTCGCCTTGCCACTGACGCTGCGTGAACTGTTCGCAACACTCTCCACCAGCGCGGTCGCCTGATCTTCCAGTGCGCGGGCCGACGATGCCATGGTGTCGACGAGCGCGGAGTTTTGCTGCGTGGCCGCATCCATCTGGGAGATGGTTTGATTGATCTGCTCGATGCCGGCGCTCTGCTCGTGACTGGCCGCCGCAATGCCACCCATGATGTCGTTGACCTGCCTCACCGACGACAGCAGCTCTTCCATGGCCTTGCCCGCCACGTTGACCTGCTCCGCGCCCTGCCCCACCTTCGCGCCTGAATCGGCGATCAGGTCGCGGATCTCCTTGGCGGCCATGGTGCAGCGCTGAGCAAGGCTGCGCACCTCCGAAGCGACGACCGCAAAGCCGCGTCCCTGCTCGCCTGCCCGCGCCGCTTCCACGGCCGCATTCAGGGCAAGGATGTTGGTCTGAAACGCGATGCCGTCGATGACGGTGATGATTTCGCCGATCTTGCGCGATGACGCCTGGATCGCTGCCATCGTGCTGACCACCCCATTGACCAGCTCGCCGCCATGCAGCGCGGTCTCTGCGGCCTGGCTCGCCAGCGAATTGGCCTGACGCGCGCCTTCGGCGTTCTTGCGAACGATGCTGGTCATCTCCTCCATGGAACTTGCGGTTTCCTCGAGGGCGGCCGCCTGCTGTTCCGTGCGCCGTGACAGGTCATCGTTGCTGCGCACGATATCGCCTGCCGCGTTGCTGAGCGTGTTTGCCACCTCGCCCAACTGACGTCCGGCTTCCACGTCCATCAACGCGCCCACCGCGCGCAGTGGCGTGCCATCTGCCGCGCGCTTGGTCAGACCGCGTGCGCGGAACCAGCGGTACTGGCCGTTCTTGAGCTGCAGGCGATACTCGATGTCGAAGTTGGTGCGGCCACTGCGGTCGTTCAGATGCGCTGCGAACGCATTCAGAGAACGCTCCTTGTCTTCCGGGTGAAGCCGTGACGCCCAGCTATCGAGCACATTGGGGAACTCCTGCTCGGACTCGAAGCCAAGCAGGTGGCGAAACTGCTGCGACCACCAGAACTCGTTGCTCGGATTGATCGGGTCACCCGCGATCACGCTCATGTCCCACAACCCATCGCTGAGCATCTGCGAGCCGAGCTCGAAGCGCGTCAGCGTGATGTCGAGGAACTGCTCCCGCTCACGGCGCTCGGTGATGTCGGTGAGCGAACCGGCCACACGCAGCGGCAGGCCTTGCGCATCGCGCTCGGTCGTGCCGAATGCGCGGAACCAGCGGTATTCGCCGGACTTCAGGCGCAGGCGGTTTTCCACGTCGTAGGGAGTGCGACCACTGCGATCGGCAAGGTGCGCCGCGAAGGCATCCAGCGTCGGCTGCTTGTCGTCCGGGTGCAGGCACGCGACCCAGCTGTCCAGGACATTGGGGAAATCCTGTTCGGACGCAAAACCCAGCAGCCGGCGCATCTGCGGCGACCACCACACCGGGCTGTCCGGATGCGTGGGATCTCCGCCGATGACGCCGATATCCCAGAGCCCGTCAGTGGTGCCGCTGGCGACCAGTTCGAAGCGCCCCTCCAGATGGCGCAACGCGGTCGTCGCCTCTTCCGCCCGGGCCTGTGCCAGATCGCGTTCCTGCTGCGCCGCATGCAGCGACTCGGCCAGCTTCCTGAGAAGCAGAGCCGGCCCGTTGTTCGGCCATTGCGCAGTGCCGCCGTTCAACGTGGCATCAACCGCTTTGGTCAGCGCGTCCACCTTGTGGCTGTCGGAGAAAAACATGGCGACCTCTGCTACTTGCGTTAGGGATGCGTCCCTAGCGGCAGCGATCGGTCCTTCTTGAGAGTGGTGTCTCGATCTGACAGCCCGGTTGGGTCCAGCATTCAGCTGGACGCGACCGGCAGCGCTGTTGGAGAGGGGCTGACACCTGCAACTTCCTTGCCACGCGGGGCCGGGCCAACACCGGCACGCCAAGTGGACTGACGTCGTCGTCCATCTCTTGCGAGTTCTCAAACACTCCTGGCTGGCAGCTGCAGTCCGGGGCACGCAGACCACGCGGAGGCCTCGGGGCCACACGGCAAGGTCAAGCAACGACCGCGCTAGACGCCAGTTGGCTCGTGGATCGGGCAGCGATTGAACTCGGCGCGGAATCGGCGTGATGCTGCCATCACGACACGGCGCGCCCGGTTGATGGCGCCCAGCGGCCGGTGAGCGGCCAAGGCATGCCACGGCGAGAAGGCGATGCGGTCTTCCAGCGGTTGCGAGTTCTCCCCGTCCCAGCCGGCCTGGCGCTCGACGACCACACGCGCCACTGCGACAAAGGGGCTGATGGATTGCGGCCACTCCGTCGAGGCATCCTCGACCGGCATCTTGTCCACATCCCGGCACAGCTGCACGCGCAGCTCCCACTCGGCTGGGCTGTCCAGGGTGCTGATGGCGTGATGAACGGCATCGCGTTGCGCGTCCTGGGAGTCGCCCACGTCCTCACCATCCAGTGCGAGGAGGTTGCTGGACACCGGCGCAAGCGAGAACTTGGCGATATAGCGGCCGTAGAGATACGGCACCTGCGAAAAGAAGGTTTCGCCCAGCGGATGAATCTGCGGCTGCCCGCCCAGCTGCTTGATGCTGCCACTTCCAGCGCCGATCTTCTCAAGGCTGTTTTCCACCCCTCGAAGCACTTTTGAGAGCGCTGCCTTGGCACGTGGCGCCTTCTCAGTGGTCGTCGCAAGAACACGAAAATTACGCAGAAAACCGTCAGGACCCGGCGTGGTGAAGGAAGGGCCATTGACCATCAAAAAATCCTGACTGTGCTTTTCGTCTCCACCCTCCACGCGCTCGCCACTCACGCCCAAGACCTTCAACGCCAATGCACGCGGAGTCGAAACCGCATCGCTCAACTGTTCTGCAGGCGGCGATGACAAGCGGATATATGAATCGTATTGCCCGGGTTCTGCGAACAGGCCTTGCCGTAGCTCTTCCGGCAGATCGTTGAACACGGTGAGTTTGGCGGTCAGCAGGCCCTGCCCTTTCGCATGGACCGCGCGGTGCGCATGCCCCTCCTTCTCAGCCACGGTCGTTGCCATGTCAACGAACAGCGCTTCCAGGGAACGGATGGTTTCCTGCTCACTGACGCTGGGCGTTTCCAGATCGGGGCGGTATTCGACGGGCGGGTTCATGCGGTTCCTGGCTTTATGGCTGGTAAGGCCACTGTGCTACACGCCCTGTTTACGCCCCGTCGAAACCAGCAAGCGGATCAACGGTGGATGCTGCACATGTCGCCTTGCCCGGCCGCCACCGATGGGCGCTCCTGCCCAAGCCCGCCATGCTCACCGACCTGATCAACGCGGCAGGGTTCCCAGATCCCGGAGTGCCCGTTGAGGGGCGGCACGCGATGCCGCTCCTTCACGAATTCCTGCGCTGGCGGGACTAACGTAGGATCGCTCGCTTACCTCTAGGGCGTATGGGCATGTGGAAACGAAATGGCTTATCGATCGTGCTCCTCTTCTTGCTTCTCTGCTTCTTTGGAGGCCAGGTGTGGACCGGCTTCCTGGCACACAATCAAGAACTCGCTGATAAGCACCGTGCGACATTGGATCTGTGGAACTACCTGCACAGCGGGCACTTCGTCAGCGCCACCTTCGAGAACTGGGAAAGCGAGTTTCTTCAGATGGGCATGTATGTCCTGCTGACCGTCAGCCTCCGCCAGAAGGGCTCGGCTGAATCACGCCCCTTGGACGAAGCTCAGGAAAAACAGCGCATCGAGGCTGGAACGACGCCTTGGGCCGTTCGCAAAGGTGGGATCTGGAAGACCTTGTATGGTCATTCCCTGGCAATTGCCTTCGGGGCCCTGTTCCTCATGAGCTTCTCCTTGCACCTGGCGGGCAGCTGGCGTGCGGAAGTCGATGAGCAGGTGGCGCTTGGACAGCCTGCCCCCACGTGCTGGGAACACCTCTGGAGCAGCAGCTTCTGGTTCGAGTCCTTCCAGAACTGGCAAAGCGAATTTTTGGCTGTGCTCTCATTGGTCATCTTGACCATCTTCCTACGCCAGAAGGACTCGCCTCAGTCAAAACCACTGGCCGCCCCGCACAGCCAGACGGGCGATTGAGGGAGTCAGGCCGTCCCGCTTTGCTGATCATCCACATGTCCCCTGTCTTGTCACTTTGCCGGGGCCAGCAGGGGTAGATAAAACGCGCAGAAGAGCCGCGTTTACGAGATCCGCTTCATGCACGATAGTCCGGGCTTGGCGAGGACCCGCGTCACCCAGCGGCCCCTATCAACAGACTGCAAGCACCATGCGAGCGGAGCGTGCGCCGGGTGTGGCCGACCACGTCCCACTCAGGCACTGCACAGCTACCGGTCGGTCGAACCATTGGACGTCGCGTTCTCCTTCCGATCGGAGGGCTGCTTATCCCGGCTCTCGGCTCCGTGCGCGTGTCCACCGCTTGGGTCCTGGATTTGGATCACCGTCCCCTGTTGCCAGGCGTCTGCCCCCGGATCTATGTTCGGCACGGGGATATCGGTGCGACGCTTTCGCTTGTCCTCGCTACTGACGCCAAGCCGCGCATCGCGAGTGGCCACCATCTCCGGGTTTGCTTGACCATCGGCAGTGAAGCCCATCATCAACTGCGGCATGCCTCGCGGAAGGTCCTTGTCCAAGTCGGTGTGCCAGGTGTGCCAGGTTTTCCCGTACGTGCGGATGAGCTTTTCCATGAGCTCATGCTCGGCCACCTCCGGGATCCCTGGCGCAACCAGCTGCCCCGATGTCACCTCCTGGACGTGGCTATGCCAGAGCGCCTTCTCCTGCTCAGGCAGGCCCGCGAACAGCTTCTCACTGATGATGTACTCCACGCCCATGAGCTTGGCGTCTTTCACATTGCCATCGTAGATGGTGCACTGGATGACATCCTCATTGAGGATTGAGCAGTAGTGATGCGCCTCCATCTGCGCCTTCATCTGACCATTGTAGAAATGAAAGCCGTCCAGGTAGGCGTTGACGGCATCGATCGGCGGCCGATCCTGCATCACTGCCGCACCTGTTTCCAGGGCCTTCGTCTTGGCCGTTTCCTCCGCTCCAGGCGCTTGGACACTGGACTGGGTGTTTCCGCCCCCGCACGCGGTTAGGACGACGGCGGCCGCAGCGGATAGGATGGATCGACGCATCGGTTTCTCTCCCAAATCAGTATCGAGGCAGGCGGCCAGGTCAGGCGTCTTGCGCCCACCGGGCCAGGTTTTGCTGGATCGTGTTGATGTCCGCCCAAGGATCTTTCTTGCGTCTGGCCAACTTCGCCGGCACGTCCTTCATGGTGAACGCGTCCGCACGGGTCAGCTTGGCAAGCTCGCTCCAGGCGATGGGCATGGCCACCGGGGCGCCAGGGCGACCGCGCAGGGAATACGACGCGACCGCTGTCGCCCCGCGGCCGTTACGCAGGTAGTCCACAAAAATGCGTTTGTTGCGAAGGCTCTTGGTTGACGTGGCCAAAAAGCGGGTCGGCTCCGATTGTGCCAACGCGTCGGCGAACCCCTTGGCAAAGCGCTTGGTCAGGTCCCAATCGCATCCCGGGTTCAACGGCACCACCACGTGTAACCCCTTCCCTCCTGACACCCGCAGGAACGACGCCAGTTCCAGCTGTTCGAGCAGCTTGCGGATATCCACGGCTGCCTTTTTGACTTCGGAAAAGGGCACGTCAGGGCCGGGATCCAGGTCAAAGACGACGCGGTCGGCCCGATCGGGCGCTTCCGCGTGGCTGCCCCACGGGTGGAACTCCAGCGCGTTGAACTGCACCAGCTCAAGCAGGCTTGCCGCGTCCCTGACCACCAGGTAGTGGGCGTTGATCCCGCTGTCTTCTTTCAGCCGCACCGCATCCACGAGCTCCAGGCCGGCGGTGTGGTGCTTCTGGAAGAAGCACGGTTTGGCGGTACCGCTGGGGCACCGGATGATCGACAAGGGGCGGCCGATGACCTCGGGCAACACGTGGTCGATCACGTCGGTGTAGTAATCCCACACGTCCTGCTTGGTGGCCTTGATGTCAGGAAAGATCACCTTGGTCGGACTGGACAGCCGAGGGGGCGTGCGGCCTCGGGTTCCTGTCGGGGCCGTGCTGTGCTTTGAAGCATTGCCGTGCTTTGAATCGCTCTTGAGCTGCTTGCCAGGGGGTTTGAGCTTGGAGGCGTCGACGGGCTCTTCGACTGCGGCAGCCCTGTCGGAGTCCGCCAAATCGGCCACATCCTTGTCTCGCCTGACCGCCTTGAGCGAGGCCTGGCGCAGCAATTGCTGCCCGCCGATGCCGCGATAAAACACCTCCACCACAAACCTCGGCTCAAACCACGTGGCCGAGCGAAGGTCGGTGTCCTTGGTGGGAACATGAGCACTAGGCGTCTTTCCGCCGGCTTGGCCAACCAGTTGGCCCACCTCGTTGATCAGCGC
>NZ_QEZJ01000006.1:0-40942 GCF_003992965.1 Xanthomonas sp. BRIP62409 | reverse complement strand
GGATTGGGGATTGGGGAGTGGGGAATCGGGAATCGGGAATCGGGAATCGGGAATCGTAGGAGCGTGTGTCGGCGGCGGGTTGCACGCAATCGGTTGCTGCTGCCACGCTGCTTTTCTTAGTGCCGCAGTACGGCACTGCCGCGGCGGCTAGGCCGCCACGGCCCTGGGCTTGCGGACGCGTACGCACAGCATCGCCACTGCGGCGGCCAGCATCAGCGCGCCGGCCAGGCGGATCACGTTGCGCGGGTCGCCATGCAACAGCCACGCGTAGTACAGCGGCAGGGTGACGATCTGGATCAGCATCGGCAGCACGATGAACAGGTTGAACAGGCCCATGTACACACCGGTGCGCTCGGGCGGAATGCTGTCGGCCAGCATCAGGTACGGGTTGCCCATCATGCTGGCCCAGGCCAGGCCGATGCCGATCATCGGCAGCAACATCAGCCAGCGGTCCTGGATGCCCGGCAACACCCACATGCCGACCCCGGCCGCGACCAGGCAGGCCGCGTGCGTGTACTTGGGGCCGATGCGGCGCACCACCGGCACCATCGCAAACGCGGCCAGAAACGCGATGAAGTTGTAGAACCCGCCGATCTGCCCATTGACCAGGCCGGCCTCGCGGAAGCCATGCGAGTTGGCGTCGGTGGTGCCGAACAAGCTGGTCGACAGCGACAGCACGATGTATTGCCAGTAGCAGAAGATCGCATACCACTGGAACAGCATCACCGGCGCGAGCTGGCGCATGGTGGGCGGCATCGCGCGCAGGGCGCCGTAGATTTCGCGCACGGTGGCGCCCAGGCCGGCACCGGTCTGGCGCATCCGCGCGATCTCTGCCGGCGCGATCGCCGGCTCGCGCACGCTGCGCGCGGTGAGCAGGATCGAGGCCGCGGAGAACCCCGCACCGATCACGAACGCGGCGATGGTGACGTAGGGAATATGGTGCGCATTGGCGGCGTCCTGGTTCATGCCCATCCACACCAGCATCGGCGGGGTGAGATAGGCCAGCGTCTGCGCAAGCCCGGTGAACGCGCTTTGGGTCAGATACCCCAGCGGCCGCTGCGGTGGCGCCAGCACATCGCTGACCAAGGCGCGGTATGGCTCCATTGCCACGTTGTTGGCCGCATCCAGGATCCACAGCAGGCATACCGCCATCCACAACGCGGTGCTGAACGGCATCGCCAGCAGGCACAGGCTGCACACCAGCGCCCCCAGCACCATGTACGGCATGCGCCGGCCCCAGCGGGTCACCGAGCGGTCGCTCCACGCACCGACGAACGGTTGCAGGACCAACCCGGTGATCGGCCCGGCCAGCCACAGGTACGGCAGGCTGGCGTGATCGGCGCCCAGATAGTTGTAGATCGGGCTCATGTTGCTCTGCTGCAGGCCGAAGCTGTATTGCACGCCGAAGAAGCCGGCGTTGAGCGCCAGGATGCGCGCGAAGGAGAACGGGGTGGCGGTCGACGACATGCAAGGCCCTGGGCATCGGTGCGGCTCCCAGTGGCCGCAGCGCACTGTACCCTGCCGCCTCTGCAATCGATTGTAACGCTGCGCCGCAACACGCTTTCGCTTTCAAACAAACAAGCTCGCAGGCACCGAAACGATGCTGCAGCGCAAGATTGCAATCGATTGTATTGCAGCGTATTACTGCGCTCGCACTGCAGGCCACACGGCCACTCCCTGGGAGGGGACGATGCAGGCGTCGGCCTACCACCATCCGTGAAAGAGAGAACCGCAATGCCCACCTTGCACACCCTGCGCCTGCATGCCCTGGCCTGCGCGGTCGTTTCCTGCCTGTGCGCGCCCGCCGCGCTGGCGCAGGACGCGGCCACCGCCGCACCCGTCACGCCGCCGGCCGCCGACAGCGCCGCGGTCAACCTGGATTCGGTGTTCGTCACCGGCACCTCCACCGCCACCACCAAGTTGAAGTCCAGCGTGTCGGTCAGCACCGTCGGCGCCGAGGCGATCGAACAGTCGGCGCCGCGAAGCACCGCCGAAATCTTCCGCAACATTCCCGGCATCCGCTCCGAATCCAGCGGTGGCGAAGGCAATGCCAACATCGCCGTGCGCGGCCTGCCGGTCGCCTCCGGCGGCGCCAAGTTCCTGCAGCTGCAGGAAGACGGCCTGCCGGTGATGGAATTCGGCGATATCGCCTTCGGCAACGCGGACATCTTCCTGCGCTCGGATTTCACCCTGGACCGCATCGAAGCCATCCGCGGCGGCTCGGCATCGACGTTCACCAGCAATGCGCCCGGCGGCATCATCAACTTCATCAGCAAGACCGGCGACACCGCAGGTGGCAGCGTCGGCGTGAGCCGCGGCCTGGATTACGACAACACCCGCGTGGACTTCGACTATGGCGCGCCGTTCGCGGAAAACTGGCAGTTCAACATCGGCGGCTTCTTCCGCCAGGGCGATGGCGTGCGCGATGCCGGCTACACCACCGACAAGGGCGGCCAGCTCAAGGCCAACCTGACCCGGCTGTTCGAGAACGGCTACGTGCGTGTCTACGGCAAATACCTCAACGATCGCGCCGCCGGTTATCTGCCGGTGCCGACCTCCGTGCGTGGCCGCGACGGTTCGCCGGACCTGGGTGGTTTCGCCGGTTTCGATCCGGGCAACGACACCTTGTACAGCCGCAATTTCCGCAGCGATGTCGGCCTGGACGGCAACAATCGGCCGCGCCGCACCGACCTGGGCGACGGCATGCATCCGATCTCGCGCACCATCGGCGCCGAGGCCTGGTTCGACCTGGGCAACGGCTGGAACCTGAGCGAGAAGTTCCGCATCGCCGACAACAGCGGCCGCTTCGTCAGCCCGTTCCCGGCCGAGGTCACCGATGCCGCCACGCTCGCCGCCTCCATCGGCGGCGCCGGCGCGCAACTGGTGCAGGCCAGCGGCCCGGACGCCGGCCAGGCCTACACCGGCAACGCGATCCGCACGCATCTGTTCAACGTGGCGATCAACGACCTGGGCAACGTCACCAACGACCTCAGCGTCTCGCGCGAGTTCGGCAGCGACGGCCGCACGCTCAACCTGCGCATGGGCTACTACAGCTCGCGCCAGACCATCGACATGGACTGGACCTGGAACTCCTACGTGCAGAGCCTGGGCCGCGATTCGCGCCTGCTCAACGTGGTCGATGCCGGCGGCGTGTCGCGCTCGCAGAACGGTTTGTATGCGTACGGCACTCCGTTCTGGGGCGATTGCTGCAACACGCGCAGCTACGACGTGCGCTACGACGTCAACGCACCCTATCTCGCGCTCACCTTCGACAGCGGCAAGTTCAGCATCGACGGCAGCCTGCGTTACGACATGGGCGATGCACGCGGCAACTATGCCGGCACCGCGATCGCACAGAACCTGGACGTCAACGGCGACGGCGTGATCCAGCCGGTGGAACAGCGCGTGGCCACGGTCGACACCGCCAACGCGCGGCCGGTGGATTACGACTGGAATTACCTGTCGTATTCGCTGGGCAGCAACTACCTGATCAACGAGGACCTGGGCGCGTTCGCGCGCATCAGCCGCGGCGCCCGCGCCAATGCCGACCGCCTGCTGTTCGGGGTGATCCGCGACGATGGCTCGGTCTCCTCCGACGAAGGCGTCAACGTGGTCCGCCAGGCCGAAGCCGGCCTGAAGTGGCGCCGCGACGGGCTGAGCCTGTTCGCCACCGCGTTCTCGGCGCGCACCGAGGAGCAGAACTTCGAAGTCACCAGCCAGCGCTTCTTCAACCGCAGCTACGAAGCGCACGGCGTGGAGCTGGAAGCCAGCTACCGCTACGAGGGCTTCACCGTCAACGGCGGCCTGACCTGGACCGATGCGGAGATTTCCAGGGACCAGATCACCCCGGAAAACACCGGCAACGTGCCGCGTCGCCAGGCCGATGTGGTGTGGCAGCTCACCCCCAGCTACCGCGGCGACGGCTACCAGTTCGGCGTCAACCTGATCGGCACCACCGATGCCTACACCCAGGATTCCAACCAGCTGAAGATGCCCGGCTATACGCAGGTGAACCTGTTCGGCGACTACCGCGTGACAGACGCACTCACCGTCGCGCTCAACGTCAACAACCTGTTCAACACCTTCGGCCTGACCGAGGCCGAGGAAGCCAGCATCCCGGCCAACGGCATCATCCGCGCGCGTTCGATTGCCGGCCGCACCACCAGCATCAGCCTGCGCTACGACTTCTAAGGACCCCTCGCCGGGTTCGTCCCGGCGCCTGCCAATGAGCACCTCCCCCACCGATCTCACTGCAGTGCGCGCGGCCTTTGCCGCGCCGCTGGACCCGCAGCGTGCGAGCACGCTGTTGCCACGCTTCGACCGGCACGCGCCGCGCCTGCTGGATGCCCTGCACACCCTGTACGGCGCACGCCCCGACACGGCGGGCTGGCTGACGCAGTGGATGGCTGCGTTGGGCAGCCTCGCACAGCAGCGCCCGCAACCGCTGCAACAGCTCGACACCGCGCGCCAGCCCGGCTGGTTCGGCGAGCAGCACATGCTGGGCTACAGCGCCTACGTGGACCGCTTCGCCGGCACGCTGCAAGGGGTGGCCGAACGCGTGCCGTACCTGCAGGAGCTGGGCGTGCGCTATCTGCACCTGCTGCCGTTCCTGCGCGCACGCGCCGGCGATAACGACGGCGGCTTTGCGGTCAGCGATTACGGCCAGGTCGAACCGAGCCTGGGCAGCAACGACGACCTGGTCGCGCTGACCACGCGCCTGCGCGAGGCCGGCATCAGCCTGTGCGCCGATTTCGTGCTCAACCACACCGCCGACGACCACGCCTGGGCACAGGCGGCGCGGGCCGGCGATGCGCGCTATCTCGACTACTACCATCACTTTGCCGACCGCAGCCTGCCCGACCAGTACGAAACCACGCTGGGACAGGTCTTCCCGCACACCGCACCCGGCAACTTCACCTGGGTGGACGCCACCGGCCGGTGGATGTGGACCACGTTCTATCCGTATCAATGGGATCTGAACTGGAGCAACCCGGCGGTGTTCGGCGAGATGGCGCTGGCGATGCTGCAGCTGGCCAATCTGGGTGTGGAAGCCTTCCGTCTGGATTCCACCGCGTATCTTTGGAAGCGCACCGGCACCGACTGCATGAATCAACCCGAGGCGCATACCCTGCTGGTGGCGCTACGCGCGGTCACCGACATCGTTGCGCCGTCGGTGGTGATGAAGGCCGAAGCCATCGTGCCGATGACGCAATTGCCGCCCTACTTCGGCAGCGGTGCGGACCAGGGCCACGAATGCCACCTGGCCTATCACAGCACGCTGATGGCGGCCGGCTGGTCGGCGCTGGCCTTGCAACGCGGCGACATCCTGCACGATGTCATCGCGCATAGCCCGCCGCTGCCGGCCAACTGTGCATGGCTGAGCTATGTGCGCTGCCACGACGACATCGGCTGGAACGTGCTGCAACACGAAGCCGCCGGCAACGCCGCGCAGCAGCCATTCGCGCTGCGCGATGTCGCGCGTTTCTATGCCAACCAGGTGCCGGGCAGTTATGCGCGTGGCGAGAGCTTCCAGAGCAGCGGCGATGGCGTGCACGGCACCAATGGCATGGCCGCGGCACTGGCCGGCATCCAGGCCGCGCAGGAATCCGGTGACGCGGCGGCGTTGCGCATGGCGGTGGATCGGCTGGTGTTGCTCTATGCCATCGCACTGGCGATGCCGGGCGTGCCGTTGATCTATATGGGCGACGAACTCGCCTTGTCCAACGATATCGGCTACCGCGACGATCCGCAGCGTCGGCACGAAGGCCGCTGGCTGCATCGCCCGGCAATGGATTGGCAGCGTGCAGCACAGCGCGATGTTGCAGCCAGCGTGAGCGGCACGGTGTATCGCCGGCTACGTGGATTGATCCGGCAGCGTGCCGCGCTGCCCGCACTGGCTGCCAGTCAGGCGCTGGGCAGCATTGCGCTGGGCGATTCACGTCTGTTTGCGTTGACCCGTGGCGATGACTTTGTGGCCGTACACAACTTCGGCGAGCAACCGCTGACGGTGGAGCTTGCCGCACTTGGGGGCGGCCGGTGGACTGTGTTGGCTGATGGCAGCGAGGCGGCTACCGAATCGCTGGGCGATGCCATGCAGCTGATGCTGCCGGCTTATGCGGTGCGCTGGCTGGAGCGCATTGCTTGAACGATATGGTGCAGGTTCGTAGCGCTACTGCAGGGCGGACGATCTGCGGCCAGAGCGGACGATCTGTGACCTAGCTGCCGGGCCCTTGCCCGCCCACCATCGCGGAACACGCCGCAAGTACGTCCGTGTAGGCTCTTACGCGGCATCCATGCCGCGTAAGAGCCCGCGACGGTCCGCGGGCAAGAGCCAATCTGGATGGTCGGTGCGCTTGATGACAAACACCGGATTGCATCGGGCTGTCGGATGCCGCTGCATTCGGATGCCGCTGCATTTTGAAGGCGCACGATAGAATCGCTAAGAACTCCTGCGCTCAGCGTTGGAAGGATGCGGCCGCCGCTCGGCACCGGTGTATCCCACGCGTACACGCCGGTTGCTCCGCACCTTCCGCGCCCACCGACGAATGATCGCTACGCTTTGTTCGCCGCTCCAGATCAAACGCCGCACTGTCTTTCCGGTGGCCGTCCTTGCGCCACCATGGGACAACCGAAGAATCAGCGCTTCGACAACTCGAGCAACGCTTCGGCCGCCTTTTCCGAAGACGCGGGGTTCTGGCCGGTGACCAGCATGCCGTCAGTGACCACATGCACGCCCCAGTCGGCGCCCTTCTCGTAGCGGCCGCCGAGCTCGGTCAGCACGTCTTCGACCAGGAAAGGCACGATCTTGGTCAGGCCCACGCCCTCTTCCTCGCCATTGGTGAAGCCGGTGACGCGGCGGCCGTTGACCAGCGGCTTGCCATCGCTGCCCTTGACGCGGCGCAGCGCGCCCGGTGCGTGGCACACCAGGCCATGCGGCTTGTTGGCCACGGCGAACGCTTCGATCAGCGCGATCGAATCCGCGTCTTCGGCCAGATCCCACAACGGACCATGGCCGCCCGGGTAGAACACCGCATCGAAGTCCTCTGCCTTCACGTCTGCCAGGCGATGCGTACTTGCCAGGGCCTTTTGCGCGTCGGCGTCCTGCTTGAAGCGCTTGGTCGCTTCGGTCTGCGCGTCGGGCTCGTCGCTCTTGGGATCCAGCGGCGGTTGGCCGCCCTTGGGCGAGACCAGGGTGATGTCGGCGCCGGCATCCTTGAACACGTAGTACGGCGCGGCGAACTCTTCCAGCCAGAAGCCGGTCTTCTTGCCGGTATCGCCGAGCTGGTCGTGGGACGTGAGCACCATCAGGATCTTCATCGCATTGCCTCGCATCATGGCCCGTCTCGGGCGAGGCAACCAGTGTCCGGATCAGCCCGTTGCAACATCGTGTAGAACGCGTCTGCGCGACGCATGCGGTTCAGCGCCACGTGGGGCGGCGATGCAATCAAGGCGGGCGGCTGCGCCGCCCAGCATCCACGAGTGAGGTGCGACTAGCGGCAGCGCGCTGCGCGCTTGCACCTGCCCGGCGCCTGTTCGCAAGCTGGCGTAACGATGGTCAGACATTCATTGCCGGCGGCTGCAGCTGATCCATGCGGATGCGGTTGGCGAACAACGAAAACGCCAGCATGCCGGCCAGCCCGCTGACCCGGCTCACCCACGGCGGCAACCAGCGCGGTGCGACCAGCACGCCGCTGTCGAACAAGGGCGCAAGGCGCGCCACATCGCCCAGCGCCATCTTGCCGGCGAACAGGTAGCGGCATAGCTGCAGCTGGTCGCGCTGCAAGGCATGCCGGAAGAACGTATGCACCGCGACCAGCCCGCGCAGGTACACCGTGTCCTTGGTGAAGGCGCCGCCGCCGGAGGTCGGCACGCCGCGGAATACCCGCTGCGCCGAGGAAAAGCTCTCCGCCGCGCTCTGCCCGCCGGCAGTGAAGTAACGGAACACCTCGATGAAATCCGCGCCCGAGCGCGCCATCGCAATCGCCTCGATGCGCAGGCTGATGCGCTTCATGCGTTCGATGTCGATGCTGCCGGTGATCTGCTCGGCAAAGGTGGCCAGGCCTTCCTGCGTGGCGGTGGTGCGCGGCGAGGAAATGCCCAGGCTGGGCAGGTGCAGCTGCGCGCGCCCGTTGAGCGCGGTGAGCGAATGCACCAGCGCCTCGTGATGGAACAACTGCGCGCGGTCGTAATCGCTGAAGGTGGCGCCCGTGCGCAGGCGGATGCGGTGTGCACCTGCGGCGGCCTTGGCCAGCAGATCCGGATCCAGCGTGACGGTGATGATGCGCCCTTCGAAGAACGCGTCCAGATCGTTCTGCAGTTGCATGCGCAAGGCGGTGGCCGACACCGGCACCTGCTCTTCGGGCGCCAGCAGCTCGCGGTCCAGCTCCTGCGCGATCTGGATGAAATGCCGCGCCGCCTCGCGCGTGCTCGGGCCGTTGCCCGGCATCGGGTCGTCCGGCACGCCGAACAGCTGCGCCGAGTAGTCGCTGACTGCGGAAGTGCCCAGCGACTCCAGCAGGCCGGCGGCCAGATCCCAGCTATGGGTCGAATCGATCAGGTAGGCGCCGATCGGATGGTGCGGGTCGGCCGCCCTGGCGATCGCGGACAGTTCGCGCCGGGTGTCGCCAAAGTCCAGCGCCGGGTACTCCACCTGCGGCAGCTCCGGTTGCCCGCGCGCCACGCTCTGCAGGAACGGCTCCTGCAGCGAGCGCGGCCAGCTCGCCAGCGCCAGCAGGCGCACGCCACGCACGGCCTTGACCAGGCGCGCATCCAGCGCCGCGTGGTGGACGATGTCCGGCGGGCCCTTGCGCGATGGCATGTTCAGCGTCGCCCGGTGCGATCGACGCTGGCGGGCCGCCGGCCCGATCCCTTGCCCCGGTTGTTCTGTGCCAGGCGCGTAGCGAGCTTTTCGGCCGCAGCGGCCACTTCCACGCGCAGCTTCATGTAGTTGGCCACCCGCTCCGGATCCAGCGTATCGGCCTCGATCGCCGCACGCACCGCACAACCGGGCTCGGCGATATGCGCGCAATCGTTGAAACGGCACTGCGCCGCCAGCGCCTCCACATCGGAGAAGCCACCCTCGGCCAGATCCTCTTCGCCGGTGGGCTTGAGCTCGCGCATGCCGGGCGTGTCGATCAGGCAGGCGCCGGACGGCAACGGAATCAAGGCGCGATGGGTGGTGGTATGCCGGCCACGCGAATCGTTCTCGCGCACCGCATTGGTCTTCATCTTCTGCGACCCGAGCAGGGTATTGGTTAGCGTCGACTTGCCGGCGCCCGACGAGCCCACCAGCACCGCGGTACGGCCATCGCCCAGCCACGGCCGCAGTGCCGCCACGCTCTCGGGATCCTTGGCATTGACCGCGCGCAACGGGATGTTCTGCGCCTCCAGCTCTTCCAGCACCGCCAGTGCATCCTCGGCGTACTCGGTCTGGTCGGCCTTGGTCAGCACCACCACCGGCTCGGCACCGCCGCCGCCGACCAGCAGCAGATAGCGTTCGATGCGGCGCGGATTGAAGTCCGCATCCAGCCCGCACACGATGAACACCGTATCGATGTTGGCCGCGATCACCTGCTGGTGGTAATGCTCGCCGGCCGCACCGCGCTTGATCGAGGTGCGCCGTGGCAGCAAGGCCACGATGCGCTTGCCCTCCATCAGCACCCAATCGCCCACCGACGCCCGCTCATGGCTGGGAAACCGCGGCCGCTGCCACTCAGGCAACGACTCGGCCTTGAGGCTGGCCTCCGGCGTATCGGCCACCACATAGCCGGTGCGGTGCTGTTCCACCACCCGCGCCGGCAGCGCCTGCGGATGCGCGGCGAACAGTGCCTGCCAGGCCGGGTCCTCGGCAGGGCCAGGCCAGGGCCAGCCAATGGATTGGAGGGTGGGGTAATCGGGGGGTGCGTTGCTCATGGGGCGATTCTAGCTGGCTGGCCGCAGCGGCTTGTGCAATCGGCCCTGCGCCGGCCCTGAAGCGCCCCTTGACATCGTTGCCGATGCAAGCATGTCCGCCTGTCCTATTTCCGCTACCATGCCAAGCCTCACGCCTACAACCGGCCCGTCGCATGTCCACTGCCCCGCAAAAGCCGCTCGCCATCCGCGAGCGTCTGTCCGAAGTCCGCTACGAAATCCGGGGCGAGCTGGCGCGACGAGCGCGGGAGCTGGAGGCGCAGGGCCGCAAGCTGATCAAGCTCAATATCGGTAACCCAGGCGCGTTCGGGTTCCGTGCGCCCGAGCATCTGCAGCGCGCGATCGCCGACGACATGGGCCGCACCGATCCGTACACCCATCAGCAAGGCCTGCCGGAAGCGCGCGAGGCCATCGCCACCGCATATGCGCGGCGCCAGCATCCGGATGCGCATCCGGACCGCATCTTCGTCGGCAACGGCGTCAGCGAGCTGATCGACCTGTCGCTGCGTGCGCTGCTCAATCCCGGCGACGAAGTGCTGGTGCCCTCGCCCGACTATCCGCTGTGGTCGGCCGCCACCATCCTCAACGATGGCCGTCCGGTGTACTACCGCTGCGCGCCGGAAAACGGCTTCCAGCCGGACCCGGTGGAGATCGAGACGCTGGTGTCCTCGCGCACCCGCGCCATCGTGCTGATCAATCCGAACAACCCCAGCGGCGCCAGTTATTCGCGTGAGTTGCTGGAGCGCATCGTGGCCATCGCCAGCAAGCACAACCTGCTGCTGATGGTCGATGAAATCTACGACCAGGTGCTCTACGACGGCGCCGCCTTCGTGCCGGTGGCGCCACTGGCCGGTGCGCACCCGTGCATCACCTTCAGCGGCCTGAGCAAGGTGCACCGCGCCTGCGGCTGGCGGGTGGGCTGGGCGCTGTTGTCGGGCGAGCAGTCGCGCATCAATGACCTGCGCAACGCGATGGACCTGCTCGGCGCGCTGCGGCTGTGCGCCAACGTGCCGGGCCAGTACGCCATCGATGCGGCCGTCAACGGGCCCGACACCATCTCGGCGCTGTGTGCGCCGGGCGGCCGTCTGTACGAAACCCGCCGCGCGGTGATCGAGGCCTGCGCGGCCAGCGAGCACCTGTCGCTGGTGGCGCCGGCCGGTGCGCTGTATGCATTTCCGGCAGTGGTCGGGCCGGCCGCGCGCAACTTCGACGACCACGCATTCGCGCTCGACCTGATGAACGAGGAAGGCGTGCTGGTGGTGCCGGGGTCCAGCTTCAACGTGCCCTACCGCCACCACTTCCGCGTCACATTGATGCCGGAGGCGGCGGTGATGCGCGATGTGTTCGCACGCATCGACCGTGCGCTGGCGCGCCGCGCCGAGGCGGTGACCAAGGTGGTGCCGCTCAAGTCGCGCAGCGTGGCGTGACGGTGGTGGCCGGCACGCCGTTGCGCTATCTGGCGCTCGGCGATTCCTACACCATCGGCGAAGGGGTCGCCCCCGGGCAGCGCTGGCCGCTGCAACTGGTGGACGGTTTGCGTGCCTACGGCTGGAACGTGGCGCCGCCGCAGATCATCGCCACCACCGGCTGGACCACCGACGAATTGCAGGCCGGTCTGGATGCCGCTGCGCCGCAGGGGCCGTTCGATCTGGTGAGCCTGCTGATCGGCGTCAACAATCAGTACCGCGGGCGTTCGCTGGACGAGTACCGCAGCCAGTTCGATGCGTTGTTGCTGCGTGCAATCGACTTGGCCGGCGGTATTGCGCCGCGCGTGTTCGTGCTGTCGATTCCGGACTGGGGGCTGACCCCGTTTGCGCATGCGCAAGGCGGCGATGCGGCGCTGATCGGTGCCCAGATCGATGCCTTCAACAGCGTGGCCGCCGAACGTTGCGCCGCACGCTCGGTACGCTTTGTCGACATCACCGCCACCAGCCGCGATGACGGCGCTGCTGCCGACATGCTGGTCGACGATGGCCTGCATCCCTCCGGCGCCATGTATGCGCGCTGGACCGTATTGGCACTGCCTGCAGCGCGCGATGCCCTAAGCTAGCCGCGCAACACGCCTCACTGCCAAGGAACGCCATTGCACAGCACCGCCACCCAACCCATGAGCCGCACACAGGCGCTGGCGATCGCGCGCGCATTTCTGCCGCCGCATCCGCTGGGCAATCGCTACGACTACTACTACACGCAGGCCAAGCTGCGCACCGATCCGCTGTATCCGGGCGTGCTGGCCGAATTGCGCAGCACCACTGCGCCGGTGCTGGATCTGGGCTGCGGGCTGGGCCTGCTCGCGCACGCGTTGCGCGCCGACGGCCAGGCACTGGCGTATCACGGAGTGGATGTGGACGCGTCCAAGATCCGCCGCGCGCAGCACATCGCGCAGCGCTCGGCACTGGGCACTACGCAGTTCGCCGTGGTCGACCTGAGCGTGGCCTGGCCGCAACACCGCGGCAGCGTGACCATTCTGGATGTGCTGCAGTATCTGCAGGCCGACATGCAAGCCAGCCTGCTGCGCAGCGTGGCGCAGATGCTGACGCCGGGCGCGAAGCTGGTGATCCGCAGCGCATTGGGCGATGCCAGCAGCCGTGGCCGCACCAGCCGCGTGACCGACGTGCTGGCGCATCTGAGCGGCTGGATGCAGCGCATGCCGCGCAGCTATCCCACCCGCGACAGCCTGCAGGCGCAGCTGGATGCCGCCGGTCTGCGTGCCACCTTTGCGCCGTTGTACGGCAACACCCCGTTCAACAACTGGCTGATCGTGGCCGAGCCGCGCTGAGGCCGTGCACAACGTGCCTGGCTCGATTCAGAACGGCTGATGAAACGTAACGCACGTTCGCCGGACGGATGTGGACGGCACGCAGAAACCGGGGTGTACGCGTAGCACATGCCGCAACGGGCACCGGCCGCGCAGCCGTTTTGACAGCCGCTGTTGACGTCATGCGGATGATCCTGGGCCACGTTGTTCGAGGGCGGTGCACCACCGCCCCAGAGAATCCGCTGGTTGCCTTGTTGAAAGCTGTGCACACGGACCATCCCGACGGGTCCTTGCCCGCCCACCGTCGCGGGACCTTACGCGGCATGGATGCCGCGTAAGAGCCTACAAGGACGTACTTGCGGCGTGTCCTGCGATGGTGGGCAGGCAAGGGCCCAGCAGCCAAGCCGCAGATCATCCGCTCTACAACTGATCCATCCGCGATGACCAATCACTTCGAGACAACCAGGTCACCGAGTCGCCGCGCCGTTTAGACGCAGGCAAATGCCTGGTTCGCCGAGTGCGC
The DNA here is from genome assembly GCF_003992965.1 of Xanthomonas sp. BRIP62409. NCBI lineage: Bacteria > Pseudomonadati > Pseudomonadota > Gammaproteobacteria > Lysobacterales > Lysobacteraceae > Xanthomonas > Xanthomonas sp. BRIP62409. Next base: position 27,752 of record NZ_QEZJ01000006.1, on the reverse strand, counting down.
GGTGCCCTCATCGCTCATGGGACACGCCGTGAACCCGTCCGTGGAGGCTGGGTAGCGGCATGGATACCGTCAAAGCCTGTCGTCTGGAGCAAGGTCAGAACTTCCAGGACAGCGTCAGCTCCACATCGCGCGGGTCGCCGTAGATCAACTGGCTCTGGTAGACGATGTTGGCGTAGTAGGTGCGGTCGAACAGGTTGCGCACGTTGAGCTGCGCCGACCATGCCTGGTTGATGTCGTAGCGCGCCATTGCGTTGGCCAGCACCACGCTGCCCTGGGTCAGCCGCTGCGTGCCGCCCTGTGGCGCGGACATCAAGTCGTGGATGGCCGACTGCCAGCTCAGGCCACCGCCCACGCGCCACGGGCCGGTCTGCCAGCTGGTGAACAGGGTGGCCTCGCGACGCGGGCTGGTCGGATTGACATCGACGCCGCTGGCATCATTGGCATCGAACTGGGCAAAGCCGAATGCAATCCGCCATTGCTCGGACAGCTGCCCATCGAGCTGGAACTCCACGCCCTGGCTGACCGTGCCCTTCGCCGCGAGGAAGGCCTGAGTGGTGGTGCCCGGCACCAGTTGCCCGGGATCGTTGACCGCCAGGTTGTCCTGCTCGATCCGGAACAACGCCAGTGCCGCATTGAGCTGGCCGCCGAGGTATTCGCCCTTGGCACCGACCTCGTAGCTGTTGCCTTCCAGCGGGGCGAGATAGCGCCCGCCGCGATCGCGGTTGTTTTGCGGCTTGAAGATGCCGGTATAGCTGGCATAGAGCGAATGGTGCTCGTCCACATCCAGGATCAGGCCGGCGTACGGCGTGGTGCGGCCACGGCGCTCGTAGGTGTTGGCCGGCACTAGTTGATCGCTGTTCTTCCAGTCGGTGACGCGCGCGCCGACGATGGCGGTAAGCGCGTCGGTCAGGCTGAAACGGCCGGCGGCATAGGCGGCCACCTGGCGCACATCGCGTTCTTCGCCCTTCACCAGCGGCGTCCATTGCGGCTGCGCCATGCTGCCGGTCCAGGCGTAGACGCTTTCGGCCGTCAGTAACTGTGACGGCTCGGGCCCGTTGGACCAGCTGCGCACGTTGCGGTTCATCCAGGTGGCACCGGCGATCAGCTCGTGGTTGCGGCCCCACCAGGTCAGCGGCACGCTGAGGTAGGCATCCAGGCTGTTCTGCGCAGTGAGTGTGGGATAGCGCCCGCCAAAGTTGGTGGCAAGGCCCAGGCCGGTAGCGCGGTCCGGGTAATCGAAGTAGCCGAACAGCACCGACTTCCAATCGGCTTCGAAACGCTGATGCGAGTACTCCACGTGCAGCTGCGCACCGTTGTCGAAGCGATGGGTCAGGCCGGCGAAGGCATTGGTGGTGTCGGCTACGCCGCGCGCCCAGCGCGGCGTGAACGAATCCGAGCGTGCAAAGTCGGTGCGGCTGCCGTCGCTGAAGTACGCCGGCACGCCGCCCCAGGTGGTCCCGCGGCCGTCGTTGCGCTGCTTGTTGACGCCGGCATAGCCGCGGGTGGCGTCGCTGAAATCGGCATCGACGATGCCGTAGAACAGCGACGATTGCTTGCTGTAGTAATCGCGGAACGACTGCTTGTCTTCATAGCTGGTCACCACCCGTCCACGCACGTTGCCGGCGGCGTTCAAGGGCGATTGCAGGTCGAGCGTGCCGCGATAGCGGTCCCAGCGCCCTGCCGACAGATCGACGCGGCCGGTGAGCACGTCGCTGTCGGCATGCTTGCGCACAAGGTCGATCGATGCTGCCGGGTTGCCCGCACCGGAGGTCAGGCCGTTGGCGCCGCGGACGATTTCCACCCGGTCGTAGATCGCCATGTTCTGCTGCACATCGCCGGTGTAGTCGGTGGGAATGCCGTCGATGCGGTAGTAGTCCACTTCGAAGCCGCGCGCGTTGATGTAGGTGCGCTCGGTGTCCCAGGTCGGCGAGTTGAAGCCGGCGACGGTGTCGGTGACGTCCTGCAGCGATTGCAGGTTGCGGTCGACGATCTGCTGGCGGGTCACCACCACCACCGACTGCGGCGTCTCGCGCAGCGACAGCTCCAGCCGGGTCGAACTACGCGCGACATCGGCAGTGTAGGAATCGGTGCCTTCGGTCGCGGCACCGCGATGGGCCTGGATCTGCAGGCGGTCCAGATCGACCGGGTCGCGCGTGCTCGATTGCGCCGCAGCCGCCAATGGCCATGCGCAGGCCAGCGCCAGCAGGGAGGACGCCAGCGGGAGCTGCGGCGAACGGAGATCCGCACGCATGGGCGTGCGCGCAGAGACGATGCGATGGGACATGGGGTCAGCCTCAAGAGCGGATATGGCCGTCGATGACGGCTTGAGGCTGGCGTCGGCAGCGCCCTCGAAAGGCGCGCACCGTTTGCTGGCTGGGGGGCGCATGGTCGATCCACGTTAAATCGCTGTCAATACATGCGTGGATCAGCGCCGGGTTTCGACGCCGCTGGCTCCGGGCGGCTCCGCCACTACAGACGATGCACCATACCGGAGCAGGTCCGGCAGACACGGACGATGGATCATCCCTGCGTGGGCCCGCGTCACCTCATCGCGCCGCGGTTCGCAGGACCTCAGTCCGGACGCCGCCCGGCCAGGCCGCGCGCGCGCATCGCCTCCAGTACGCCGCGCAGGATGGTGAGGTTGTGTCCGTGCGCGGCGCCCTCGTGCAGCAGCACGATGGCGCCGGGGCGCAGGTCGCGCACGATGCGGGCCACGGTGGCATCCGGCTCGCAACGCACCCCGTCGAAACCGCGCGCGCTCCAGGCCACGCGGGTCAGCCCATGCGCCCGCAGCGGCGAGGCGACGAAGGGATTGGTCATGCCCACCACCGAGCGGTACAGCCGTGGCGCCTGCCCGGTGATGGTGGCCAGCACGCGCTGCGCCTGGCCGATTTCCTGCGCCATGCGATGCGGTCCCAGCGCCCAGAACCAGGCCTGCGGATGGGTATGGCTGTGGTTGCCGATGCCGTGCCCGCGACGCACGATCTCGCGCACCAGTTCAGGCCGCTGCTCGGCGCGGGCGCCGACCACGAAGAAGGTGGCCTTGGCATCGAAGGCGTCCAGCAGTTCCAGCATCGCCGGGGTGTCGTCGGAGGGGCCGTCGTCGATGGTCAGCCATACCTGCGGGGCGCGGCCCGGCAGGCGCGCCAGCACCGGCGCGTACAGACGCGCGCGCGGCAGGAACACCGGCACCACGAACGCCGCATGCGACAGCAGCAACGCCGGCACGCCCCAGACCCAGCCCAGATGCCACCACAGCAGCGCCACCGCTGCCTGCGAGAGGGCCAGCAGGCCGACCCAGCGGTAGGGGTGCGAGGGGATGCGATACAGCGTTTGAAGCGTGGTCATGCCGCATGATGCCATGCGGCGTAGAATGCCCGGACTCCACGATCTGACCGAAGTGCTGCCATGTCCCTCGATCCCGCCCTGCGTTCCCGCATCGATACGCTGCTGCAATCCAGCCGCGTGGTGCTCTTCATGAAAGGCCAGCCCGGCATGCCGCAGTGCGGTTTTTCGGCCAAGGCGGTCGGCGTGCTGGACGGCCTGGGCATCGACTATGCCCACGTCAACGTGCTGGCCGACCAGGAGATCCGCGAAGGCATCAAGGCCTATGGCGACTGGCCGACCATTCCGCAGCTGTATGTGGACGGCGAGTTGATCGGCGGCAGCGACATCATCCTGCAGATGGCCGACAGCGGCGAGTTGAGCAGCATGCTCGGCCTGCAGGCGCCAGACCGGACTCCGCCCAGGATCACCATCACCCCGGCCGCGGTCGAGATGCTCAAGGGCGCGCTGGCCGATGCGCCGGATGCCTCGCTGACGCTGGCCATCGATGCCAACTTCCAGCCCAACTTCCAGCTGGCGCCGACCAACCCGAACGCCATCGCTGCCGAGTCCAACGGCCTGCGCGTGCAGTTCGACCTGGCCAGCGCCCGCCGCGCCGACGGCATCACCATCGACTGGGTGGACGACATCCGTGGTCGTGGCCTGGCCATCGACAATCCCAATGCACCCAAGCCGGTGCAGGAGCTGTCGGTGCGCGATGCCGACGACCGCCTGAAGGCCGGTACGCTGACCCTGGTGGACGTGCGCCCGGCCGACGAACGCGCCCTGGCCACGGTTGCCGCGCCGTTCCGCACGCTGGATGCGCACGAGCGCGCCGCCATCGAGCAGTTGCCCAAGGACACCCCGCTGGCGTTCCTGTGCCACCGCGGCGGGCGCAGCCTGCAGGCGGCCGAGCACTTCCGTGGCCTGGGCTTCAGCAACGTCTACAACGTCACCGGCGGCATCGACGCATGGTCGGACGAAGTGGACAACGGCGTGGCCAAGTACTGAGGCCAGACGGCGGATCGCCAGGAGGGCACGGCCGGTGCCCTTCAGCTGCATGCAGTCCGCAGGCACGATGGTCACCGCACGGCATCCACGCCCGACGGCAGCCGGCTGGAATCGCCCGCCAGTTTCTTAAGCCGCGTTTGCTACGTTGCATACCCCGAAACGGGCGCTCCACGGAGCGTCCGTTTTTTCATGGATCGCCACCCACAAGGACTTGCTGCAATGCACACCCGCCTGCCCGCTCTCGTAATGGCCGCGCTGTTGCCGCTGGCCGCACAGGCCGCCGAACCGGCGCGCGCGGTCATGCTGGTACAGACCTACGACAGCCAGCCGACCGAAGACCCGCTGGAATACGTTCCGGTGTGGCTGGGTCGCGGCGTCGCGAAGGAGTCCAGCATGCCCAGGTCGCTGCTGAGCCAGCCGCTGCAGGTCTTCGATGCGGGCGTGTCCACCGGCAGCGTGCAGCTTGCGTCGCTGACCGTCGATGACAACAGCATGTGCGGCGGCACCGCAAAACTGCGTTTGAAGGGCACCGCAACGCTGTCCAATTCGCCGTTGTTGGCGACGGTGGATCTCAATCCCGGCAAGCGCTTTGCGACCCGCAATGCCACCGCTGCCGAACAGACCGAGCTGTTGCGCCAGGTCGGGGAGACCGCGCAGCTGCGCAAGAGCGTCACGCCTGCGGCGATGGCCCAGGCGTTGACGGCATTCACTGCAGATCGTGCACAGGATCTGGCGGCGCTGCAGGTCTTTACCGACGCCGGGCAGCCACAGCGACGTGTGGCCGTGCTGACCTCCAATCACCCGACCAGAACCGGCAACCCGGACAACCCGACCGGCGTCCTCGTGGTGCTTGCGATCTTCGAACACGACGGCAGCCGCTGGCAGTTCCGCAAGGGCAGCGCGGCCAGCGGCTGCGACGATTGCGAAGACCTGCCACTGCGCACGCATCTGCTGCAGTTCGGCGATATCGACGGCAACGGCACGCTCGACTTCGTGCTGTCGGAAAGCGGCTACGAGAGCTATGGCTTCTATCTGCTGCTGGGCGAAGGCACCAACTGGCGTTCGGAAGGCCTGATGGGCGGCTGTTGATCAGCTGCAGCACGATGGCCGATGCCCGTATCGGTATCGGCGCCGCGCTGCATGACCGGCGGGATCCAGAAAAAACGCTGCTCGTCCTCGTGCAAGTCATCCGCGCATCGGCGGCGCCAAGCCATTGATGTCACGGCGTGACTGCACGATATCGATCGGCGGTTGACATCGCGCGCAGGTGAGTCATCGATCGATCCGCATCGATCACTGCACCCGATCCGCCTGCCCAGACGCACGTGCGCAGTGCGGGAAAGCCGCAGCGGCGTGCAAGCGCGCAGGCCACAGCCGCCGTCCCTCAGCCGGCAAATCCACCGTCGTCGAGAAACCGCTGCTCTTCGGCGGTGGTTTCACGCCCCAGCACCGCATTGCGATGCGGGAAGCGTCCGAAGCGCTGGATGATCTGCTGGTGCTCCACCGCCCAGCGCGTGGTTTCCGCATCGTCCAGCGCGGTGATCAGCTGCACCGAACGCGCCTGCGCCTGCAGGTCTTCGGCATGCTCGAACGGCAGATAGAAAAACAGCCGCAACTGCGCCGAGACCTGCTGATCGAAGCCGCTGGCGAGCGCCTGCCGCGCGCAGGACAGCGCCAGGCCGTCGGTGGCGTAGGCATGCGCGCTGCCGCGGAACGCGTTGCGCGGGAATTGGTCGAGCAGGATCAGCAAGGCCAATGCATCCTCCGCGCGTTCCATCCAGTGCGCATACTCGCCACGCGCCGCCGCAAAGTGCTGTTCGCTGAAATGCTGGCGGAAGTTGGCATCGAACGCATCGTTGTGGGTGAACCAGCGGGCCGAGCCGGCCAGCTCCCAGAAAGCCAGCACCACATCGGCCTGTTTGTTGCGTTCTGATTTGACGATCATCGACGTTTCCCCTGACGAATACGGCATAGCATGCCCATGCGCATGTGATGAGGCCGCCGCCACCGGCAATGCAGCACTTGGCAAGCACGCCGCCGGCCGCTAGGTTTGCGGCTGACGTTTTCGTTACACCGGGGAAATCCATGCGTTCCATCCTGTTCGCCGCCCTTGGCGCGGCGCTGCTGTGCGGGCCTGCGTCTGCGGCATCGCGTTTCGTGCAAGACCCCTATCCCAGCACCTACCACGCGCTCGCGTCCGGTCCGGTGCTGATCCAGCACGCCACGGTGCTCACCGGCACCGGCCAGCGGCTGGACGACGCCGACGTACTGCTGCGCGACGGCAAGGTGGCTGCGGTCGGGCGCGGGCTGGAGGCGCCGTCCGATGTGCGCCGCATCGACGGCACCGGCAAGTGGGTCACCCCCGGCATCATCGACGTGCACTCGCATCTGGGCGTGTATCCCAGCCCCGGCGTCAGTGCGCACAGCGATGGCAACGAGATGACCGCACCGGTCACCCCGAACGTGTGGGCCGAGCATTCGATCTGGCCGCAGGACCCCGGCTTCGGCACCGCCCTGGCCGGCGGCGTCACCTCGCTGCAGGTCCTGCCGGGCTCGGCCAACCTGATCGGCGGGCGCGGCGTCACCCTCAAGAACGTGGCCTCCACGACCTACCAGGGCATGAAGTTTCCCGGTGCGCCCTGGGGCCTGAAGATGGCCTGCGGCGAGAACCCCAAGCGCGTGTACGGCGAGAAGGGCGGCCCCGCCACCCGCATGGGCAACGTGGCCGGCTACCGCGCCGCCTTCATCGATGCGGCCGAGTACCTGCAGAAGAACGCACCGAAGAAGAAGGCCGAAAAGAAGCGCCACTGGTGGAGCCGCGGCGGCGACAACGACAGCAGCGGCGATGCCGGCGGCAAGCGCGATCTCAAGCTCGATACGCTGGCCGGCGCGATCAACGGCGACATCCGCGTGCATATCCACTGCTACCGCGCCGACGAGATGGCGACCATGCTGGACCTGTCCAAGGAATTCGGCTTCCACATCGCCGCCTTCCACCACGGCGTGGAAGCCTACAAGCTGGCCGACCGGCTGGCGCAGGACAACGTCTGCGGCGCGCTGTGGGCCGACTGGTGGGGCTTCAAGATGGAAGCCTTCGACGGCATCCAGGAAAACATCGCGCTGGTCGACCGCCCGGCCAACAGCTGCGCCATCGTGCATTCGGATTCGGAAGAAGGCATCCAGCGCCTGAACCAGGAAGCGGCCAAGGTGCTCGCCAACGCGCGCCGCAGCGGCATGGAGATCCCGCCCGAACGTGCGATCCGCTGGCTCACCAGCAACGCCGCCAAGGCGCTGGGCATCGAGCAGCAGACCGGCGCACTGGAGCCGGGCAAGATGGGCGATGTGGTGGTGTGGAACGGCAATCCCTTTAGCTCCTACGCACTGGCCGAACAGGTCTACATCGACGGCGCGCAGGTCTACGACCGCCGCAACCGCGCACTGCAGCCGGTCTCGGACTTCATGCTCGGCCAGGAGGTGGCACGATGAGCCGCGCAACCTTCGTTCGCCCGCGTCTGCGCGCGATCTCCGCAATGGTCCTGGCAGTGCTGGCACTGCCCGCATTCGGCCAGCAGGTGCTGATCCGTGGCGCCACCGTGCATACCGCCACCGCACAAGGCACGCTGCGCGATACCGATGTGCTGGTGCAGGGCGGGGTGATCCGCGCGATCGGCCGCAACCTGGCCGTGCCCACCGATGGCCGCGTGGTCGAGGCCAGGGGCCGCCCGCTGACGCCGGCCTTGTTCGGCGGCATCACCGAGATCGGCGTCGAGGAAGTCTCCGGCGAAGACAGCACCGTGGACAGCGGCGTCAAACTCAGCGACCAGCCGATGCGCCCGGAATTCGACGTCACCCTGGCCTACAACCCCGACTCGGTACTGGTTCCGGTGGCGCGCGTGGAAGGCATCGGCTTCACTGCATTGGGCGCGACCACCAGCGGTGCCTTCATCGCCGGGCAAGGCGGCGTGGTGCGGCTGGACGGCAGCCCGGACCCGGTCGGCCCGCATGCCTTGTTCATCCGCATCGGTGCGGCGGCATCCGATCTGACCGGCAGCTCGCGTGCCGCGCAATGGATGCTGCTCGACCAGCTGGTGGCCGAAGCGCGCGGACGCGTGCCGGCCGATTCGCCGCACGCGTTGCTGACCCCGGTCGGCCGCAGCGTGCTGGCCAAATACCTGGCCGGGCAGGGCCGCATCGTGGTGCAGGTGGAGCGCGCCGCCGACATCCGCCAGCTGCTGCGTTGGGCGCAGCGCGAAAAGGTACGCATCGCCATTGCCGGCGGCACCGAGGCCTGGAAGCTCGCACCGCAGCTGGCGCAGGCCAACGTCCCGGTGCTGGTGGACGCGCTGGCGGACCTGCCGTCCACCTTCGACCAGATCGGCGCGACGCTGGAAAACGCCGCACGTCTGCGCGCGGCCGGCGTGGAGGTCAGCTTTGCCCAGAGCGGCGATGCCTCGCACAACGCACGCAAACAGCGCCAGCTGGCCGGCAATGCGGTGGCCAACGGCTTGCCGTGGGAAGCGGGCCTGGCCGGCCTGACCCGGGTGCCGGCAGAGATCTTCGGCGTGGCCGATCGCATCGGCAGCATCGCGGTCGGCAAGCAGGCCGACCTGGTGCTGTGGGAAGGTGACCCGCTGGATGTCGCCCACTATGCCGAGCAGGTCTGGCTGGGCGGTCGCGACATGCCGATGCGTTCACGCCAGACCGAGCTGCGCGACCGTTACATGCAACCGGCCGGCGCGTTGCCGCGCGCCTATCTGAAGTGAGCGCAGGCGGCGCGCGTTTGCGCGCGCCGCCGGGGCGATACCGCCACATTGCGACAGCCGCCGTTGCCGCGCGGGCTGGCACACTGCATGCCCTCTCCGCCGGCAGCGTGCCGGCGGCATCGTCCGCATAAGGATTGCCCATGCGTGTGTGCTGCATCCTGATGTCATCGCTGACGCTGCTGCCATTCGCTGCCCTCGCCCAGCAGGGCCGGGTCGACCGGCAGGACCCGTCGGTTCCCGCCTCGCCCAGCCGCAGCACCGTGCAGGACGTGGGCGCCAGCCTCGCGGTGACCTCCGATGCGGACCGGGAGCAACACCGCAATCCGCCCGGCGACCGCGTGGCGCAGGTCACGGCGGTCGATCATGTCGGCCCCGGCAATGCGCTGTTCGCACAATGACACGCATGGCACCGGGCGTGCGCTGGGTCTACCTGCTGATCGCACTCGCCGTGTTTGTCATCGAAGTGGCGATCGGCGCGGGCACACTTGGCGGGCCCTGGGTGCGCGGCAGCCTGGGCGATGTGCTGGCGGTGATCCTGGTGTATTGCGGGTTGCGCGGCGTGCTTGCGTTATCGCCCCGCTGGGCGAGCGTGCTGGCGGTCGCGATCGGGTGCCTGATCGAAGGGCTGCAGGCGATGCACCTGGCCGACCGGCTCGGGCTGCGCCCGGGCAGCGCGGCCTACATCGCGCTCGGCAACACCGCCACCGTGCACGATCTGCTGATGTATCTGGTCGGCGGCGGCGTGGCCTACATCGGCGATGTGGCGTCATGCCGTGTCGCCGCGTCTTCCCGGCGGCAAATGCCGCATTGATGCACTCCTTCGGGCCTAGCGCATGTTTGTCTTCTCCTCATCGGCACTGATCGACAGCACCGGCGTCCTGTCTGTACAGCGGCAGCAACGGCGTCGCTGCGCCGCCGCTGCGTCACAGTGAGCTCGCTGTTTCAAGGCGGCGGCTTGCGCTCGATCGACCGCGTCGTGTTGCGCCAGGCGCCGGCCAATCTGCAACGCGGCCTGGAAGCGGTCGGCGGGCGGCTGATCCTGACCGCCGATGCGCTGCATTTCCAGCCGCACCCCTACAACATACAGACCCGGTCGCTGACCGTGCACCTGACCCAGATCGCAACAATGCAACCACGCTGGACGCGCCTGTTCGGCCTGCTGCCGGTGGCACCCACATCGCTGGCACTGCAGTTGCATGAGGGTGGCGAGCACCGTTTCGTGCTCGGCAAACGCGAGCAGTGGATGGCGGCCATCGCCTCGGCGCGCGACGCCCTGCGCTGACGCTGCGCCGACAACGGCAGTGCGCTGAACCACAGGAGTGCAGTGCCCGGCTGCCGCATCGCAATGCCCCGGCGTGTTCCCGCGTGCATCCGCATCGCAGACGAAGGTGACCGGCACAGCGTTGCAGCGACACATGTTGTACGCGGTAGATATCAGACGGCGTGGCATTGGCCAGCCGCAGATACAGCGCAGTGCTGTGGCGGCCATTGAGCGCCCGGCGCAGACGCATTGCCGGCACCCCGGCGCATCGCGTCCAGCTGCGGATTGCCCTTGCCGATCGTTGCAGAAAAACAGAGCGCAGGCGAAATCATGCGGCCCGGTCACCATTGCCTCACCCGGAGCGCGACGCATGCACTGCATGCGCCGCGCACCTTGCCAGCTGGTTGGTTCCCACGCGGCCGGCTCTCTTCGATGAATGCCAGGCCGGCGTACGCGATACGGGAACCGGCGCGTGGTGTGCTGCACGCCGTGATCAAACCAGCTGCACCCTCAGCCATGCGGCCGACGGGCGCCGTGCTTACTGTGCATCCAGCGTCGCGCTGACCTTGGCCCAGCCGTTGCCGCGCACCACTTCGAAACCGGCTTCGACTGCGTGCAGGTACATGCTGTTGTTGTAGCGCCCATCCTTGGACCGGTTGGTCTGCAACCAGTTGAGGAAGGGCTTGGCGTCCACGTTGAGACTGCCGCTGGTCTTGAGCGTGGCCTGCCCGGCGGTGCCGGTCGGGATGAAGGTGTAGACATAATAGCCGGCACCGGAGTTGAAGCCCTCCCACAGGTCGAACGTGCGCCCGCCTGCGGTGATCACATTGCTGGCAGTCAGGGTGCCGATCGGCCAGGAGTTGTGGTCGCCCCAGATCATCACTTCCAGCTGCGGGTTGCCCTTGGCGGTATCCCAGCGGAAGAAGATGTCGTAGGCAAAGTCGCCCGCGAGATTGGTGCCACCCGCGCTGTAGGTGAACTTGAGCGGGATCTTGCTCAATGAGGAAATCTGCCGCGGAAACAACGTGTCGGTGGTCGGGTTCCAGTCGTAGTGCCAACCACGCACGATCGCCGGGTAGCCGTAGAGGTTGTAGTCGGCGAAGTTGAAGGTGACGGTCAGCTCCGGCGTACTGCCGGTGCCGAACGTGCCCTGGATGATGTTGTTGGGATCATTGAAATTGTTGACCCACGCGTAGTGGTTGCCAAAGATCTTGTAGGGACCGGCCAGCGCCGCTGGCGCCAGGGCCACCAGACCTACGGCGAGCGCAGCCTTCCACCAGCGCGATGCGCGCCGCCGTGTGGTCGGCGCCTGTGTGACGGTCTGCGTAGGGATGCTGGATTGGCTGTTTTGCATGTCGACTCTCTCCGTGTAGGTTCAGCGCGGCGATGCCGGTGCGGCAGCGTCGAGAAGCCGCCTTGCAGCGGTCGCGTTGGACCCTAGCAGCGGGGTTGTGACGGGAGCTATAGCAATTGCGGCAGGCCTCGCTCGTCATCTGCGATAGCGGGCGCTAGCTGACAGCCGAAGCGTGCGCCGATCCGCAGTTCGCAGTGCAAATGGCAGCGTCACCGCATGTATCGGTCATCTGCATGACGGCGCAGTGCAGGCGAATGGTGCAGAGCCACATGAGGCGTGGTCCGTCTTCTGGCCGCCCCGCGGCTGCTTGCTCCAGGTCTGTCGTACGCGCCGAGCTTGCCTGTCGGCAGTCAGGCTTCCACCACGCGGCCCTTGGCGTACAAGCACCGAGCTGTCAGCCCTACTCGCCTCTCCTGTTTTGCGATAGCGTTCGCAAGCACAGATAACGCAACAGCCGGAGGGGGCGACGATGCGCATCGGAATCGTGGTGGACAGTGCCTGCGATTTGCCGCAAGACTTTATTCAACGCAACAGCGTCATCGTGTTGCCGATCAGCGTACGCATCGGCGAAGCGGTACTGGCCGACCACCGCGATGAGGAAGCGACGCTGAGCTTTCTGCAGGCGCATGTGGCCGAGCGCGGACACGAGGCGGAAACCACGCCATTTTCGGTCAATCAGATTCGCGACCTGTTCCTGCAACGGCTGGTCATCGACTACGACCAGGTGTTCTGCCTGACCATCTCCAAGCTGCGCAGCCAGATCTTCGACAACGCGATGCAGGCAAGCTTCGCGATCCTCAACGATTACAAGCCGATCCGGCAGGCCGCCGGCCACACCTCGCCATTCGCGCTGCGCGTGATCGATACCCTCAACCTGTTCGCCGGCCAGGGCATCACGGCAGTGGAAGCGGTGCGCCTGCGCGAACAGGGTCAGGGCGTGGCGGCAATCCGCAGCCGGCTCGAACAACTGGCCGAGCATACCTATGGCTACATGATTCCGCGCGATCTCTACTACCTGCGCGCGCGTGCGCGCAGCAAGGGCGATCGCAGCGTGGGCCTGATCGGTGCCGCGCTCGGCAGCGCGCTGGATATCAAGCCGGTGCTGCGCGCCTACCGCGGCATCACCGAGCCGGTGGCCAAGCTGAAGGGCTTCGAGCCGTCGGCAGAGAAGCTGTTCGGCTTTGCCGTGCGCAGGATCCGCGCGGGCTTGATGACGCCGACCGTGTGCGTGGGCTACGGCGGCGAACTGGCCGAGTTGCACGCGCTTCCCGGTTACGCCGCCTTGCAGAACGCCTGCCAGACACACAACGTGGACCTATTCGAAAGCGTGATGAGCCTGACCGGCATGGTCAACGTCGGCAAGGGCGCACTGGCAGTGGCATTTGCGGCCGAAGCGCATACATTCTCGGCTTGACCGCATGCATTCTTGGCCATGAAAAACATGGTCGAGGGTGGCGTCCTCACTGCTCGCGGGATACGCCGTGGACCGACACAAACGCAACCGACAGCCTGAGTCGCGGCATCACTTGTTAGATGCAATCAAAAGACCTGGTGCGTCGAGTGCGCGGTGCCCTCACCGCTTGCGGGACACGCCGTAAACCCGTCCATGGGGGCTCGGTGGCGGCATCCATACCGCCACACGGTCCCGCAACCGGCAAGGACACCGCACCAGACAGTGGGTCGGCGCTCATCTGAAAGCTGCCTGTAATGCGGCGGTGTGCAGATGCTTCACGATCGAACAAGGCGCATCCGGCACTGCTCTTAACTTTGCGTACCGACCATCCCGCCTGGTCCTTGCCCGCTCACCGTCGCGGGACCTTACGCGGCATGGATGCCGCGTAAGAGCCTACATGGACGTACTTGCGGCGTGTCCTGCGATGGTGGGCGGGCAAGGGCCCTGCAGCCAAGCGCCAGATCGACTGCTCTACCGCTGATCCCTGCAGCCAGGCAACCGCCCTGACGCTCTGCAACACTGCCGGCGCCGGAAAGGACACCCCGCCGATCAGCTCGGTCATGTCCGGGTGGGTTGCCGTTACGCATTCAATAAAGGGCGATTGATCCACGCGTGCACCTGATCGGGTGTACGCGGCCGACAACTCACCGCGCCATTAGCTCGGCGCAGCGTTACCGCAGCGGCACATTCAATACCGAAGGCGTTACCACCGGCGAGGTAAACGTCACTGTGCCGCCACCATCGCTGGCATCGGTATAACGCGCGTCGTGCGTGTCGATCACCAGCACCAGGCGCTGCCCTGCCGGAATCTCCGCAGCAGCCGCTTGCAGCGGCCAATCCAGCGTCACTGCGCGGCCCGGCGTGGCCCCGCGTAGCGAATACGGCGCATGCGTGACCAATTGCGCCACGCCCACTGCATCCATGCGGTACAGATACGCGAACAGGCTCACCTTCGACTGACTGGGCACCACGGTCACGCGCAGCGACGGACTGCCGGCCAGCCGGCGTACCGTGCTTGACGGCGCACCCACCCACACTGCCGCGCCGATGCGATTGACCAACGGAATCGACGTGGTGACCGGCACGCCGATGCCTTGCAACAGACCGCTGACCAGCACCACGCCCGAGTCGGCCAACGTCGGCACATCGGTGGCGATGCGCGATTGCCATCCGCTGGCGGTACCGCCGATCAAGCCGCCGGTGGGGCTGAGCAACCCGGCCGGTGCGGATAGCCCCAGGCGCGTGGTGCCCTGCTGCACCGATGCCCAATCCGGGTACTCCAGCCATTGTCCTGCGCGCGGCGACAGCCGCACCGGCGCTTCCGCATCCACCCCGTTACGCACCTGCTTGAGATGACGATCGAACCAGCGCGTGGTCGCCGTGTAGACCTCGTTGGGCAGGCCCAGCGCGCCCGGCAGTTCCGCGGTGGCGTGATCGCCCTGGCTGAGCAGCAATTGCTTGGGCCCGCGCAGCTGGTTGAAGAACGCGATGGTCTGATTCGGCGGAAACAGGCCATCGTTGAAGGCATTGCCCAGCAGCACCGCGGTACCCCGCGCATTGAGCGCAGCCACCTCGCTTGCCGGGCTGCGCGACGCGGCCTGCGGCAGGAAGCCCTGCACTGCGCCGTCGTAATCGCCAACGGCAACCCGTGTGCTGATCTGCGCCAGATCCGGACCGGGCCGTCCGGTCAGCGCGCCGGCACCGACCAGGAGTCCAACGCCTTGCTGGCTGACGGTGCGATTGGAATACAGCGACGCTTCCAGATCCGCCCAGCCGCTGAGCGCGGCCACGGCCTTGATGCGCGGATCGCGCCCGGCCGCCAACAGGCTGATGCCCGCTCCGTACGAGATGCCCGATGCACCGATCGCATTCGGGTTGGCCGGTGTATGCGCCAGCGCCCAGTCGATCACCGCGCTGACGTCTTCCACCGTGTCGGCGCCGGCGATGTCGATCTGCCCGGCCGAATCCCAGAACCCGCGCGAGGTATAGCTGACGACCACGTAGCCGTCGCTGGCCAGTTGGGTGGCGCGGCCGAGGTATTCCAGGTTCGGCAACGACCAGCTGGCCGGCATCACGACCAGCGGAAACGGCCCGCTGCCCTGCCCCTGCGGCACCAGGACCAGCGCGCCCATCGGCGCGCCATCCCAGCCGGGAATGCGTTCATAGGTCTTGCTGAAGGCGCCCGCCATTGCCGACGCCGATGCCACCAGCAACGCCAGTGCGGCGATGCCTCCGATCCAAGGCTTGTTCATGGTTTTCTCCCACGCAAGGCCGGGCCGGGATAGCCCAGCGGCAGCTGCCATGCATCCGTGGTTCGGGGGAGAACGTCGCGAACGTACCAGACGGTACGGTATGGCTCAAGGGCCGGGAATCGGGAATCGGGAATCGGGAATCGGGAATCGGGAATCGGGAATCGGGAATCGGGAATCGGGAATCGGGAGGCGGAGCGTAGGCGCCGCAATCGGGTGACACGTGCTGAAGTGCAAGCCGGCCGGCGCCATCGTATGCCGATCCCGACCCGCAGACGTTGGCTGCAATGCAGCAGGCCCGCGCAACGCCTCCCGCGCGAACCGCTCAGCCCACGAAGTGCTGATACCCGCGCTGCGGCGGCTGCCATGGCTTGCCGTCGGCGTCGTGGACCACCACGCCCGGCGTGGCGACGATCCGGCCGATGCGTGTCACCGCGACTGCGGCGAAGTCCATCGCCTGCAGCACCGCCTCGCGGTGTTGCACGGCGGCGGTGAAGCACAGCTCGTAGTCGTCGCCGCCGCCGAGTTGCCAGCCGATGCACTGCAGCGCGCTGATCCCGGCGCTGCGCGGCATCGCCGGCAACGCCGTCAGCGCCAGCTGCGCGCCCACGCCGCTGCGTTCGCACAGATGCCCCAGATCGGCCAGCAACCCATCGGAGACATCCACACAGGCATGCGCAAGCCCACGCAGGCGCAGCCCGGCCTGCACGCGCGGCTGCGGGCGCAGCAGGCGGCCGCGCCACTGCTCGTGCACCGGATCGGCCGCCGCGCAGGTCACGTCCAGCTGGCCAGCCTGCCACAGCGACAAGGCCGCGGCCGCCTCGCCCGGCGCACCGGTCACCCACACATCGTCGCCCACACGCGCCCCATCGCGACGCAACGCCGCACCCGGCGGCAGGCTGCCGATCGCGGTCACCGCACACGACAACGGCCCGCGTGTGGTGTCGCCACCGACCAGCGCAATATCGTGCGCGTCGGCCAGTGCAAGGAAGCCATCGGCGAACGCATCGACCCAGTCGGCATCGTCGTGCGGCAACGACAGCGACAAGGTGCACCAGCGCGGCTGCGCACCCATCGCGGCCAGATCGGACAGATTGACCGCCAGCGTCTTCCAGCCCAGATCCTCGGCGCGCGTCTCGTGCGGAAAATGCACGCCCGCATTGAGCGTATCGGCGGTGATCGCCAGCTGCTCGCCCGGCGGCGGCTGCAGCAGCGCCGCATCGTCGCCAATGCCCAACGGCACATCCGCACGCGCCGCAATGCGTGCGCACAAGCGGGCAATTAGATCGAATTCGGGCATTTGACGGGCCGGGATTGGGGATTTGGCATTAGGGATTCGTCACGGCGCACATTGGCAGGGACCAGCGCCACGGCCAATCCCCAATCCCAAATGCCCAATCCCGCGGCGCCTCAGGCGCCGCCGGTGCCCGACTCCACCTTGCGCCACTCCACCGAGGCGCGATCCAGCACGCCGTTGACGTAGGTGTGGCCGTGCTCGGAGCCGAAGCGCTTGGCGGTTTCGATCGCTTCGTTGATGACCACGCGGTACGGCACGTCCTGGCGATACAGCAGTTCATAGGCCGCCAGGCGCAGCACCGCACGTTCGATCGCGTCGACCTCTTCCACGCCGCGATCCAGATACGGGGTCAGCGCGGTATCCAGCTCGGCGCGGTTGGTCAGCACGCCTTCGACCAGGTTTTCGAAATAGGCCAGATCGGCCACTTCGTGCGCCTGCTCGTGCGCAAACTGGGAGATCACCTGCTTGGCGAACCCGCCGGAAATCTGCCAGGCATACACCGCCTGCAAGGCGCGCCGGCGCGCGCGCGAACGCAGCACCGGGTCGATGCCGTCGCGACGGACGTGGCGGGCATGTCCACCGGACTTGCTCATGGCAACAACTCCATCAAATTGACCAGTTCCAATGCCGCAAGCGCGCATTCCTCGCCCTTGTTGCCATGGCTGCCGCCGGCACGCGCCTCGGCATCTTCCACGTGCTCGACCGCCAGCACGCCGTTGAGCACCGGCACGCCGGTCTGCAACTGCACGCTCATCAGGCCTTCGGCACACAGGTCGGCCACGTGTTCGTAGTGGCGGGTGTCGCCGCGGATCACGCAGCCCAGCGCGATGATCGCCGCATGCTGGCCGGATTGTCCCAGGCGGTTGGCCGCGATCGGAATTTCCCAGGCGCCCGGCACGCGGACCACGTCGATGGCGTCCTCGCCGATGCCGTTGCCGGCCAGGCTCTGGCGCGCACCGGTGACCAGCGCGTCGGTGATGCGGGCATTCCAGCGGCTGGCGATGATCGCAAAGCGCGCGGTGGTGGGGCGGAGATCGCCTTCGTAGTGGGTCATGCGGGTCGGCAACTCGAGGGGGCGGCAAGTTTAACAGCTGCCGGGGCCTGGCCCGGCCGATGGGTGCCGGCCGGGGCGCCGAAGCAGGCCCGGCCATGTCTGCAGCAGGCGGCGCGCGGGCGCAGCACCGGCTGGCGCAACCGCAGGCCGGCGTGGTCGTTGCGCACCCACCGCAGGAACCACTCCACCGACACGGTTCCAGCGGCGCGTGTGGCAACGACCGCAGCGCCGACTCCAGGCCGCCGGCCCTGCGTCAGGGCAGCGCGGCGACCGGCACCGCACGCACGCCTTCGCCGGGATGGCATTCCAGGTACTCCACCACCTCCAGCCCGAACCCGGCCAGGCCCACCTGACGGCGCGGCGTGCCCAGCACGCGCAGCTTGCCCAGGCCCAGCTCGGCCAGGATCTGCGCGCCTGCGCCATTACGCCGCCACTGGCTGACGTCCTTGGCGTTGGTGGCCGCTTCCGGTTGCTGGCGCAGCCGCGCCAGCAGGGATTCGCTGTCGCGCGGCGCCGACAGCACCACCATCACGCCCTGCCCTTCGGCGGCGATCGCACGCAGCGCATCGGTGGCCGCCACGCCGAAGTCATCGCGCTGCCAGTGCAGCAGATCGGCCAGCGGGTTTTCCACCTGCACGCGCACCAGCGTCGGGGTGGCCGGATCGGGCGTGCCGCGCACCAGCGCAAAATGCAGGTCGTGCGCGATGCGGTCGCGGTAGGTCACCAGCGTGAACGGGCCGAATTCGGTGCTGATCTCGCGCGCGTCCACACGCTCGACGGTGTGCTCGTTGGCCAGGCGATAGGCGATCAGGTCGGCGATCGAACCCATCTTCAGCCCGTGCTCGCGCGCGAACACTTCCAGCTGCGGGCGCCGCGCCATGCTGCCGTCCGGGTTGAGCACTTCCACCAGCACGCCGGCCGGTTCCAGCCCGGCCAGCATCGGCAGGTCGCTGGCCGCTTCGGTGTGGCCGGCGCGGGTCAGCACGCCACCGGGCTGGGAGATCAGCGGGAAGATATGCCCCGGCTGGCTCAGGTCCTGCGGCCTGGCATCCGGCCGCACCGCGGTGCGTACCGTGTGCGCACGGTCGTAGGCGGAGATGCCGGTGGTCACGCCCTCGGCCGCCTCGATGCTGACGGTGAAGTTGGTCTGGAACTGCGCGGTGTTGTTGCGCACCATCGGCGCCAGGCCCAGCTGCGCGCAGCGCTCGCGGGTCAGCGACAGGCACACCAGCCCGCGCGCGTGGGTCACCATGAAGTTGATGTCCGACGGCTTGACCAGCTCGGCGGCCATGATCAGGTCGCCTTCGTTCTCGCGGTCTTCGTCATCGACGATCACCACCATGCGGCCTGCGCGCAGTTCCTCGATCAGTTCCGGAACGGGTGCGAAATTCATGCCGCACCCCGCGTGCCGAGCAGGCGTTCGACGTAGCGCGCCACCAGATCGATCTCCAGATTCACTGCCGCGCCAACCGCCGTCCGCGCAAACGCGGTGTTGGCCACCGTGTGCGGAATCAACGCCACCTCGAAGCCGTCCTCGTCGACCTCGTTGACGGTCAGGCTGACTCCGTCCACGCAGATCGAGCCCTTCTTGGCGACATAGCGCAATACCGACGACGGGGCGGCAAACCGCCAGCGCTGCGCCCGTGCATCGTCATGCACCGACTGCACCTGGCCCAGGCCATCGACATGGCCGCTGACCAGATGCCCGCCGAGGCGGTCGGTCGGGCGCATCGCACGCTCCAGATTCAGCAGCGCGCCTTCCGGCAAGCTGCCCAACGTGGTCAGCGACAGGGTTTCGGTAGAGGCGTCGGCCTGGAAGCTGCCGGCATCGAACGCAATCACGGTCAGGCACACGCCGTTGACCGCGATGCTCTCGCCCAGTTGCACCGCGTCGAATGGCAGGTTGCCGGTGGCGAAGGTGAAACGCACATCGCCGCCGTGCGGCTGGCGCGCTGCCAGATGGCCGACGCCTTCAATGATTCCGGTAAACATCAGCATGCCCCCGTCGTTGACGACAACGGAGCGCACGCAGTGCGGTGGAAGATCGCGACGCAGCGCGACGGGTGAGGCAGGGACATAGTCGTTTCTCGCAGGAGTTGAGCGAAAAACGCCACAAGGCAAACAGGCGCGCGCACAGCCGCAAGGCTGCGCGTTGGCCGTCTTCTTTCATCCGGACTATACCGTCGGCCCCGGCATCGCACCGGATCTGCTGACCTTGCGCAGCGGGTTTCGCGTGGATCCGCTCAACTCCGATGTGCAAGCGCTCGCGGGCTCGCATGCTTGCGCATGCCTACCGCCGGTGGGGAATCGCACCCCGCCCTGAAGACGTTCGTGAGTACCGGCGAACCGGTGCGCAAAGTCTAACAGGGCCGATCGGCGCGATGGCTGAGCGTCAGCGACGGCTGGCAGGACACTGCGTCATGTGGGGAAATCCCCCATAGCCAGGATTGTGAAGGATCTGTTAATTTACCCGCCGCGACGGGAGACGTCGCTTTTTCCCTCCCGCAACGGGACGGAGACACGGACATCAATTCGGAGAGAGACATCCAATGCGTAACACCCTGATCCTGGCTGCCGTGCTGGCCGCCGCACCGTTTGCCGCATCGGCCGAAGGCCTGAGCTATTCCTACGTCGAAGGCGGCTGGAACCGGACCGAAATCAACGTCAACGACGCGTCCGACGATATCGACGGTGGCTACATCCGCGGTTCCTGGCAGATTGCCCAGCCGGCCTACCTGCTGGCCAGCTACGAACGTGCCACCAAGGATTACAACCTCGGCAGCGGCTTCGTGATCGACGGCACCCTGCAGCAGGCCACGCTGGGGATCGGCTACCGCCAGGAAATGACCGAGCGCGTCGAGTTCACCGCCGACATCAGCGTGCTGCGCACCAAGGTCGAATCCGACCTTCGCCTGCGCGGTCGCTCGATCGACAACGCGTCCGACTCGACCAACCTGGGCTTTGCCAACCTGGGCCTGCGCGGCAAGCCCTCGCCGCGCACCGAAGCCTGGATCAAGGCCGGCTACATCGACGGCAGCGACGTGGACGAAGGCGAGTTCGTCGGCACCCTGGGTGGCCAGGTCAACTTCACCCGCACCTGGGGCCTGGTTGCCGAAGCGCAGTTCGTCGACAACGCCAACCAGTACAAGGTGGGCGTGCGCGCAAGCTTCTGATCGGCGCGTCGCAGATGCACGAAGGCCCCGCATGCGGGGCCTTTTTCATGCGCGCAACCACACGCCCGCGCGGCATCGGGCAAGGCCGTGCAGCGCTTACCCGGCAACAACCGGCGCATAACGCAGACGCAGATCCTGCCCCAGCTGACGCACATCCAGCAGCTGCAACGCAGCGCGCTGTGCCATCGTCTCGATGCCTAGCCCGGCCAGCAGCGGCCTGGCGGTATCGCCCAGCAGTACCGGCGCCACGTAGACCAGCAATTCGTCGACCAGCCCGGCTTGCAGCAGCGCACCGCTCACTGTTGCGCCGGCTTCCACATGCACCTCGTTGATGCCGCGCTCGGCAAGCAGGGCCAACACGGCACCCAGCTCGAAACGGCCGGCATGCAACGGCATCGCAATGAACTGCGCATCGTCCAGCGACGGCGCGGCCACATCCTCGCCATGCAGATACAACGTGGGCGCATCGCCCTGGCGAATGGTGTTGCATGCCAACGTCCGCAACCCGGCGTCGAGCACCACGCGCAGCGGCGGCACGAACGGCGTGTCATCGCCCAGGCGCACCGTCATCGATGGGTCGTCGGCCAGCACCGTACCGGCGCCAGTGAGGATCGCGCCGGCACGCGCACGCCAGCGCTGCACATCCGCGCGCGCATCGGCGCCGGTGATCCACTTGGATTCACCGCTGGCCAGCGCAGTCCGTCCATCCAGGCTGGCGCCGAGCTTGACCCGCAGCCACGGCCGCCCGCGCTCCACCCGCGACAGGAAGCCCCGGTTGAGCGCGCGCGCCTGTGCCTGCAGGACCCCGCTGAGCACCTCGATCCCGGCCTCACGCAGCAACGCAAACCCGCCACCGTTGACCTGCGGAAACGGGTCGGCCATCGCCGCGACCACACGCGCCACTCCGGCATCGATCAAGGCCAGGGCACAGGGCGGCGTGCGTCCGTAGTGCGCGCACGGCTCCAGCGTGACGTAAGCGGTGGCGCCCCGCGCCAGCGCGCCGGCCGCGCGCAGCGCGAACACTTCCGCATGCGGGCCGCCGGCACGTTGATGAAAACCTTCGCCCACGCACACGCCATCGCGCACGATCACGCAGCCAACCATCGGATTGGGGCGCGTGGTGTAGGCACCGCGCTCGGCCAGACGCAATGCCTGGGCCATCCAGCGGTGATCGTCGGCTGTCACGCGCACTGCAGCACCGGCGCGATCTGCATCACCACGATCTGCATCGGCCCCAGCAGCAATTCTGCATGCGTATGCCAGCCCAGCCGCTGGTAGTACGGCGCCAGTGCTGGCTGGCAATACAGATACAAGGCCGGCACGCCCATGCGCGCGGCGGCCTGCACGCAGTGCGTCACCAGCGCCTCGCCGATGCCCTGCCCGCGCGCCTGCGGCTGCACGTACAGCGACGCCAGCCAGGGCGACCACTGGCGGATACGCGCATCGTCGTTTTCCAGCAGGCTGACCGACCCGAGCCACTGTGCCTGATCGAGCGCAACCCAGGTGGTCGGGATCACGCCGTCGCGGCTGTGGCTGCGCAACTCGCGCAAGGCCTCATCGAAATTCCAGTCCGGCAACAGGCTGCCGAAGGCCTGCAGATGCGCCTGCGCGAGGGCGGGCAACAGCTCCGGCGTGTCGGCCACGCAGGCGATGCGCATCGCGCTCACCGCTTGCCGGGCTTGCCGGCGCGTTCCAGCGCCGCTTCCAGCAGCGGCAGTTGCTCGATGCCGACCGGCAGCTCGCGCTCGAGCTTTTCGATTTCCTCGCGAAAATCGGCAACGTCCTGGAAGCTGCGGTACACCGAGGCAAAGCGTACATAGCCCACATGATCGAGCTTGCGCAGCTCGACCATCACGTACTCGCCCACCCGCAACGAGCCGACCTCGCGTTCGCCGGACATGCGCAACTGATGCACCACCGCGCGCACCGCCGCTTCGATCTGTTCTTCGGACACCGGGCGCTTTTGCAGCGCGCGGTCGAAACTGGTGCGCAGCTTGCGCGCGTCGAAGGCCTCGCGCCCGCCGTCGCTCTTGACCACGGTCGGCAGCTTGAGTTCGATCGTTTCCAGGGTGCTGAAACGCTCGCCGCACGCCTCGCACTCACGGCGCCGACGAATTGTCGTGCCGTCTTCGGACACGCGCGAATCGATCACGCGGGTGTCGTTGTGCTGGCAAAAGGGGCAGTGCATCAGGGCGCCGGGATTGGAGAGTGGGGATTAGGGATTGGCAACAGCAGGTGCAAAGACGCGCTTGCCGCGCATCCCCAATCCCGAATCACCAATCCCGGCATCTCAGCCATACACCGGATACTTCTTGCACTGCGCCGTCACCGCGTCGCGGACCTTGGCCAGCACTGCTTCGTCGCTGGGGGCGTCGAGCACGTCGGCGATCCAGTTGGCCAGGTCGATGCTGTCCTGCTCCTTGTAGCCGCGGGTGGTGATCGCCGGGGTGCCCAGGCGCAGGCCGGAGGTGACGAACGGCGAGCGCGGGTCGTTGGGCACCGAGTTCTTGTTGACGGTGATGTGGGCCTTGCCGAGCGCGGCTTCGGCGTCCTTGCCGGAAACGTCGCGGCCGATCATGTCCACCAGCATCAGGTGATTCTCGGTGCCGCCGGACACGATCTTGTAGCCGCGCGCGATCAGCGTGTTGGCCATCGCCTGCGCGTTCTTGACCACCTGCTGCTGGTAGGTCTTGAAGTCCGGCTCCAGTGCTTCCTTGAACGCCACCGCCTTGGCCGCGATCACGTGCATCAGCGGGCCGCCCTGGATGCCGGGGAACACGATCGACTGCAGCTTCTTCTGCAGCTCCTCACTCGCGCCCTTGGCCACGATGATGCCGCCACGCGGGCCGCGCAGGGTCTTGTGGGTGGTCGAGGTGACCACGTGCGCATGCTCCAGCGGGCTCGGATACACACCGGCGGCGACCAGGCCGGCCACGTGCGCCATGTCCACGAACAGATACGCACCGACGCTGTCGGCGATGGCGCGGAAGCGCGCCCAGTCGATCTTCTGCGAATATGCCGAGAAGCCGGCCACGACCATCTTCGGCGTGTGCTCGGTGGCCAGACGCTGGACCTCGTCGTAATCGATCAGGCCCTGCTCGTTGACACCGTACTGCACCGCGTTGAACAGCTTGCCGGAGACGTTGACCTTGGCGCCGTGGGTCAGGTGACCGCCGTGGGCCAGGCTCATGCCCAGGATGGTGTCGCCCGGCTGCAGCAACGCCAGATAGACCGCCTGGTTGGCCTGCGAGCCGCTGTGCGGCTGCACGTTTGCATAGTCGGCGCCGAACACCTGCTTGATGCGCTCGATCGCCAGCTGCTCGGCAATGTCGACGAATTCGCAACCGCCGTAGTAGCGCTTGCCCGGATAGCCTTCGGCGTACTTGTTGGTCAACTGGCTGCCCTGGGCTTCCATCACCAGCGGGCTGCAGTAGTTTTCGCTGGCGATCAGCTCGACGTGATCCTCCTGGCGGCCGGCTTCGGCAGCGATGGCCTGGGCCAGTTCGGGGTCGTAGGTTTCCAGTCGGACGTCGCGCGAGAACATGCAGAGCTCCGGGGCAGCTGTTGCCAGTAGGGGCGCCGATTGTAAGCCCCCGCGTGGACAGGTGACCAATTGCGGCGCCGGCGCGGGCCACGCGGGCCTTGGCGCGCCCGGCCCTTGAACGACGAGGGCGCACCGGAGTGCGCCCTCGTGTAAGGCCCTGCCCGCTCGCCGGGTCAGGCCGGCCAGGCCACTGCTGAACTTAGTTGTTGAGCACCAGGTCGGCAATCACACCGGTTGCAATGGCCACAAGCAGCAGATTGCCGGTGTTGTCGCGCTGCCAACGGTAGCCATACGGCGGGCGGCGCAGGTTGTAGCGGTCGTAGTCGTTGATCACGTAGACCGGGCCGTGGTAGCGCTGACCGCGGGCCCAGTACGGGCGCGGCGGCGGACCGGCGCGGTAGTAGTTGGGGCGATCGTAGACATAGACCCGATTGCGGTCGTAGCGACGGTCCTGATAGCGCGCGTCGCGATAGCCCTCGCGGTAGCCGTTGCTGTAGTAACGGCGGTCCTGGCGCCACTCGCGGCGGTCGGCGCGGCGGTCGTCACGCCATTCGCGGCGGTCATCCCGGCGGTCATTGCGCCAGTCGCCGCGATGATCGCGGTGGCCGTGGTCATGCCCACGGCGGTCGTCGCGGTCCCAATCCCCGGCAAATGCGGCCGGTGCGGCGAAGCCCAGCGCCAAGATGGAGGAAAGCACAACAGTCACGATGCGTTTGCGGTTCATGGGATTGCTCCTGTCTGCGATGTCGCAATTTCATTAAGGCGCCAACCGCCTTAACGCATTCTTGCTGGAATCGATTACGAAAACGCCCATTCAGGTGACAGGTAAGCTGCCGTTTAGCTGCCGCATTGCCGCCGCGAGCCAGGCCGCTTGCCCGTATAATCGGCGCAATCCCTTTTCCGCTGCCTCCGGCCCCGGCCGGTGGGCTGCCTGCGTCCACGGAGCACCCATGTCGCAATACATCTACACCATGAACCGCGTCAGCAAGGTGGTCCCGCCCAAGCGGCAGATCATCAAGGACATCTCGCTGAGCTTTTTCCCGGGCGCCAAGATCGGCCTGCTGGGCCTGAACGGCGCCGGCAAGTCCACGGTGCTGAAGATCATGGCCGGCGTGGATACCGATTTCGAGGGCGAAGCCCGTCCGCAGGCCGGCATCAAGGTCGGCTACCTGGCGCAGGAGCCGCAGCTCAACCCCGAGCACACCGTGCGCGAAGCGGTCGAGGAAGGCGTGGGCGACGTGCTGCAGGCACAGGCCGCGCTGGATGCGGTGTACCTGGCCTATGCCGAAGAAGGCGCCGATTTCGACGCGCTGGCCAAGGAACAGGAACGCCTGGAGGCGATCCTGGCCGCCGGTGACGCGCACACCCTGGAGAACCAGCTGGACGTGGCCGCCGATGCGCTGCGCCTGCCGCCGTGGGACGCCATCGTCGGCAAGCTGTCCGGTGGTGAAAAGCGCCGCGTGGCGCTGTGCCGCCTGCTGCTGCAGAAGCCGGACATGCTGCTGCTGGACGAACCGACCAACCACCTGGACGCCGAGTCGGTGGAGTGGCTGGAACAGTTCCTGGCGCGCTACACCGGCACCGTGGTGGCGGTCACGCATGATCGCTACTTCCTCGACAACGCCGCCGAGTGGATCCTGGAGCTGGACCGCGGCCGCGGCATTCCGTGGAAGGGCAACTACACCGACTGGCTGACCCAGAAGGACGAGCGCCTCAAGCAGGAAGACAACCAGGAAAAGTCACGCCAGAAGGCGATCCAGAAGGAACTGGAATGGTCGCGCCAGAATGCCAAGGGCGGGCGCACCAAGGGCAAGGCGCGTCTGGCCCGCCTGGAAGAGCTGCAGTCGGTGGATTACCAGCGCCGCAACGAAACCAATGAAATCTTCATCCCGCCGGGCGAGCGCCTGGGCAACTCGGTGATGGAGTTCAAGAACGTGTCCAAGAAGTTCGGCGACCGCCTGCTGATCGACAACCTGTCGATGATCGTGCCGCCTGGCGCCATCGTCGGCATCATCGGCCCCAACGGTGCCGGTAAGTCGACCCTGTTCAAGATGATCACCGGCCAGGAAAAACCCGATTCCGGCGAGATCGTGATGGGCCCGACCGTGCAGCTGTCGTACGTGGACCAGAGCCGCGATGCGCTGGAGGGCAACCACAACGTGTTCCAGGAAATCGCAGGCGGCCTGGACATCCTCAACATCAACGGCGTGGAGATCCAGTCGCGCGCCTACATCGGCCGCTTCAACTTCAAGGGCCAGGACCAGCAGAAGATGGTGGGCTCGCTCTCCGGTGGTGAGCGCGGTCGTCTGCACATGGCCAAGACGCTGCTGCAGGGCGGCAACGTGCTGCTGCTCGACGAACCGTCCAACGACCTGGACATCGAAACGCTGCGTGCGCTGGAAGATGCATTGCTGGAGTTCCCGGGCAATACCTTCGTGATCTCGCATGATCGCTGGTTCCTGGATCGCATCGCCACGCACATCCTGTCGTTCGAAGGCGAGTCGCACGTGGAGTTCTTCCAGGGCAACTACCGCGAGTACGAAGAAGACAAGCGCCGCCGCATGGGCGATGACGCCGGTCCCAAGCGTCTGCGCTTCAAGGCGCTCAAGTAAGCACGACAAGGGCGCCGCAAGGCGCCCTTGTCACATGCGATGCCGCGGTGCGATCACAGCTCGTAGGACAGCACGTCCTCGAAACCGAAGGTGGCGAAGTTCTCGATCCGCGAGGGGTACAGGCGGCCGACCAGATGGTCGTATTCGTGCTGCACCACGCGTGCGTGGAAGCCTTCGGCCTCGCGCTCGATCGGGCTGCCGTCCGGCGCGAAGCCGCGGTAGCGAATGACGCGATAGCGCGGAATGACGGCACGCAGGCCGGGAATGGACAGGCATCCCTCCCAGCCGTTTTCCATCTCCTCCGACAGCGGTTCGATCTGTGCATTGGCCAATGCGGTGCGCGGCACTGCCGGCGCCTCGGGATAGCGATCGCTGGCTTCGAAGCCGAACACCATCAACTGCAGATCCACGGCGATCTGCGGTGCGGCCAGGCCGACGCCGCGCGCATCGTCCATGGTCTCGAACATGTCGGCCACCAGCGTGCGCAGCTCGGCGCTGCCCAGGTTGGTCACCGGTGGCGCCACGCGCAGCAGGCGTTTGTCGCCCATGCGGATAATCTCGCGAATCATCTGGCTGCTCCGGGGAAACGTTGTGGCGATTCTAGGACCTGTGCGGTAGGGGCAGGTGAGGTTGGGGATTGGGGAATGGGGATTGGGG
>NZ_QEZJ01000005.1:0-34996 GCF_003992965.1 Xanthomonas sp. BRIP62409 | reverse complement strand
GGGCAGGGCGGGGCGCTGCTGTTCTACAGCGACAAGCTCTACGCCGGCGTCGGCAGCAATGGCGAGCAGTTCGTCATGCACCGCTACGGCGAGGAGCGCCCGGCCAAGCTGGCGCCCAGCAGCACCGGCGGCAGCGTGTGGCTGCGCGTCACCAACAACCGCCACATCGTCACCATCCACAGCAGCACCGACGGCACCACCTGGACCAAGTACCCGGTGCAGATGGAAGTGTCCGGCTACCACCACAACGTGGCCGGCAAGTTCCTGGCCCTGAAACCGGCGCTGTATGCCGCCGGGCAGGGCCAGGTGGAGTTCCGCAACTTCCGCTACCGCGCCCTGGACTGACCGTTCTGCATTGGCGGGCATGTCGCGGCGCACCGGGCCGCGGCGCGTCCGGTGCTGCGGATGCGGGACATCGGCAAGCCTGCGACGGCTTGCCGGCCCGCTGGCCGGTAGAATCCATTCAACTCGAACGGTTGACCGCTATGCCCGCCCGCAAGATGCCCGAAGAGGGAATGCCTGGCCTGCCGAAGGGCAAGGTAGCCACGATCAACGACATCGCCCGGATGTCCGGGGTCTCCAAGAAGACCGTCTCGCGGATCATCAACAACTCGCCGCTGGTGCGGCAGGACACCCGCGAGAAGGTCGAGGCGCTGATGCGCGAGGTCGGCTACGCGCCGGACCCGCTGGCGCGCGGGTTGGCGTTCCGGCGCTCGTTCCTGATCGGCATGGTCTACGACAACCCCACCGCGCAATACATCGTGGACATGCAGTACGGCGCGCTGGACGCGCTGCGCGGCTCCAGCTTCGAGCTGGTGGTGCACCCCTGCGACAGCCGCAGCCCCGGCTACATCGAAGGCGTGCGCCGCTTCGCCCAGGCGCAGAAGCTGCACGGGGTGATCCTGGTGCCGCGCGCCTCCGAGGACCAGGCGCTGGCCGACATGCTGGCCGAGATCGGCTGCCGCTACACCCGCATCGCCTCGGTCGCGCTGGACACCACCTCGCAGACGGTGATCACCCACGACCGCGACGGCGCCGCCGAGGCGGCCGATTACCTGCTCTCGCTCGGCCACCGCGACATCGCGCTGGTCACCGGCCCCAGCGCCTACCGATCCTCGATCGAGCGCACCTCCGGCTTTGCCGATGCGCTGACCCGGCGCGGCATCGAATTGCCGCCCGAGCGCATCGTCGAAGCCGGCTACACCTTCGAATCGGGCGTGGCCGCGGCCGAAAAGCTGCTGCTGGGCAAGAAACGCCCCACCGCCATCTTCACCGGTAACGACGAAATGGCCGCCGGTATCTACAAGGTGGCGCTGCGCGCCGGCATCAGCATCCCGCGCCAGCTGTCGGTGATCGGCTACGACGACAGCTCGCTGGCCTCCCGGCTGTGGCCGCCGCTGACCTCGGTGCGCCGCCACACCCGCGACACCGGCCGCACTGCCGCGGCGATGCTGATCCAGCCCGACAACGCCCCCCAGCTGCCCACCGCCAGCGTGCGCCCGCACCTGATCGTGCGCGACTCCTGCCAACCGCCGGAAGATTGAGCGCCGCGCCGTGCTGTGCCGCGCCGGAAGATTTGAGGGCCGCGCGTCGCGCCCACGCGGTGCTGGCTTCCGCTCCACCTTGCAGGGCGTTGTGACCGTCAGGGTGAGAACAGCTGGCGCGTTCGGCCAACGGCTCGCCCCCATCCGCCCTTCGGGCACCTTCCCCCGCAGGCGGGGGAAGGCAGTCCGCCGATCGCTGCCGTGAAGCCCCTCTCCCGCCTGCGGGAGAGGGGTTGGGGTGAGGGCAAGGCGGCAGGCAGCCATCTAAGCGCAACGTAGGCATGCGCCAGAAACGCGCCAAGACACCCCCCGCCGCGCATGCCGCACACCCGACACGCCGCTCCGCCCTAGTAGTGCGTTGTGACCATCAGGGTGAGAACAGCTGGCTCGTTCGGCCAATGGCTGCCCCCCATCCGCCCTTCGGGCACCTTCCCCCGCAGGCGGGGGAAGGCAGTTCGCCGATCGCTGCCGTGAAGCCCCTCTCCCGCCTGCGGGAGAGGGGTTGGGGTGAGGGAGGGGCCGCCGCACCGTCGAACCCCCATCGTGCACTGCGCAATGACACCGGTTAACCAGTGCCGGTAGAATGGCCGGGTGCAAGCCAATCCCCCCGCGCTTGGCACCGGAGATCGCGCATGTCCCTGTACTGCAAGACCCACTACGCCACCCATCCCGACGCCATCAAGGGCGCCAGCAACGACGACCTGCGCGAGCTCTATCTGCTCGATGGCCTGTTCGTCGACGATGCGGTCACGCTGAAGTACACCCACTACGAGCGCTTCGTGCTCGGTGGCGCGGCGCCGCTCGGCACCGCGTTGGAACTGCCCAGGCAGACCGAGCCGGCCTCCGCCGCCGGTCATGCCTTCCTGGAGCGCCGCGAGCTGGGCGTGATCAACGTCGGCGCGGGCACCGGCACCGTGACCGTGGACGGCACCGCCTACACGCTTGGCCCCAAGGATGGGCTGTACGTGGCAATGGGCAGTACCGATGTCAGCTTCGCTTCGGACGACGCCGCCAACCCGGCCAAGTTCTATCTGGCCTCGACGCCGGCGCATGCGCGCTTCGAGACCAGGCAACTCTCGATCAAGGATGCCGTGGCCCTGGACCGCGGTGCGCTGGAAACCAGCAACGAGCGCACCATCTACCAATACATCGTGCCGGCCACCTGCCAGTCCTCGCAGCTGCTGCTGGGCCTGACCGTGCTCAAGCCGGGCAGCGTCTGGAACACCATGCCGCCGCATCTGCACGACCGCCGCAGCGAGGTGTATTTCTACTTCGATCTCGGCGCCAACGACCGCGTCTATCACTTCATGGGCGAGCCCGAGGCGCAGCGCCACATCGTGATCCAGAACAACGAAGCGGTGGTGTCGCCGCCGTGGTCCATCCACATGGGCGCCGGCACCAGCAATTACGCCTTCATCTGGGCGATGGGCGGCGAGAACCTGGATTACACCGACATGCACGTGCTGGACATCTGCCAGCTCAAGTAAGCCTGATTCTCGCCATCGTTCGCTTCGGTAAAGCCTGCGATCCAGGCCAGCACCGGCAACGCCAGCGCGCTCCACCTCAGGCGTTCGCGACGCAGCAGTCGAAACGACATCAACGCATTCTGCCGCGCGCCGCGCGGCTCACTCATCACAACGTGGCACATCCAGCAGGAGCAATAAGGTAATGAGCAATCCGTTCAGTCTCGAAGGCAAGGTCGCACTGGTCACCGGTGCCAACACGGGCCTGGGCCAGGGCATCGCGCTGGCACTGGCACAGGCCGGCGCCGACATCGCCGCCGCCGGCATCCAGGCGCCGACCGAGACCGAAGCACTGGTCAAGGGCCTGGGCCGCCGCTTCATCGCCATCCAGGCCAACCTGATCAGCGTCGAGCCGGTCGAGCGCATCCTCAAGGAGACGCTGGACGGCCTGGGTCGCCTGGACATCCTGGTCAACAACGCCGGCCTGATCCGCCGCACCGACGCGGTGGATTTCAGCGAGCAGGACTGGGACGACGTGATGAACGTCAACCTCAAGTCGGCGTTCTTCATGGCGCAGGCCGCCGGCCGCCATTTCATCGCCCAGGGCAGCGGCAAGATCATCAACATCGCCTCGATGCTGTCGTTCCAGGGCGGCATCCGCGTGCCGTCCTACACCGCCAGCAAGTCCGGTATCGCTGGCATCACCCGCCTGCTGGCCAACGAATGGGCCAGCAAGGGCGTGACCACCAATGCCATCGCGCCCGGCTACATGGCCACCGACAACACCGCCCAGCTGCGTGCCGACCAGGACCGCAACAAGGCCATCCTGGACCGCATCCCGGCCGCGCGCTGGGGCGTGCCGGCCGACCTCGGCGGCACCGCGGTGTTCCTGGCCAGCAGCGCCTCGGACTACGTCAACGGCGCCATCATCCCGGTCGACGGCGGCTGGCTGGCACGCTGAGGAAAATGCGCTTTCCTTCAGGCATTGCGTCATTCCTTCTCCCTCCGGGAGAAGGTGCCCGCAGGGCGGATGAGGGTCGGCAGGCACGTACATCGAGCAAACGCGCGCTGCAGGCCCCGCAACGTTTCGTCCGTTGTCGATCAGCGTCTTGATCCTTCCCGGACAAGGCACCGGAAAAAAGCGGATCAAGACAGCACCCAAGCGCACACACCAGCCACATTCCACATCCACATTCGAAACAACGTCCCCAAACCCAATCGGAGCATTCCCATGAAAATCGCACTCATGAACGAGTTCAGTCAGGCCGGCAAGAACCCGGTGATCCTGCAGCAGCTCAACGACGTTGCCGGCGAGCAGGGCCACACCGTCTTCAACGTCGGCATGGACGGTGACAACGACCATCGCCTGACCTACATCCACCTGGGCATCGTCGCCAGCCTGCTGCTGAACTCCAAGGCCGTGGACTTCGTCGTCGCCGGCTGCGGTACCGGCCAGGGCGCGATGATGTCGCTCAATGCGCATCCGGGCGTGTTCTGCGGCTACTGCATCGAGCCGACCGACGCCTACCTGTTCGCCCAGGTCAACAACGGCAACGCGCTGTCGCTGGCATTCGCCAAGGGCTATGGCTGGGGCGCGGAAATCAACGTGCGCTACATCTTCGAAAAGGCCTTCAGCGGCGAGCGTGGCCTGGGCTATCCGGCCGAGCGTCGCGAATCGCAGGCCGCCAATGCCGGCATCCTGACCCAGGTCAAGCAGGCCACCGCCAAGTCGTACCTCGACGGCCTGCGCGCCATCGACCCGGAGCTGATCAAGCAGGCCGTGGGCGGCGAGCGCTTCCAGCAGTGCTTCTTCGACAACGCGCAGGACGCTGAGATTCGCAACTTCGTCGCCGGCGTGCTGGGCAAGCCGGAAGCTGCCGCAGCTGCCGCAGCGTAACCAGCACAGGTAACGCCAAGGCCCCTCTCCCGTTGGGAGAGAGGCTGGGGCGGGACTACGAGGCAAAACGGTCGATGCGTCACTTCTGAAGGCGCGTGGCGACGCGTTTGTTATGGCAGGCGCTCGCAGATCTCTGAGGCGCACCCTCATCCGCCCTTCGGGCACCTTCTCCCGATGGGAGAAGGAACAGCGTCGCGCACTTAGCATTTTTACCGGAGCCCACCATGCGTCTGCTGCTGTTCGCATTGCTGCTGCTCTGCGCAAATAATGCCCGTGCCGACCCACACCGCATCTTCATCGCCGGTGATTCCACCGCTGCCGAATACGGTGCCGAGCGCGCGCCGCAAGCCGGCTGGGGCCAGGTGTTGCAGGAGTGGTTCGACCCGGCGCAGTGGCAGGTGCGCAACCATGCCAAGGGCGGCCGCAGCACCCGCAGTTTCATCGCCGAAGGGCGCCTGGACACGATTGCAACAGAGCTGCAACGCGGCGACATCCTGCTGATCCAGTTCGGCCACAACGACGCCAAACACGAAGATCCAACCCGCTACACCGACCCGCAGGGTGACTATCAGCAGTTCCTACGCCGCTACATCGCCACCGCGCGCGACAAGGGCGCCACGCCGATCCTGATCACCCCCGCAGCCCGCCTGCTCTATGACTTCGGCGCGCTGCTCGACACCCATGGCCGCTACACCCTGGCCATGCAGCACGTTGCCGCGCAGGAACACGTCGGCCTGATCGATCTCAACGCCAGTTCCAGCGCCTGGATCCGTGCCCTCGGCGAACAGGCGGCCAGACCCTATTTCCTGTTCGTTCCCGAACAGGGCAAGGCCGATGGCACCCATTTCAGCCGCGCTGGCGCCACGGCCGTGGCGTGCCTGGTCGTGCAGGGATGGGTGCAGCTGCAACCTGGTCTCGCAGCACAGCTGCGCCGCGATGCCGACTGCGGCGCAGCTGCCGACACCGCCGCCCAACGCGCGGCGCAGGCGCATCCCTCGCTGGTGGTACACGAACGCGACCTGGCACGCCCACAACCCGGCCCGCACGGCGGCGCCGGCCCCACCACGGCGTATCCGTTCTTCGCCGATGCGCCCGACCTGAAATTCGTGCTGCGCAAGCGCGTGCTGCACAAAGGCGCCGGCATCGGCCTGCACCTGCACGACAAGGACGAGATCTACTACATCGTCAGCGGCCGTGGGCTGTATGCGCTGGATGGCAGGCAATACGCAGTCACTGCAGGCGATGCGCTGCTGACACGGCCGGGAAGTACGCATGCCTTGCAGCAGGCCGGCGAGGAACCACTCGTGCTGCTGTTGGCCTATCTTCCCAAGCCGGCAGGGTGAGCTGTCATCTTGGTGCATCGCAGATGGCGGCACGGCGGATGCGTTGCCCAACCATTGCCTGCCCCCGGCACTGTCGCTCGGTCCCGGCCGCAGCCCTGTTCGCAAGCCGACGACCGTCGGCAGCATGTGCCGACAACGCGTGTAGCGTCGATGCGCACCATCGCCACCTGCCGCCCGCACCTGTCCAGCGGCCAGCGTGCGCGTGTTACGCCTTGTCGACCCCGTAGTGGGTCAGCCCCAGCCGGGCCAGTTCGCCGCAGCGGCGGTAGTAGACCTCTTCCCAGCCATCCACGCGCTGGCGGTCGGTCTCGCTCATGGCATCGAGGATGTCTTCGATGCTGAGCAGGTTGGGGTCTTCTTCCAGGCGTTCGAATACCGTGCCCAGGCCTTCGATCGCCTGGCGCGCCTGTGCCGCGCCCATCGCGCCCAGCCCCTGCAAGGCATCGCGCCGGGTGGCGGCATCCCAGCGGTCGAAGTAGCGCGCATAGCCGCTCTCGCTCATGTCCGCATCCAGCCGTGCCAAGGCCACCAGCTCGCGCTCGCCCGGCGAGAGGGCATCCATGCGTCCGCGCAGCGCGCTCAGTTTGGTTTGCGCGCGTGCGCTGCGCCGGCGCCACAACAGCTCGGGCATGTTGAGCAACCCGTCTGCCGTGGGGGGCGCCACTGCCGGCCAGTTCACCCCGAAGCCGTCGTCGGTGAGCTGCCACTGCGCGCGCTGCGGCGGCGCTGCCTTGAACAACAACCGATGCGCCTGG
Source organism: Xanthomonas sp. BRIP62409 (assembly GCF_003992965.1). Classification (NCBI taxonomy): domain Bacteria; kingdom Pseudomonadati; phylum Pseudomonadota; class Gammaproteobacteria; order Lysobacterales; family Lysobacteraceae; genus Xanthomonas; species Xanthomonas sp. BRIP62409. Next base: position 27,994 of record NZ_QEZJ01000005.1, on the reverse strand, counting down.
ATCGGCTCGTCGATGCGGATGCCGTTGGCCAGGGTGAACAGCAAGCGGGTGTCGTCCAGCTCCAAGCGCCGGATGCGAAGCTGCGTCAGGTCCATTGAGCAAGGGCGGTGTGGGAAGGGTCGACCATAGTCCGGCTCGGCGGTGGTGTCGAGTCGGTGCAGCCTCAGACGTCGCCGTCTGTGCTCCAGCCGTCGCCGCTGCCGCGCTGCAGGACCCGATCGGTATCCAGCACCGCGCCGGCCGGCACCTGCGCCTGCTGCGCGAGATCGGCATAGATCGGGGTGAAGTCCGGTGCGGTGGCGTCCATCAATTGCGCAAAGCTGTCGATGACGAAGTAGGTCTTCTGAAAGCTGTCGATGCGGTAGCGCGTGCGCATGATCCGTTGCAGGTCGAAGCCGAGCCGGTTGGGCGCGGGCGATTCCAGCGAATGCAGCGATTCGCCCTTGGACGACACGATGCCGGCACCAAAGATGCGCAGCCCCTGCGGCGTGGCGATCAGGCCGAATTCCACCGTGTACCAATACAGGCGGGTGAGGTTCTGCAGTGCGTCCGCACCGATGCCGTGCGCCTTGACCCCGCCACGGCCATAGGCCTGCATGAAGTCGGCAAACAGCGGATTCATCAGCAGCGGCACGTGCCCGAACAGGTCATGGAACAGGTCCGGTTCGGCGATGTAGTCGATCTGCTCGGGGCGGCGGATCCACCAGGTCACCGGGAAGCGCCGGTTGGCCAGATGCTCGAAGAAATCCAGCTCCGGCAGCAGGCCTTGCACGCCGACCAGGGTCCAGCCGGTGGCCGCCTGCAGCACTGCATTGAGCGCATCGAAACGCGGAATGTGGGTCTCGCCCATGCCCATTGCATCCTGCGCCTGCAGGAATTCGTCGCAGGCGCGGTCCACCAGCAACGCGCGCTGCCGACGGTACAGGGTGCCCCAGGTGGCGTGGTCGTCGGCGCTGTAGCCCTCCCACGGCTGCTCGATCACGGCGGTGGTGTAGACCGGCACATAGCCCTTGTCGGTGAGCTGGTTTTCGACGCGTTGCGGTGCGGTGTTCATGCGGCGGCGGTTCCCGATGATCAGCGCTCACCTTAGCCCGGCGGCCACGCAACGGGATTGCAAATCTTGCGTGCCCAAGTGTTTCAGGCGCAAGATTCGTGCGTTATCCACTGCTGCTGCGCAACATATGGACCAGCCAATCGCCCTGGACCGCACCGATCTGCGGCTGCTCGCGCTGCTGCAGACGCAGGGCCGCAGCAGCAACGCGGAGCTGGCGGTGCAGGTCAATCTGTCGGCCTCGGCCTGCCTGCGCCGCACCCAGCGGCTGGAGGCGGCCGGCATCATCGCCGGCTATGGCGCGCGCCTGGATGCCAAGGCACTGGGGCTGGGGCTGCAGGCCTTCGTGCGGGTACAGCTGGAGCAGCACGGCCAGGCCGATATCGAACACTTCGCCGCGGGCGTGCGCGGCTGGGACGAGGTGGTGGCCTGCTGGGCGCTCACCGGCGACATGGATTACCTGCTGCAGATCCAGGTGCGCGACCTGGAGCATTTCTCGCGCTTCCTGCTCGACCACCTGCTCAATGCGACCGGCGTGTCCGACGTCAATTCCAGCTTCGTGCTGCGCACGGTGAAAGCGCCGGAAGGCTTGCCGCTCTCGCATCTGGGATGATCCGGCCGGTTGCAGGACAGTCACGCGCGCACTGTGACTTGCCTCTCAAACGCAAACGATTTACATTTACGTAACATCCGGCGGCGTCCGGCATGTCTTCTCGTCGATCCGCCAGCCCGGCAGGGCCAGCCAGCTCGTCGCCCGAGTGGGACGCGCCGCGCATGCCTGCGCTTTCCTGCCCCGTGACGCCACGCGTCCCGCACCGATCGATGAGAAACCTTCCAATGCCCGCGATTTTCCCCCCTTTGGCCACGTTGTCCGCTGCCTTGCTGTGCGCGTTGGCGCTGACGCCCTGTGCTGCGCGTGCCGCCGATGCCGCCGATGCAAGCAACGCCAAGACGCTGGACCAGGTCAACGTCAACGGCGCGGTGAGCCGCGCGCAGCCGGCCACCACCACGCGCCTGCCGCTGACCCTGCAGGAAACCCCGCAATCGGTGAGCGTGATCGGGCTGCAGCGGCTGGAAGAGCAATCGCTGTTCAGCATCGACGATGTGATGCGCAACGTCACCGGCGTCAACGTGTCGTTCTACGACACCCAGCGCCCGCTGTATTACGCACGCGGCTTCCAGATCACCGACTTCCAGGTCGATGGCCTGCCCACCTACAGCGGCGCGACCAACCAGGAATACGACACGGTCTTCTATGACCGCATCGAGGTGATCCGCGGCGCCAATGGCCTGCTCACCGGCGCCGGCATTCCCTCGGCCACGGTCAACCTGCTGCGCAAGCGCCCGGGCAAGGACTTCGATGCCTCGTTCGCGGTGAGCGCGGGCACCTGGGATTTCCGCCGCATGCAGGCCGACGTCAATGCGCCGCTGACCGACGACGGACGCTGGCGCAGCCGCGTGGTGGCGGCCTGGCAGGACCGCGACTATTACTACGACCGTTACCACGACAACAAGATGTCGGGCATGGCGGTGCTGGAAGGCGACCTGACCGACAGCACCACGCTCACCGTCGGGTATCAGCGCCAGGACAACACCCCCGTCGGCTCGACCTGGGGCACGGTGCCGTTCTTCGCTGCCGATGGGTCGCCGGCCAACCTGCCGCGTTCGACCAACATGGCGCCCACGTGGAGCCGCTGGCAGCGCGAGACCAGCACCGCCTTCGCCAACCTCGAGCAGCGCTTCGGCGAGAACTGGTTGCTGCGCGTCAACTACGCGCACACCAAGGGCGATGTGCAGAGCCTGCGCGCCTATGGCACCGGCTATCCGGCCGCCGATGGCAGCGGCATCTTCCTGCGCACTGCCGCCGGCGAAACCAGCGATGCGCGCGACGGCGTGGACGTGTACCTGTCTGGCGGTTTCTCCTTGTTCGGCCGCCAGCACGATGTGGTGGTCGGCGGCAGCTGGCAGGATCTGCAGTCGACCTCCTACGGCGTCGCGCAGACCTATCCCGATGACTGGGCCACCTGCGATGGCGAACGTTGCTATTTCATCCCCAACATCCGCAACTGGGATGGCGATATCTCCGAAGTGACCTATGCGCGCAACGGCCGCCGCAGCGAAGCACGTACCACCCAGCGCGGCGTGTATGCCTCCACACGCTTCCGCCTGGCCGACCCGCTGTCGCTGATCGCCGGTGCCCGCCTGAGCTCCTGGGAAACCCGCACCCAGGCCTTCAGCACCAGCGGCGCTTACACCGGCACCAGCGGCCGCTACGAGGTGAGCGACGAAGTCACCCCGTACGTGGGGCTGGTCTATGACATCGTGCCGGACGTGTCGCTCTACGCCAGCTATACCGAAATCTTCAATCCGCAGAACTTCCGCGACAAGGACAACAACCTGCTCGCCCCGGTGGAAGGCTCCAACCTGGAGGCCGGCATCAAGGCGCAGGTGTTCGACGGCCATGCGCTGGCCACCGCCGCCGTGTTCGAGGCCAAGCAGGACAACTTCGCCGTGCGCGACATGACCCAGCCGGAATCCTCGCTGCCGGACGGCAATTCGGCCTACATCGGCATCAACGGCACCAAGAGCCGTGGCTGGGAAATGGATGTCAACGGCGAGATCCTGCCCGGCTGGACCGTCAATGCCGGCTTTACCCATGTCAAGGTGACGCGCCCGCCCACCGATGCGATCTACGCCAACCTGCCCGAGGATTACCTGCAGCTGTCCACGCAGCTGCGCCTGCCCGGTGCCTGGGAGCGCCTGAGCATCGGCGGCGGCGTCAGCTGGCAGAGCGCGGTACGCGGCTTCAACATCGCGCGTCCCACCGGCGACGGCACCGGCGCCACCACGCCGGTGACGGTGGTGCAGAACGCGTATGCACTGGTGCACTTCAATGCCAACTACCGCATCAGCGATCAATGGACCGCCACGTTGGCGGTACGCAATGCCTTCGACAAGCGCTACTGGGCCAACCTGGATTACCAGAACTACGGCGAGCCGCGCTTTGTCAGCGTGTCGTTGCGTTGGCGCTATTGAGCCGTTGCCGTTGCCGATGATGCGGATGCGTTACCGGTAAGGCATCGCGGCCAGGGCCGCTCCTACAGGAGCGGTGCTGGCCGCGCCGTTGACCACTGCACCCGACGTCACCGTAGGAGCGGCCCCGGCCGCGACCCACCCGACACACCGTCAGCGCCCCCAAAACGCCGCGCCCTTGTAGGAGCGGCCCCGGCCGCGACCCACCCGACACACCGTCAGCGCCCCCAAAACGCCGCGCCCTTGTAGGAGCGGCCCCGGCCGCGACCCACCGGCACGCCGTCAGTCCCCCAAAACGCCGCGCCCTCGTAGGAGCGGCCCCGGCCGCGACCACGCCCGGCACATCGACACAGCAGCAATACCGCAGTCGCCCCACGCATCGGCGTAAAAGTGCGCATCGCAAACAGGCACGCCACACCCGCTCGCATGGCTCGCCTGGCCGTGCGTGGCACCCGCACTACTTCCGCATTTCCTCGCACTGCATCGGCCTCACGGCGCGACGCAGGCCTCTTCCTTGCCGCGCAGTTTCTGCCAGCGCGAGCGCTCTGCCAGACAGCGCCGATACGCGTCCGCCTTGGCGGCGGCTGCCTGCTCGGCGGCAGTACGCGTGGCGCTGCTGCGCTGCGCCTGCAACTGCGCGATCCTGGCGCGGATCTGCGGCATTGCCGCCATCGCGGCCCGTTCGCCTTCCAGGATGGCCGCACCACGCTGGTTGAAATCGGCCGAGCCGATGTCGCTGACCTTGGGGCGGATCACCACGTCGGCACGCTTGAGTTCGGCCTCGCCCAGGCGCTGGCCCATGATCGAGATCGACTGGTTGACGGTGCCGAGCAGGTCGCCGGGATTTTTACCGCTGGCCTTGCTGGAGATGTCCACCGCCACCACGAATTCGGCGCCGAGCTGGCGCGCGGCATCCACCGGTACCGGGCTGACTACGCCGCCGTCCACATAGTGGTATTGGCCGATGGTCACCGGCTCGAACACGCCGGGAATGCTGCTGGACGCGCGCACCGCCTGGCCGGCATTGCCGCGCACGAACACGGTGCGCTCGCCGTCTTCCAGGCGCGTGGCGACCGCAGCGAACGGCTTGCGCAACTTGTCGATCGGCTTGCCGCCCAGTTGCGCGTTGACGTAGTCCTGCAGCTTCTGGCCCTGCACCAGGCCGCCGGAAAAGATCCGCACATCGCGGATGCTGGTCTGGTCGAGCGCGACGGCCTTTTCCTGCATCTGGAACGCATCCATGCCGCTGGCATACAGCGCCCCGACGACGCTGCCGGCGCTGGTGCCCGACACCACCACCGGCGCAAAGCCGTTGGCTTCGAGCATCTTGATCACGCCGATATGCGCAAAACCCTTGGCCGCACCGCCGCCGAGCGCAATGCCGATCTTCACCGGCTTGGGCGCGCCGGCAGACGGCGCCTGCACGACCGGCGCCGGTGCCGCCGGACGTGGCTCGCCGCCGCAGGCGCAAAGCAGGCCGAGCAAGGACATCAGGGCGAGAAGGCGGGGGCGGCGGAGCGCGGTCATGGCGGAAATGTCGATGGGAAAGGCGAGGGAGAATACACGCGTGCCATCACTGTGGCGCTGATGGTCGGCGTGCGTGGAGATTACTCAGAACGGCATCGTTTGCAGGCGTTGCACTCCTGGTCCCGGCAAGAAGGGCGAGCGGGTTCATTCGTGCGATGACCGCAACCACCTGCACGCAGCACGGAACCAGAGCCCTCTCCCCGCGGGGGCGATAAGGCACTGCTTGCGCGCCATGGCGCGCGTGCCTTGGAGCGCCCGCGCCGCAAGCGCGGGCCGGGGGGTGAGGGTACGGAGCGATGCCACATGGGAATGCGACCGCAGCAGGCTTCGTCCGTTCCCTCATCCGGCGCTACGCGCCACCTTCTCCCGGCGGGGAGAAGGGTGTCAGCCCGCCTGCCGCTTCACCCCATCAGAACCGGTTGTCCCCATCCAGCAACCGGCCCAGTCCGCCCAGCACCGAGCCTTCGCCGCGTTGCTGGCCGCCGGCCTGCGGGGCGGCCTGCAGCATGCGCCCGGCCATGCGCGAGAACGGCAGTGATTGCAGCCAGACCTTGCCGGGGCCGGTGAGGGTGGCCAGGAACACGCCTTCGCCGCCGAAGAACATGCTCTTCAGGCCGGCGACGCGGCGCACGTCCATGTCCACGCCGGCGTGATAGGCGACCACGCAGCCGGTATCCACGTCGATGCGTTCGCCGGGGCCGAGCTCGCGTTCGACCACGGTGCCGCCGGCATGCACGAAGACCCAGCCATCGCCTTCGAGCTTCTGCATGATGAAGCCCTCGCCGCCGAACAGGCCGGTGAGGATCTTGCGTTGAAACGCGATGCCCAGCGACACCCCGCGCGCACCGGCCAGGAAGCTGTCCTTCTGGCAGATCAGTTGCCCGCCATGCTCGGACAGGCGCAGCGCCAGCACCGTGCCCGGATAGGGCGCGGCGAATGCGACCCTGGCCTTGCCGCTGCCGGCATGGGTGAACACCGTGGTGAACATGCTCTCGCCGGTGACCACGCGCTTGCCGGCCGACAGCAGCTTGCCCATCAGCCCGCCGCCGCCGCTCTGGCCGGCATGCGAGCCGTCGCCGAACACGGTGTCCATCTGCACTGCGGCGTCCTTGTACATCAGCGCGCCGGCCTCGGCGATGGCGCTTTCACCCGGGTCCAGTTCGACCTCGACGAACTGCATGTCGTTGCCGACGATGCGGTAGTCGATCTCGTCGGCACGCCCGGCCGCGCCGGTCAACGGTGGCGGCAGGCTGCCGCCGCCCTGCAGCTCGGCCAGCTGGCGGGCCGGCGTCCAGCCATCGAGTCCGTCGCGCCAGGCCAGCGCGTCGGGCTGGCGTTGGGCATGCGCGCGGGCGCTGGCGTCGTCGAGTGGGCCGATGCGATCGGCCTGTCCGGGAACATGGAAATACCACTGGGCCATCGGAACGACTCCTGATCTGTGCGTGCGCCGAGTCTAAGCGCAGCCGCCGCGACCGCGTCCTGTGTCCAAGGTCATGCCGGGAGGGCGGTCAGGTGTGGTTGCCACCGGGCAGATATCCCACGCGTGCCGCTCAGGCCTGCATGCCGCCAGGGCGGTCGCGAGCAGGCAATCGCGTTGACGTGGGCCGGAGCGTGGCTGGCGCCTGCCTCCGACAACGCCGTCATGCTGACCGCCGCATTGGCCTCGCGCTTATTCCCCGACCGTCGCCCAATAGCGTTCGCCATCGCGGTGCACGTGCACCGGGCCGGCGAACACATCCGACAGGCTGGCATCGGTGAGCAGCGCATCGCGCGGACCGTCGGCCACCACGGTGCCGGCCCGCAACAGGATCACCCGCGCGATCTCCGGCACGATCTCCTCGATGTGATGGGTCACCAGGATCAGCGTGATGCCTTGCCGGGCCAGGTGGCGCATGGTGTCGAGCAGGTGCTGGCGCGCCACCAGGTCCAGGCCGGTGGACGGCTCGTCCAGCAGCAGCGCCTGCGGGCGGTTGACCAATGCGCGCGCGATCAGCACGCGGCGGGTTTCGCCGGCCGACAGTTCGGCAAACTGCCGGTCCAGCAACGGCAGGGCGCGCGCCAGGGCCAATGCCTCGCGTGCCCGCGCGCGCATGGCGTCGCTGATCTCGCGATGCGGCGGCACCACATAGCTGGCGAAGAAACCGGACAGCACCGCGCTTTCCACGTCCAGCCCCGGCATGTCGGCCAGGTTGACGCTGAGATCGCCGGTGACGATGCCCAGCTGCGAGCGCAGGCGATCCACCTGCCAACGCGTCTGCCCAAGCACCTTCACCGCCGCCTGGCCATCGGCGCGCACCAGCGGATACAGCTCGCGGGTGATCAGCTTGATGAAGGAGGATTTGCCGCAGCCATTGGGGCCGAGGATGGCGGTGTGCTGCCCCAGCGCGATGCGCAGGCTGAGCGCATGCAGCACACGCACCTGGCCGCGCATCACGCTGGCCTGGTCGAGCTCGATCAACGGGGTGGCGTTCGCAACAGCAGCAGGATCGGTGGACATCTGGGCAGTAACCGTCATACGGGTGACATCAGGCGCAGTGGGGAAAGGAGGCGTGTGAACCGCTTTAGGAATGTAGGACGCACCCTACGCATCCGAAGGGTGAAGTTTGCCGCCATCGCCCCCATCATGTCTGCATCGACCCAACCCGATGGCGCCGCTGTGGAGATGCCGATGTTGTCCGACCCGATCATCGACGTTCTGACTTCCGGCGTGGCCGGGCTGGGCGTGTGGGGCATGCTGGCGGTGCTGCTGGTGTTCACCCAGCTCACCATCTTTGCGGTGACCTTGTACCTGCACCGCAGCCAGGCCCATCGTGGTGTGGATTTCCATCCGGTGGTGGCGCACTTCTTCCGCTTCTGGACCTGGTTGACCACCTCGATGATCACCCGCGAATGGGTGGCGATCCATCGCAAGCATCACGCCAAGGTCGAGACCGAGGAAGACCCGCACAGCCCGCAGACCAAGGGCATTGGCCAGGTGTTCTGGCGTGGCGTTGAGCTGTACCGCGAAGCGCGCGCGCAGCGTGCCGACATCGAGCAGTACGGCAAGGGCGCGCCCACCGACTGGATCGAGCGGCATCTGTACACCCCGCATGCCAATGCCGGCCCGATCGCGCTGCTGGTGATCAACGCGGTCCTGTTCGGTTTGCCCGGCATCGCGCTGTGGGCGATCCAGATGGCGTGGATTCCGTTCTGGGCCGCCGGCGTGGTCAACGGCCTGGGCCACTGGTGGGGCTATCGCAATTTCGAATCGGCCGACACCTCCACCAACCTCACGCCGTGGGCGCTGTGGATCGGTGGCGAAGAGCTGCACAACAACCATCATGCGTTTCCGAGTTCGGCGCGGTTCTCGATGCGGCGCTGGGAGCTGGATATCGGCTGGGTCGCCATTCGCGGGCTGCAGGCGATCGGCCTGGCCAAGGTGCTGCGCGTGGCGCCGTCGCTGGACATCCGCCCCAATATCGCCGTGCCCGATGCCGACACGCTCAAGGCCTTGCTCTCGCATCGCTTCCAGGCCATGACCGACTATCAGCGCAATGTGTTCACCCCGGCGCTGCGCGAAGAGGCCGCGGCCACCGGCGCCAAGCTGCGGCAATTGCTGCCGCGGCGCCTGCGCAAGGGCCTGGTCGATGACGGGCGTTGGCTCAAGCCCGATGCGCGTGCGCAATTGCAGCACTGGGTGGCCGAGCGCCCGCGCATGCGCACGCTGGTGGAGTACCGCGCGCGCCTGACCGCCGTGCTGGAGGCGCGCAGCCACGATGCGTCCGAACGGCTCAAGCATCTGCAGCAGTGGTGCCACGAGGCCGAAGCCAGCGGCAATGCCGCCTTGCAGGCCTATGCGGCGCGGCTGAAGGGTTATGCGCTGAGTGGGTCGTGAGCATGGCGGCACGCGGGCTGATGTGCGTGCGCGCGGAGCGCGTGGTCTGGTCATGCGTAGCCTGCTGATGGCCTGTGGTGTGTGCGGGCCGGCATTGTTCGCGCAGGCCCAGGCCCAGGTGCAGGACAGCCAGCAGTATCTGCAGCGCATGGATACCGATGGCGATGGCCGCGTCGGCCGCGATGAATACCTGGCGTGGATGAGCTACGCCTTCGATCAGCGTGACCTAGACCACGACGGCGTGCTGCAGGGCGATGAACTGCCTGGCCGACGCGGCAAGCCGATCACCCGCGCCGCGCATCGCGCCACGCTGATCGAGCGTTTTGCGCGGCAGGACGCCAACGGCGATGGCTACCTGAGCGCACGCGAATTGCTGGCGCCGCCGCGCTGATGCGCACTTTCGCGCGCGTCTGACGCTGCGTTCGGCAAGCTCGAGCGCATGTTCACTCTCGACCAGGTCAGCCGTCGCTACGGCCAGGCCGTTGCCCTCGACACCGTCTCGCTGCAGTTCGCCAGCGGTATCACCACCGCCTTGATCGGCCCCAGCGGCGCCGGCAAGTCCACCGTGCTGCGGATGCTGGTCGGGCTGGAGTGGCCGGACAGCGGCACGGTCGCCTTCGACGGCGCGCCGCTGCAACGCGCCAGCCTGCAGGCGCAGCGCCAGCGCATCGGCTATGTAATCCAGGAAGGCGGGCTGTTTCCGCATCTGGATGCACGCAGCAACGTGGTGTTGCTGGCGCAGACGCTGGGCTGGACCCGGCAGCGCATCGATCAACGCCTGCACACCTTGTGCGCGCTGTGCCAGCTGCCGCCGGAGCTGCTGGCGCGCTATCCGGCCGAGCTCTCCGGCGGTCAACGCCAGCGGGTGGGATTGATCCGGGCCCTGATGCTGGATCCACCGGCCTTGCTGCTGGACGAGCCGCTGGGCGCGCTCGACCCGATCGTGCGTTACGACCTGCAGGCGCAGATGCGCGCGCTGTTCGCCCAGCTCGGCAAGACCGTGGTGCTGGTGACGCACGATGTGGCCGAAGCGGCCTACCTGGCCGACACCCTGGTATTGATGCGGGCCGGCCAGGTGGTGCAGCAGGGCAGTGCGCGCAGCCTGCTGGAACAGCCGGCCGATCCGTTCGTGCAGCGCTTTCTCACTGCGCAGCGCAGCATCGGCGACGCCGCATGAGCGGGCACGTGCTGCTCGCCCTTGCATTGCTGATTGGAAGCGTCGGTGCGCAGGCCACGCAGGTGACGATCGGCTCGAAGAACTTCACTGAAGCCGTGCTGCTGGGCGAGATCGCCACCGCCGCCGGGCAGCGCGACGGCGTGGACGTGCAACACCGCGCGCAGCTCGGTGGCACGCGCATCCTGTGGCGTGCGTTGGAGACCGGGCAGATCGACGCGTACGCCGAATACACCGGCACGCTGGCGCAGGAACTGCTGCAGCTGCCCAAGGCCAGCCAGGCCGAACTGCGCGCCGCACTGGACACGCGCGGGCTGGCGATGACCGATTCGCTCGGCTTCCAGAACACCTATGCCTTCGGCATGCGCGTTGAACGTGCGCAGGCGCTCGGCATCGCCTCGATGTCGGATCTGGCGCGGCATCCATCGCTCACGATCGGCCTGAGCAACGAATTCATGCAGCGCGCCGATGGCTGGCCGGGCGTGCGCGCCGCCTATGCACTGCCGCAGACCGCGACCGGGCTGGATCACGATCTGGCCTATCGCGCGCTGCAGAGCGGGGCGATCGAGGTCACCGATCTGTACAGCACCGATGCGGAAATTCCGTATTACCGGTTGCAGGTGCTGCGCGACGACTGCCATTACTTTCCCGATTACCAGGCGGTGTTCCTGTATCGCAAGGACCTGGCGCAGCGCTCACCGGCGATGCTCAACGCATTGCAGGGGCTACAGGGGCGCATCGACGAGGCGACCATGCAGCGGCTCAACGCACAGGTAAAGCTGGAGCGTCAGTCCGAGGCGGCCGTGGCCGCGCAATGGCTGGGCGTGGCACCCGCATCCGCAGCCGATTCGCGCATCACCCGCCTGCTGCGGCATACGCGCGAGCATCTGGCCCTGGTCGGCATCTCGTTGGGGTTTGCCTTGCTGATCGCGTTGCCGCTGGGCGTGCTGGCGGCGCGGCGGCCACGGCTCGGGCAGGTGGTGCTCTCCCTGACTGGCGTGCTGCAGACGCTGCCGTCGCTGGCGGTGTTCGTGTTCATGATTCCGCTGTTCGGCATCGGCGCCAAACCGGCGATTGCCGCATTGTTTCTCTACAGCCTGCTGCCGATCGTGCGCAACACGCATGCCGGGCTGACCGCCATCCCGCGTGAGTTGCGCCAGACCGCCCAGGCGATCGGGCTGCCGGCGTGGACGCGCCTGTGGCGGGTGGAGCTGCCGCTGGCGCGTCGCACCATCGTGGCCGGCATCCAGACCGCGGCGGTGATCAACGTGGGCACCGCCACGCTGGGCGCCTTGATCGGTGCAGGCGGCTACGGCCAACCGATCCTCACCGGCATCCGCCTGGACGACATCGGCCTGATCCTGGAAGGCGCGATTCCCGCAGCGGTGCTTGCGCTGGTCGTGCAGGCAGTGTTCGAAGGCCTGGAGCGCTGGGTCACGCCGCGCGGCTTGCGCCTCAGCCAACGCGCCTGACCACGTAGGAGCGGACCCGGCCGCGACGGGGCGTTACCGGGACATGGCGTCATCCCGGTAACGCCTGACAGCGCTCGGTTACGCCCCGTCGCGGCCGGGTCCGCTCCTACGGGCGCTGCGTCATGGCTCTGGCAGCGCTGCGATCAGGGCTGAGAGCGCATCACCGGTGACACTCAGGTGCGGTGCGATACGTAGGCGTCCGTGCCGCCGCGTGCAGATCGCCCCGCGTTCGCCAAATATTGTTGCCACGGCCTCCAGCCGGTGTGTCGGCGGCTGCAGGGCGGTCAGATGCGCCGCGTGGGCGGGCGTGCACCAACTGCCCAGACCGCGTGCCTGCAGCGCCGCATCCCAGCGCGCGGTGAGCGCGCCCAGCGCCTGCGCGATGCGCGCCGGTTGCCAGGCAGCGACCTGCTGCAAGGCCACCGTCGCCATCGCGATCCTCATTGGATCGGCAACGCCGCCGGCATCGAACCGGCGCGCACCGCTGCGATAGGACGGCGCCTGGGCCACCGGAAATTCCCAGCTGCTGCCGGCATCGCGGCCGATCCAGTGTTCTTCGATTGGCACGCCGTGCGCCCGCCATTGCGGGGCCACCCACAGCCAGGCCAGCCCCATCGGCCCCAGCAGCCATTTGTGGCCGACGCTGACCACGAAGTCCGGCCGCCAGCGCGGCAGGTCGGTCGGCAGCACGCCCAGGCTCTGGCTAAGATCCAGCACCAGCGCTGCGCCGCGTGCGTGCACCGCGGCGCTGATGCGGTCCAGATCGAGCTGTCGTCCATCCAGCCAGTACGCATGCGGCAAGGTGACGATGCGCAAGGCCGGTGTCTGGGCGATGGCCTGCAGCACCGCCGCGGTCAAGGCATCGCCACCGGCCGTGGACACCGCCACGATGTGCGCGCCCACCTCGGCACAGCGGCGTTGCCAGATCAGCAGGTTCGAGGGGAACTGGCCTTCCAGCAGCAGCACCGCCTCGCCGCGTTGCAGCGGCAGGTTGCGTGCGGCAGTCGCCAGGCCGTGCGCGGCCGAGGGCAGCATTGCCACGCCGTCGGCATCGTCGTCGAACAGGCCTGCAGCGAGCGTGCGCAAACGCTCGATGTCCTGCAGCCAGGCATCGAACGGCAGCTGCCACGGGGGGGCCAGCGCATCCACCGCCTGATGCGCGACCGCTTGCACCGCGCGCAGCAGCGGGCCGCGCGAGGCGGCATCCAGATAGGTGATATCGGCAGGTAACGCAAATGCCTGCTGGCGGCGTTCCCATTCGACGGGCGCGGGGAGCAGGCTGGACAGAGAAAAAGAAGACATGGCGACAGCTTACCGCTGGCTGCCACGCTGCCGACACGGCGCGTTCACAGGCGCTCCTCAAGCATATGGCGATGTCTGCACTCTCATCTCTGCTGGGCCACCACCAGCAACAGCAGCTGACGCTGCTGGAACGCTACGCGCAGACCCGCGCGCTGAGCGATCGCCTCGCCGCACCCCTGAGCGCTGAAGACGCAATGGTGCAGAGCATGCCCGACGCCAGCCCCAGCAAATGGCATCTGGCACACACCACCTGGTTTTTCGAACGCTTCGTGCTGCAGGCCGATCCGGCCTACCGTGTGTTCGACCCGGCCTGGGATTTCCTGTTCAACAGCTACTACCAGAGCGTGGGCCCGATGCACGCGCGCGCGCGTCGCGGAGTGTTGTCGCGGCCGTCGTTGCAGCAGGTGCGCGACTACCGGGCCGCAGTCGATGCGCAGATGCAGCAGCGCCTGCGTGACGGGGTGTTGGACGCGCAGGCTTGCACCATCGTGCAGCTCGGCATCCAGCACGAGCAGCAGCACCAGGAATTGCTGTTGACCGATATCAAGCACGCGCTGTGGAGCAATCCGCTGCAGCCGGCGTACCGCGATGCGCCGGCACCGCCTGCGGCCGTCGCCAGCACGCTGCGCTGGCAGGCACGCGACGAACAGATCGTGGAGATCGGCGCAGCGGCATGGCCGCAGGCCGACACCTTCGCCTACGACAACGAGTCGCCGCGCCACCGCGTGCTGGTCGGTGCGCATGCGTTGGCGCATCGGGTGGTCAGCAACGCCGAGTTCCAGCAGTTCATCGACGCCGGTGGCTACCGCAGTGCCGGTGCCTGGCTCAGCGATGGCTGGGCGATGGTGCAGGCGCAAGGCTGGCAGCACCCGCTGTATTGGGACGCGGACGGACGCGAGTTCACCCTGGATGGCTGGCGCCCGCGCGACGCGCATGCGCCGGTATGCCATCTGAGCCTGTTCGAAGCCGATGCGTTCGCGCGCTGGGCCGGCGCACGCCTGCCCACCGAAGCCGAGTGGGAACAGGCCGCCACCGGTGTGCCGGTGCAGGGCAATTTCGTCGATAGCGACGCCTTGCATCCGCGCGGCGCCGACGCGGTGGATACCGGCCTGCAGCAGTTGTTCGGCGATGTCTGGGAATGGACCGGCAGCGCCTACCTGCCGTATCCCGGCTTTGCGCCGTGGCCCGGGTCGCTGGGCGAATACAACGGCAAATTCATGAATGCGCAATGGGTGCTGCGCGGTGGCAGCTGTGCCACGCCGGCTAGCCACGTCCGCGCCAGTTACCGCAACTTTTTTCCCTCCGATGCGCGTTGGCAGTTTGCCGGCGTGCGCCTTGCCAAGGATCTGCCTTGAACGCTGCCGCCCATGCCATGCAACGCGCGCACGCCGCGCTGACCGACCTGCGCCCGCAACCGGACGACATCACCGCCGACGCGCTGGCCGGGCTGTCGCAAACGCCCAAGACGCTGCCGTCGAAGTATTTCTACGATGCGCACGGCTCGCAGTTGTTCGAGGCGATCACCCGGCAGCCGGAGTACTACCTCACCGGCACCGAACTGGCCTTGCTAGAGGCCAGCATGGCCTCGATCGCGCAGGCGATCGGCGCTGGCGTGCACGTGGTCGAATACGGCAGCGGCAGCGGGCGCAAGACCGAATTGCTGCTGCAGGGCCTGCGCGATGTGGTGGCCTACACGCCGCTGGAAATCTCGCGCACTGCCTTGCTTGAGAGCACCGCGCGGCTGGCGCAGCAGTTCCCGCAGATCCAGATGCTGCCGGTATGCACCGACTTCACCAAGCCGCTGCAGCTGCCGCAGGCGCAGCGCCCGGCGCGCCGGCATCTGGTGTTCTTCCCCGGCTCAACGCTGGGCAATTTCACCGATGATGCCGCCGTCGAGTTGCTCGATGCGATGCGCCAGACCATGGGCAGCGACGGGTGCGCCCTGATCGGCATCGATCTGGACAAGGATGCCGGACTGATCGAGGCCGCCTACAACGATGCGGCCGGCGTCACTGCCGAGTTCACCTTGAACCTGCTGGCGCGGCTCAACCGCGAGATCGGCAGCGACTTCGATCTGGACGGCTTCCGCCACCACGCGGTGTATGCGCGCGAAAGCGGCCGCATCGAGACCTTCCTGATCAGCCAGCGCGCCCAGCGCGTGCAGGTGGGCGGCAAGGCATTCGAATTCGCCGAAGGCGAGGCGATGCAGGTCGAATACAGCTACAAGTACACCGACGCGCGCTTTGCCGAACTTGCCGCCGCTGCGGGGCTGAAAGTCACTCACGGCTGGAACGATGCCAAGGACTGGTTCGGCCTGCGCGTGTTGCGTCCGCTCTGATCTCGCGCGCCTGGCGTGCAAGGAATCGATGACGGACGGATCGCCGCGACCATGCGCGCGCTGCTGGCGCGCCGGCTGCCGCAGCAGTCGATCTGCCCGTCCGAAGTCGCCCGCGCGCTCAGCGAGGACGAGAACCGCTGGCGTGCGCTGATGCCGCAGGTACGCGCCGTTGCTGCCGATCTGGCCCGCAAGGACGTGGTACGGGTCACCCAGCGCGGCGACGTGGTCGACCTGGGCACGGTGCGTGGCCCGGTCCGTCTGATACGTGGTCGGCATTTCGAGTGACGGGCGCTGCCCTGCGTGCGTATCACCGCTTGTGCAAGGCAGGAAGATGTGGCCGATCATTGCACCGGCAGCGCATTGCCCCGGCATGTGCTGGCTCATGTCATGCGCGAACGCGATCACGTACCGCAGCGGCACCCGGCGCGGCATCCGAACCCACCACACCAGCCTGCCATTGCAGCACTATCGGCCACCCAGCAGCCGATCAATGCGCAAGGCTCTGACGCCGGAACGCCGGAACGCCGGAACGCCGGAACGCCGGAACGCCGATGCGGCGGCCCTGTGCCAGCTAGGCCGCCTGCACCACATGCAAGGCCTTGGGATTGCGCCACTGCGCCAGCAGCACGGCTTGGCGTGCCTTGGCTTCCTCCAGGTGCGCGTGCTTGATATGCCCATAGCCACGGATATGCTCGGGAATGCTGGCGATCTGCGCCGCCAGGCCGACGTTGTCGGCATCCAGCCGTTCCAGCAGCGTGTCCACTGTCGCCACGTAATCGGCAATGAGCTGACGCTCGCCACGCCGTTCGGCGCTGTAGCCGAACACATCGAGCTTGCCGCCGCGCAGGAATCTCAGCCGCGCCAACAGCTTGAACGCAGTGAACATCCACGGCCCGTATTCGCGCTTGATCGCATGGCCGTGCGCATCCTTCCTGGCCAACAGCGGCGGTGCCAGGTGGAAGCGCAGCGTGTAGTCGCCTTCGAACTGCTGCTGCAGCCGGCGCTGGAAGTCGCCGCGCGTGTACAGGCGCGCCACTTCGTATTCGTCCTTGTAGGCCATCAGCTTGAAGGCATAGCGCGCTACAGCTTCGGTCAAGGCAGTGCTGCCGGGCGCGCGTTGGGCCTCTTGCGCACGCACGCGCTCCACCAGCGTGAGATAGCGCTGTGCGTAGGCGGCGTCTTGATAGTCGGTCAGAAACGCGATGCGGCGCGTAATCGCCTCGTCCAAGGACTGCGCCAGCTGCTCATCGTCGAGCGGATGCACCGGCGCATCGACCTCGCCATGCAGCGTGCTGCCATCGGTCCGCGCCAATGCATGCGGCGCGCTCTGTCCGCCGAGATCGTGGTCTTCCCAGCTGCCGGGCGCACGCGCGGCCGGCGTGTCGCCGTGCAGGTGCACAGACGTGTCAGCAGTGGTCAGGCCGGCAGCGCGTTGCACCGCCGGCAGATCCACCGCCGCCAGTCGCCCCCACGTAAACGCCTGCTGGTTCATCGCCACCGCCGCGCCATTGAGCTCGATCGCGCGCATCAAGGCCGCATGCGACAGCGGCACCAGCCCGTGCTGCCAGGCATAGCCGAGCACGAACAGGTTGCTGGCGATCGCATCGCCCAGCAGCGCGGTCGCCAGTTGCGTGGCGTCCAGCAACAGCGGTTCCTGGCCGCCCAGGGCGGTGCGCACGCCGGCGATGATCTCGGCGGCGGGGAACTGCAGATCCGGCTGGGTGGTGAAGTTGCCCGGCATCGCTTCGTAGGTGTTGAGCACCACCTGGGTGCGGCCGTCGCGCACCTTGGACAGGGCCCAGTAATCGTTGACCACCACCATGTCGCAGCCCAGCACCAGGTCCGCTTCGCCGGCGGCGATGCGCACCGCGTGGATATCGGCCGGCCGGCGCGCGATGCGGATATGCGTGGTCACCGCGCCGCCCTTCTGCGCCAGCCCGGTCTGGTCCAGCACCGTGGCACCCTTGCCTTCCAGATGCCCGGCCATGCCGAGCAGCGCACCGATGGTCACCACGCCGGTGCCGCCGACGCCGGTGATCAGGATGTTCCAGGGCTGTTCCAGCGTGGTGCGTTGCGGCGGCGCGGGCAGGTTGTCCAGCAATGCGCTGGCATCGCGCTGCTTGCCCTTGCGCGGTGCACCTCCATGCACGGTGACAAAGCTCGGGCAAAAGCCCGACACGCAGGAATAATCCTTGTTGCAGTTGGATTGGTCGATCTGCCGCTTGCGGCCGAATTCGGTGTCCTTGGGCAACACCGACACGCAGAAACTCTTTTCGCCGCAATCGCCGCAGCCCTCGCACACCAGCGAATTGATCATCACGCGCTTGGGCGGGTCGATCAGCTTGCCGCGCTTGCGGCGGCGGCGTTTTTCGGTGGCGCAGGTCTGGTCGTAGATCAGGATCGACACGCCCTTGATCGTGCGCAGATGCTGCTGCACCGCATCCAGCTCGCTGCGATCGTGAAACGCCACGTTGCTGGGGAAGCGCTCGCGCCGGCGCGTCCATTTGCCGATGTCGTCGCTGACAACGATGATCGCGTGGATGCCTTCGGCACGCAGCTGGTGCGCGATGTCCGGCACGGTGAGCGTGCCGTCCACCGGCTGGCCGCCGGTCATCGCCACCGCATCGTTGTAGAGGATCTTGTAGGTGATGTTGACGCCGGTGGCCACCGACTGCCGGATCGCCAGCGAGCCGCTGTGGAAATAGGTGCCATCGCCCAGGTTCTGGAACACGTGCGGCGTCTCGGTGAACGGCGCCTGCCCCGACCAGGTGACGCCTTCGCCGCCCATATGGGTGAAGGTGTCGGTGGAGCGGTTCATCCAGGTCACCATGTAATGGCAACCGATCCCGCCCAGCGCACGCGCGCCTTCCGGCACCGCCGTGGAGGTGTTGTGCGGGCAACCGGAGCAGTAATGCGGCACGCGCGGGAACAGCGCACGCGGCAAGGCCATTTCGGCTTCCTTGGTCTCCATCCAGCGCAGCCGGTGGTCGATCGACTCGGTCATCGCGCTGGAGGGCAGCGCAAAGCGCTGGATGCGCTTGCCGATCACTGCCGCGATCGTGGCCGGGGTCAGCTCGCCAGTGGAGGGCAGGATCCATTCGCCCTGCTCGTCGTACTTGCCAACGATGCTCGGCCGCGCACCGGCGCTGGCCGGCCAGTTGTAGAACAGCTCCTTCATCTGGCGCTCGATGAAGGCCTTCTTCTCCTCCACCACCACGATGTCGTCGAGCCCACGCGCAAACGCGCTGATGCCCACCGGCTCCAGCGGCCAGGTCATGCCGACCTTGTACACGCGGATGCCGATCTGCGCGCAGGCCTGCGCCTCCAGGCCCAGGTATTCCAGCGCCTGCAGCACGTCCAGGTAGCTCTTGCCGGTGGTGACGATGCCCAGCCGTGCATGCGGCGAATCCAGCACCACTTTGTCGATCCGGTTGGCGCGTGCGAAGGCCTGTGCGGCGGCGATCGCATAGCGATGCAGGCGCATTTCCTGGTCCACCGGCGGGTCCGGCCAGCGAATGCTCAAGCCACCCGGCGGCAGCGCGAAGTCCTCCGGCAGCACGATGCTGCGTGCGAACGGATCCACGTCCACCGAGGCGGAAGATTCCACCGTCTCGGCGATGGTCTTGAAGCCGACCCAGCGCCCGGTATAGCGGCTCATCGCCCAGCCGAGCAGGCCCATGTCCAGGATGTCCTGCACCCCGGCCGGGTTGAGGATCGGCATCATCGCGCTGACGAATTCCTCTTCCGAGCCGTGCGGCAGGGTCGAGCTGCGGCAGGCATGGTCGTCGGCGGCCAGTGCCAGCACGCCGCCATGCGGCGAGGTACCGGCGGCGTTGCCGTGCTTGAACACATCGCCGCTGCGATCCACGCCCGGGCCCTTGCCGTACCACATGCCGTAGACGCCCTGCACCTTGGCGCCGGGGAACAGGTTGGTCTGCTGGGTGCCCCAGACCATGGTGGCGGCCAGGTCTTCGTTGAGGCCGGGGGTGAAGGTCACCCTGGCTGCGTCCAGGTGCTTGCGCGCACGCCACAGTTCCAGATCGAAGCCGCCCAGCGGGCTGCCGCGATAGCCGCTGACAAAGCCGGCAGTGGCAAGGCCGGCGGCATCATCGCGCAGGCGTTGCATCAACGGCAGCCGTACCAGTGCCTGCACGCCGGACAAGTAGATGCGCCCGTCGGCGCGCGTGTACTTGTGCTCCAGCGTGTAATCCGCATCGACCTGGCCGAGCTCCGGCGTGTTGGCAGCGTCGGGAGAAGAGAGTGCAGCGGTACTGGTCATGGCGTGCCCGGAAAGGGTGGCTGGGACCCGGCGCGTGTCATCCGAAACCGGATGACCCGCCCGACGGATTCCAAAACGGCGGCCCAAAGTGTAGCAGTCGCCTTTCACGCGCCCGTTGCATGCGGATGCGCAGCCGCCGCGCTGCGGTTACGATGGGAACGGGAAGGGTCGTTTGCTGTCAGGGGATAAAGCCAGTGAAAAGGAAATACGCATGGGCCGCGATGTTGGCCTTGCTCGGGGGCGTGTGGTCGATGGCGCAGGCGCAGAACCTGCCCAAGCCCAAGGAGTTCTATTTCGACGAAGATCGCGGCACCACCAAGGCGGTGGTGGCCGTGCAGGGGCAGGGCGATGCAGTGATCGACCGTTTGGTGGCGATGGTGCAGCGTGACGCCCGCGCTGCCGAACCGCGCGCGCAGCTGGCGTCGCTGGCCTATGCGGGGGGACGCACGCAGTTGGGCGACGAGCTCTATCAGGGCGCCCTGGGGCTGGTCTCCAGTGGCAGCCAGCAATACCGCGCCATCACCTGGAACTACGGCTGGGATCTGTTGCGCGCCGACCAGGCCGACAAGGCCTTGCAGCAGTGGGCCACCCTGGCCAACGGCCGCCCGGCCGCGCCGGCCTGGTTGCCGACCACTGCGGCATTGGCGCTATGGCGCACCGGGCGCAAGCAGGAAGCGGTCGAGTGGTATGCCGCCGCTGTGCGCACCTGGCCGGATCGCTGGAGCAGCACCGCCGGCTACGCCACCCTGCTGCCGGACTGGCGCGAGGCCGAACGCGCCACGCTGGCCGAGGTTTTTGCCGCATGGCAGGCGAACCCGCCGGCATTTCCGTAACTCGGCGGCGGCGCGCTGCAGAAAGCCCCGCAGCGCGTCGCTGTGCATCACGTCGCACTTCGTTTTGCGGCCGGCGACAGCAGGGCAACGCAGCCACCGCTCCAAGTCGATTGCTTTGGGTGTCGTGCTTCGAAGGATTGGTCAGCGCTGATGGATCAGTTGTAGAGCGGATGATCTGCGGCTTTGTTGCAGGGCCCTTGCCCGCCCACCATCGCGGGACACGCCGCAAGTACGTCCTTGTAGGCTCTTACGCGGCATCCATGCCGCGTAAGGTCCCGCGACGGTGAGCGAGCAAGGACCAGTCGAGAGTGTCGGTCTTTTGAGGCAGTCGTCCGTGCGATGGCTCAATCGTAGAGCGGTTGATCTGCGGCTTTGCTGCAGGGCCCTTGCCCGCCCACCATCGCAGGACACGCCGCAAGTACGTCCATGTAGGCTCTTACGCGGCATCCATGCCGCGTAAGGTCCCGCGACGGTGAGCGGGCAAGGACCAGTCGAGAGGGTCGGTCTTTTGAGGCAGTCGTCCGTGCGATGGCTCAATCGTAGAGCGGTTGATCTGTGGCTTTGCTGCAGGGCCCTTGCCCGCCCACCATCGCGGGACACGCCGCAAGTACGTCCATGTAGGCTCTTACGCGGCATCCATGCCGCGTAAGGTCCCGCGACGGTGGGCGGGCAAGGACCAGTCGAGATGGTCGGTGCACATGGTTAAGAGTAGTGCGTGATTCGCGTTGTTCGATAGTGATGGGCCGGATCCTAGAAGCGGCAAGCCTCGACATGCCTGTCGCCAGGCGTTGAGCGAACGATCTGCGCCACGCATAGGCATGCTCGCCGATTTAGCCCGTCGTCGATCCAGCCCGTCGCTGATCAAGGCACGACACGCCCACTATGCGATCCTGAGCGTCGCTCTCCCACGGACCTGACCACGCCATGGCGGTGGATGCATTTGCGTTGATTCTGGCGATGCTGGGGCTCGGCCTGCTGTTCGCGCGCCTGCGGGTGCTGCCGGACAACAGCGCCGATGTGCTCAATCGCATCGTGTTGTACATCTGCCTGCCGGCTTCGGTGCTGACCTATGTGCCGCGTCTGCATCTGGATGCCTCGCTCGGTGGCGTGATCGCCACGCCGTGGTTGCTGACCGCACTCATCGTGCCGCTGCTGTGGAGCTGCAGCCGGCTGTTGCGGTTCAAGCGCGAGGAATACGCCGCGCTGCTGATGTGCGTGGTGTTCACCAACTCCAGCTTCATCGGCTTTCCGATGGTGCGCGCGTTGATCGGCGATCACGCCCTGCCGTATGCGGTGGTCTACGACCAGTTCGGCACCTTCGTGCTGCTGTCCACGTTCGGGCTGTACGTGCTGGCCCGCTACAGCGGCGACACGCCGCCGACTGCGAAGCTGATCCTGGTGCGCGTGCTGCGGTTTCCGCCGCTGTGGGCGTTGCTGTTCGCGCTGACGGTGATGCCAGAACAGCCGCCGGCCTGGATCGGCTCGGGCTTGAAGAGCCTGGCCGACGCGATGCTGCCGCTGGTGATGTTGGCGGTGGGCTTCTCGCTGCAGTTGCGCCTGCCTGCGGACGAGCTCAAGCCGCTGGCCGTCGGCCTGGTCTTCAAGCTGGCCGTGATGCCGGTGCTGGCATTGCCGCTGTCCTGGGCGCTCGGCCTGCATGGCGCGATGCTGCAGACCAACGTGCTCGAATCGGCCATGCCCACCATGATCACCGCCGCCGCGCTGGCCATCTCGCACCGGCTGGCGCCGCGCCTGGCCGCGGCGATGGTCGGCTACAGCATCCTGCTGTCGCTGCTGACCCTGCCGGCATGGGCCTGGCTGTTGGCGCGCCTGGCCGCTTGATGCGGCGTACCCCGTGTGAAATGCTGGCGCGCACCATTGCGTGCCCCACACGGACAGGAGCAACACATGCACGGATATCGCTTGATCACCACGGCGCTGCTATGGCTTGGCGGCGTCTTCGCGGCGCAGTCCGCCCTGGCGGCATCGCCCGCCACCCCACCGGTTCCGGCGGATGATCCGCTGATGACTCACTGGGTAAGCCAGGTCGGCAAGACCATGCAGGCACGCCTGCGCAGCATGGCGGCCAGCGGCGAGCCCAGGCAGCTGTACCTGGCCGGTCTGCTGTGGATCGATGCCGAGGACGAGGCAGTGTCGGCCGCAGACGGAGGCTATGCACCCATCCAGCGCGCCTGGCTGCAGCGTGCCCTGGACGCGCGGCCGCGCGACCGGTTGGTGGCGCGGATGGAAGCGGTCGGTTGTGCCCCCGGATTGCGCTGCGACCCAGGCGCCGCGCGGGCGTTCCTGGAGCAAACCGATGCCGGCAATGCCGCCGTGCATCTGCGCGCCTATGCGGCTGCACAGCGCCGCGGCGACCAGGCGGCCGCCGAACGCGCCTGGCAGGCGGCCGTGCAGTCCGATCATTTCGACAGCGGTGTGCTGGAGCTGGGCCAGGCCCTTTATGCCGTCTACGACGGCGTGCAATGGCCATCGCTGGCCTCGGTCAGCTTGCGCGAGCGGCTCGACGCCCAAGGGTTTCCGTCCACGGGCGCCGGCATGGCGGCGATGTTCGTGATGGGTACCTGGTCTGCACATGCACTCCCCGCGCTCGGCGATCTGATGCGGCGCTGCAACCCCGGTGCCACCACGCCCGCGTTACGCGACGAGTGCATGGTCGTGCTGAACAACGTGGCCAACGACGAGTCCACCCTGACCACGGCCGTGATCGGCACCAAGGGCATGGCCGCACTGAGCAGCGGCGCCGACGCCACCCGCTGGCAGGCGCGGATGCGGGAGCTGCAGTGGCTGCAGCAGCAACTGCAGCGCAGCGCACCCTCGGTCGATGCGCAGGTCGCCGCACTGGATGCGATCCTGACGCAGGGCGAAGTGCCGGCGTTGCGCGCGCGACTGCAGCGTCAAGGCATTGCCGCGCAACCGCCGGCGGACTGGCAGCCGGGCGCCGCGAGCAGCCAGACCCGCTGATCCGCTGATCCGCGTGGTCGTTGCATGGGGCAGCGGCCACGTACCGGGGCCGATGTTGCAGCGCGATGGCGCCTGCCGAGGGACGTTTAACGCCTTTCGACTACTTCCTCACTTCGTCGCGGTGTACGCTGCCGGCTTGCTCCCGGAAGCGAGGCGTGCATGAAGACAGTCCTGGTGGCCGCCTCCAAAGGCGGCGTCGGCAAGACCACGATCGCCACCAATCTGGCCGCACATGCGGCCCTGCAGGGCCAGCGCACCGTGCTGGCCGACGCCGATCCGCAAGGCTCGTCCACGCGTTGGGCGCAGCGTCGCGCCAGCCTGGAAAGTGCGGTGCTGCCGATCGATGCCACCCGCCGTCGCAACTGGCAGGCCGCGGTGCCCGAGGGCACCGACCAGCTGATCATCGATGCCCCGGCCGGTGCAATGGCCGATGACCTGAGCGGCTTCCTCGACCATGTCGACGCCATCGTGGTGCCGGTGCTGTCCTCGGCGCTGGATATCGAAGCGGTGGTCGGCTTCCTCAACACGCTGGCCAAGGTGCCGCGCGTGCATCAGCGCAAGCTGCCGGTGGGCCTGGTGCTCAACCGCGCCCGCCCCTGGACCCAGACCTCGCAGCAAGCTGCCGAGATGATCGGCGCCTGGCCCTATCCCCTGGTGGCCCAGCTGCGCGACACCCAGGCCTATGTGGTCATGGCCGGGCTGGGACGCAGCCTGTTCGATTACCGCTCGGCGCAGGTGCGCGACCATCAACAGGATTGGGAGCCGCTGTTCAAGTGGCTCAAGAAATCCTAGACCGGAGTGTTTTCATGCGCGAACTGATACTGCTGCGACACGCCCACGCCGAGCCGGCCGATACCGGCCAGGCCGATCTGGACCGCCCGCTGTCCCCGCACGGCATCGCCGAGGCCGAATCGGCCGGCCGCTGGCTGCGCGAGCAGCGCCTGGTGCCCGACCGCGTGCTGTGCTCGCCGGCGCGGCGTGCGCGCGAGACGCTGGAAGCGGTGCTGGAGCTCACCGGTTATATCGAACAACGCCTGGACGAACGGATCTACGACGCCACCCCCGGCACCCTGGCCAGCCTGGTGGACGAACACCGCGATGCCGAGCGGCTGCTGCTGGTCGGCCACAACCCGGGCCTGGAACGGCTGGCGGCGCTGATGCACAGCGGCCAGACCGGCGACTACCGCGGCATGCCGACCGCCGCGATCGCCCTGCTGGCACTGCCACTGGACGCGGCCATCGAACCAGGCATCGCCCGCCTGACCGCCTTCTGGTGGCCTTGATCCGTGCCATCGTCGCTGCGCTGGTTTGCCTGGCTCGCGCTCTGGGTCGCTCTTCCCTGCGTGGCGCAGCAGAAGCTGCATTCCATCGATCCGGTGCAATCGCGCTTCGGGTTCGAGATCAGGACGCGCTTCGGCATGAAGATCGAGGGGTTTTTTCCGCGCTTTCGCGGTGAACTGGCGGAATTGCCGGACGGACGCCAGCAGGTGCGTTTCCGTCTGGATGCCACGCAGGTGGAAATTCCCGGCAAGGATCGCTACACGGCGTGGATGCGCGGCGAGGATTTTTTCGACGTCGCGCAGTATCCGGTGGTGGAATTCGAGTCGCGTCCCTACGCCGAGGAGGTGGTGAAGAAGGGCGGTGACATCACCGGCAACCTGACCATTCGCGGAATCACCCACGTCGAGACCCTGCATGTGGTGCCGGCTGAATGCGCGCGGCCGGGCTATGATTGCGATGTGATCAGTCGAGGTACGGTCCTGCGTGGACGTTACGGAATGAATGCGTGGCAGATGGCCCTGGGCGACAGGGTGACGTTCATTCTGCGTGGGCGGCTGCAGGAGGCGCGGCGCCCGTGAGGTTCCTGTTGAGGGTGATTGTGCTGGCAACGCTGTTGCTCGGCACCGGATGTGCCGGCCTGTCACAAATCGAACGCAACCGTGCCGCCGGGGTGGCCGCCGCCGCCCGCAGCACCGTTGTCAGCTGCACGCAGGCCAATCGTTGCGCCCAGCCCTCGCCGCTGCGCGCGCTGGGTGGCGAGGCGATCACCGCCTCCACGCCGGCCGCGCCGCGGCATTACGCCACCATCGTCGACCATGGCGAAGAATCGCTGGTAGCGCGGCTCAACCTGATCCGCAGTGCCACCCGCAGCATCGACCTGCAGACCTACATCTTCGACAAGGACGACAGCGCGCGCATGGTGCTGGATGCGCTGACCGATGCGGCGCAGCGCGGGGTCAAGGTGCGCATCCTGATCGATCAGCTCTCGGCGATCGCCGATCTGCAGATTCTCGGTGCGCTGGCCAGCACCCATGAAAACCTGCAGCTACGCATCTACAACCCGACCTTCGGCAAGGTCAAGCTCAATTACTTCGACTATGCCGGCAGCGTGGTGTGCTGCTTCCGTCGCTTCAACCAGCGCATGCACAACAAGCTGCTGGTGGTGGACGACGTGCTCGGCGTGGTCGGCGGGCGCAATTACCAGGACGACTATTACGACTGGGACAGCGAGTACAACTTCCGCGACCGCGACGTGATCCTGGCCGGGCCGGAAGTGCGTGCGATGGCGGCCAACTTCGACGCGTTCTGGCACGCGCGCCGCAGCGTGCCGGCCGAGCGTCTGAACGATGTCGGTCGCCTGCTGCTGGAACAGGGCGCACCGAAGATGCCGCCAGCCACGTTCCGCCGCCCCGAGCGGGTGGAACGGGTCGACCAGGAGGCGCGCGATCCGCAATTCGTGCGCGAGGCGTTCGTGGCCCCGGCCATGCCGGTGCAGCGCGTGCTGTATGTGGCCGATCTGCCGCAGAAGCACCGCAAGGAACACACCGCCAAGGCCGTGTCCACCGCGCCCGAGCTGGACGGCCTGATCGCCAATGCGCAGCAGGAAGTGCTGCTGCAGACGCCCTACCTGGTGCTGTCCGACCAGGCCCAGGCAATCTTCCGCGCACTGCGCCAGCGCCCGCAGCCGCCACGCATCGTGGTGTCCACCAACAGCCTGGCCGCCACCGACAACCCGATCGTGTATGCGCTGTCGTACAAGTTCAAACGCCGCAACATGCGCGAGCTGGGCTTCAACGTCTACGAGTTCAAGCCGTTCCCGCTGAATGCACCGGTGGACTACGCCAACCTGGTGCCCGATCCGTTCAACCCGGAGGCGGCCGAGCCGGCCGACGACGATAGTCGCGTCAATCGGGTGATTGGCGGCAGTGCGGCCGGCAATGCGATGCGGGGCAGTGGTGGTGGTGGTGGTGGCACGGCCGGCGGCGCAATCCGCGGCAGCGGGGGCGGCGCAGGCCGCGTGCCCGGCGGCAGCGAGGTCGATCGGCGCGTGCTGCGCACCGAGACGCGGCCGTCGTTCCTGGGCACGCGCGCGGTCAACAAGCCGCTGCCGGTGACCCGTGCCGGTGCGCGCATGGGCCTGCATGCCAAGTCCTTGGTGGTGGACCGCCGCATCGGCGTGATCGGCACGCACAACTTCGATCCGCGCAGCGAGAACTACAACACCGAAGCGGCGGTGGTGATCGACGATGCGCGCTTTGCGCAGGCGCTGGCGGCCAGCATCGCGCGCGACATGGCGCCGGAAAACGCCTGGACCGTGGCCCCGCGCGAAAAGCCGCCGGTGCTGAGCGGGTTGAACTACAGCGTGGGCAAGGTGTCCGAAGCCTTGCCGGTGCTGGATTTCTGGCCCTGGCGCTACGCCACCAACTACGAGTTCCAGCCGGGGCCGGGTTGCCCGTTCCCGCTCAAGCGCCAGGACCCGCAGTTCCGTAAGTGCTATGTGGCGGTAGGCGATTTCCCCGAGGTCAACGTCGGCCCGAAGTGGCTGCTGGTGCGGATGCTGACCGCCTTCGGTGCGGGATTGGTGCCGATCCTCTGATCGCAGCGGCGCCGGTCCCGAGACGGCGCGTGGTCGTTGGTGCATCGTGGAGAGGCACCGCCGCATAGGCGCAGTACGCTGAACCAGGTCGCGTCACGCCGCCAGCCGGTTGAAAGCGGCCGTGGCGGCTCTGCTTGCATGGGCAGTCACAGTGGTTGCACCAGCCCCCCGCGCCGCGGATGCTTTCCCGATTCCCGATTCCCGATTCCCGATTCCCGATTCCCGATTCCCGATTCCCCCAATCCCCAATCC
>NZ_QEZJ01000037.1:0-79848 GCF_003992965.1 Xanthomonas sp. BRIP62409 | reverse complement strand
GGATTGGGGGAATCGGGAATCGGGAATCGGGAATCGGGAATCGGGAATCGGGAATCGGCGAGGAGGATGCTGGACAGCGCCTGTGTGGGTTCGCTTTTGCGAATCTTATTTTCCTGATCTCCATTGACTGCCCCGATGAGGAACCGGGCGAGGCATTGAGGTGCCCGCTGCATTCAAGGCGCAGCCCGCGCCACGCCAGGCGCTTGATCGACTCGCTTCATTCGCCTTGATGACGCACTCACGCAATCAGCAACCAACGTCTGCGAGCGCTTGCCGCATCGGTACACCGATGCGTGCCATTCCCATTCTCAGGATCTGCACACCGGCTTGGCCAGAGTTGCCGCATGCGCAACGGCAACGAACAATCTGGCGATCTGGTGGTGCTCGGGCCCGAAGGCCTGTATTGCCCGCAGGGTGATTTCCATATCGATCCCTGGCGGCCGGTGCCACGTGCGGTGATCACCCACGGACACGGCGACCACGCACGCAGCGGCATGGGCGAGTACCACTGCACGCACGAGAGCCTGCCGATCCTGCAATGGCGCCTCGGCGAGCAGGTCTATCACACGCATGCCGACGGCGAAGCGTTCGATCTGGGACGCGCGCGGGTGTCGTTGCATCCGGCCGGGCATGTGCTCGGCTCGGCGCAGGTGCGCATCGAGGTGGATGGCGAAGTCTGGGTCGCCTCGGGCGACTACAAGCGCCAGCACGATCCCACCTGCAAGCCATTCGAAGTGGTGCCCTGCGACACCTTCATCACCGAAGCGACCTTCGGGCTGCCGGTGTATCGCTGGCCGGACACTTCCGATGTCGCGGCCGACATCGTCGCCTGGCGCCACGAATGCGCCGAACGTGGCGAGGCGGCCATTCTGTATTGCTATGCCCTGGGCAAGGCGCAACGCGTGCTGGCCGAATTGCGCGCCTGGGATACGCAACCGGCGTTGCTGCATGGCGCCATCGCCGTGGGCGTGGAGGTGTATCGCCAGGCCGGCATCCCGATGCTGGACACCCAACCGGTCAGCGAACACGCGCGTGGCGCCGACTATGCCGGGCAACTGGTATTGGCGCCGCCATCGGCGGCCGGCAGTGCCTGGATCCGTCGCTTCCGGCATGCGCAACAAGGCTTCGCATCGGGCTGGATGCGCATTCGCGGCAACCGCCGTCGGCGCAATTACGACCGCGGCTTCGTGGTGTCCGATCATGCCGACTGGCCGGACCTGCTGCGCACCATCGAAGACACCGGCGCACGGCGGGTGATCGCCACCCACGGCAACACCGATGCCTTGATCCAGCACCTGCTGGAGCGCGGCGTCGCTGCCGAAGCCTTCCGTACCGATTTCGGAGCCGAGGAATGAACCCCTTGCCTGCACGCCGTTATGCGCGCGCGCGCCCACGTCTGCGTCTGACCGGCGCCCTCGCGTTCCGCCGGCACGCATTGGCATTTCGCCTACATCGCGCCGTGCCGGCCGCGGTGATCGGGCCGCCGCGGCCCTACCGGCGTCCACGCTGCCTGAGCGCGTTTACGCGCCGCGCACTGGAGCTGCGTGCTGCCGACGACCGCGCATACCTGCAGGGCCCGGCGTGAAGCGATTTGCCGCGTTGTACCGCACCCTGGATCGCAGTACCGGCACGCTCGACAAGCGTGCGGCCTTGGTCGCCTACTTCAGCAGCGCACCGCCGCTGGATGCGGCGTGGGCGCTGTACCTGCTGGCCGGCGGCAAGGTGGCCGGCACGCGCATGCGCATTGCCAGCAGTGGCGAATTGCGCGAATGGATCACCGAAGCCGCCGGCATCGCCGACTGGCTGGTGGCCGACAGCTACGACCATGTCGGCGACCTGGCCGAGACCTTGGCCTTGTTGCTGGACGACCCGATCACCGAAGCGGCCGATCTGCCGTTGGCCGACTGGATCGAGCAGCGGTTGCTGCCGGTCGCAAATAAAGATGTCGAGGTGCGCAAGGCCTGCATCGTGCAGGCGTGGCGCAGCCTGGCCTTCGACGAGCGCCTGGTGTTCAACAAGCTGCTGACCGGCGCCTTGCGCGTGGGCGTGTCGCAGCGCCTGGTGCAGCAGGCGCTGGCGGAGATGTCAGGAATCGAGATCGCACGCATCGCGCAGCGCATGCTCGGCAGCTGGCGGCCGCATCCGACCTATCTGGCCAACCTGCTGACTGCCGAAGAACTGCCCGGCGATCGTCAACAGCCCTACCCGTTCTTTCTCGCATCGCCACTCGAAGCCGAGGTCGAAACGCTGGGCGCGGTCGATGACTGGTTGCTGGAATGGAAGTGGGACGGCATCCGCCTGCAGCTGATTCGACGCGCGGGCGAAGCGGCGCTGTGGTCGCGTGGCGAAGAACGCCTGGATGGCCGCTTCCCGGAAATCGAACAGGCCGCGCTGCAGTTGCCCGATGGCACCGTCATCGACGGCGAGCTGCTGGCCTGGCAACCGGAGCAGCCCTTGCCAATGCCGTTCACCGCGTTGCAGACGCGCATCCAGCGGCTCAAGCCCGGGCCAAAGACCTTGGCGGCGGCGCCGGCGCGGGTGGTGGCCTACGATCTGCTTGAGCTCGGCGGCGAGGACTTGCGCGAACGTCCCTTGCAGGAGCGCCGCGCGTTGCTGGAAGGGGTGCTGGGTACGCTCGCCGACCCGCGCATCGTCGCCTCGCCGTTGGTGCGGGTCGGCGACTGGCAGGCGGCGGCGCAGGTGCGCCTGGATGCACGCGAGCGCGGTGTGGAAGGGCTGATGCTCAAGCGCGCCAGCTCGATCTACCAGTCTGGCCGCCGCCGCGGCGACTGGTGGAAATGGAAGATCGACCCGCTCACCATCGACGCGGTGCTGCTGTATGCGCAGGCCGGCCACGGCCGCCGCAGCACGCTGTATACCGACTACACCTTCGGGCTATGGCACGAGGGCCAGCTGGTGCCGATCGCCAAGGCCTACTCGGGTCTGGACGACAAGGAGATCCTGCAGCTGGATCGCTGGATCCGCGCCAACACCACCGAGCGCTTCGGCCCGGTGCGTGCGGTCACCGCGCATCACGTCTTCGAGCTGGGGTTCGAAGCGGTCAACCGCAGCGCGCGGCACAAGTCCGGCATTGCGGTGCGTTTCCCACGCATCCTGCGCTGGCGGCAGGACAAGCCGATGAGCGAGGCCGATCACCTGAGCAGCCTGCAGGCGCTGGCACGGTGAGTGCCGCGCAGCAGACGCGCGGCACGCCCTTGCAGCAATGGCGTGCCTGGTTCGCGCAGCGCGGCTGGGCGCCGTTGCCATTTCAACGCGATGTGTGGAAGCGCTATCTCGCCGGCGAGTCCGGCTTGCTGCATACGCCCACCGGCAGCGGCAAGACGCTGGCTGCCTTCGGCGGGCCATTGCTGGAGGCCTTGTCCACGCGTGGACGCAAGCCGACGAGCAAGCCCGCGCCGGCCGCGCGGCGCCAACAGCAACGCACGCTGCAGGTGCTGTGGATCACGCCCCTGCGCGCACTCGCCGCCGATACCGCACGCGCCCTGCGCGAGCCGGTGGAGGCCTTGGGGCTGGATTGGCAGGTGGGCCTGCGGACCGGCGACGCCAGCGCGCGCGACAAGCGGCTGGCGCGCAGCGGCAAGCTCGATGTGCTGGTCACCACGCCCGAATCGCTGGCCTTGCTGTTGTCCTACCCCGACACCGCGCCACAGTTGTCGGCGCTGCGCTGCGTGATCGTCGACGAATGGCATGAGCTGCTCGGCAACAAGCGCGGCGTGTTGCTGCAGCTGTGCCTGGCGCGGCTGCGCGGCTGGGCGCCGGCGCTGCGCATCTGGGGCCTGTCGGCGACGCTGGGCAACCTGGCGCAGGCACGCGACGTGCTGCTGCCGCATCTTCCCGATGCTGCGCTGGTCTCGGGCGTCAAACCCCGCGCGATGACCCTGGAAACGCTGCTGCCCGACAGCGGCGAGCGCTTTCCGTGGGCCGGGCATCTGGGCCTGGCGCAGCTGGCGCGCGTACTGCAGAAGATCATGCAGCAGCGCACCAGCCTGGTGTTCACCAATACGCGCGCGCAGGCCGAGTTGTGGCATCAGGCCTTGAGTGCGGTGTGGCCGGACGACCTGGCCACGCTCGCGCTGCATCACGGCTCGCTGGACCCGTCCTTGCGAGCGGCCGCCGAACACGGCTTGCGCGATGGCAGCCTGCGCTGCGTGGTCGCCACCTCCAGCCTGGACCTGGGCGTGGATTTCCCCGCCGTCGATCAGGTGCTGCAGGTCGGCAGCCCCAAGGGCATTGCGCGCCTGCTGCAACGCGCCGGCCGCGCGCGCCACCGTCCGGGCGAATCCGGGCATGTGGTGTGCGTGCCCTCGCATGCGCTGGAGCTGGTGGAGTATGCAGCCGCGCGGCGCGCCATCGCGCACGGCCAGATCGAAGCGCGGCCGCCGCCGCGGCTGTCGCTGGATGTGTTGGCGCAGCACTGCGTGACCCTGGCACTGGGTGGCGGCTTTCAGGCCGATGCAGTGTTCGAGCAGGTGCGCGGCACCGATGCGTTTGCAGCACTGGATCATGCCACCTGGCAGGCGGTGCTGGACTTCATCGTGCAAGGCGGCAGCGCGCTGGCGCATTACCCGGATTTCCACAAGGTCGTGCGCGACGAACAGGGCGTGTATCGCGTCATCGATCGGCGCGTGGCGCTGCGGCATCGCCTGTCCATCGGCACGATCACCAGCGACGGCAGCGTGCGCGTGCAGTTCCTGCGCGGCGGGCGCCTGGGCGCGGTGGAGGAACAGTTCGTCGGCCGTCTGCGCCGTGGCGACCGGTTTCAATTTGCCGGCCGTTTGCTGGAGCTGGTGCGGCTGGAAGACATGACCGCCTATGTGCGCGTGGCCAAGGGCGGCAGCGGCGTGGTGCCCAAGTGGATGGGCGGGCGCATGCCATTGTCGTCGGCCCTGGGCCACGAGGTCGAAGCGGTGTTTGCCGATCCCGGCGACGCGCCGGAGATGCAGGCGCTGGCACCGTTGCTGCGCCTGCAATCGTCACTGTCCTCGTTGCCCGGCCCTGACCATCTGCTGGTGGAAAGCATCAAGGCCCGCGATGGCCGGCACGTGTTCGTGTATCCGTTCGCCGGCCGCCAGGTCAACGAAGGGCTGGCCGCGTTGCTGGCGGCGCGCTGGGGCCGGCGCCAGCGCAATACCTTCAGTTTTGCTGCCAACGATTACGGCTTTGTGCTGTCGCCGGCGCAGGACGTGGACCTCGATGCGGGCGTCTTGCAGGCCTTGCTGTCGCCGGAGGGCCTGTTTGCCGATCTGCGCGACAGCCTCAACCTGGGCGAGCTGGCACGCCGCCAGTTCCGCGAGATTGCGCGCGTGGCCGGTTTGCTGTCGCCATCGTTGCCCGGCCGTGCACCACGCAGCCTGCGTCAGCTGCAGGCCTCCAGCGGATTGCTGTACGACGTGTTGCAGCGTTTCGATCCGGATCATCTGCTGCTCGCGCAGGCCGAGCGCGAAGTATTCGAAGGCCAGCTCGAGCTGGCACGGCTTGCACATGCGCTGGAAGATTGCGCGCGGCGCGACCTGCGCCTGTGCAAACCGCGCAGCCTCACCCCGTTGTCGTTTCCGCTATGGGCCGAACGTGTGCGCGGCCAACTTAGTACCGAAGACTGGAAGGCCCGCGTGTTGCGTGCTGCCGAACAACTGGAGCGCAAACATGGGCGATAGCGTGCAGCTGCAGCTGGCCGGCGAAACGGTGGAACTGCTCGGCGAACGCGCACTGTATCGCCCGGCACAACGCGCCTTGTTGATCGCCGACCTGCATCTGGGCAAGGCCGATGTGTTCCGTCGCGCCGGCATCGGGATGCCGGCCGGCGGCACCGCGCATGATCTGGAACGGCTGGATGCGCTGCTGGAACAGCGCGAGGTGGACGCGTTGTGGATACTCGGCGACCTGCTGCATGGCCCTGCACCGCGCGCAGCCTGGCATCGCCGCTGGAGCGCGTGGCGCGAGCGGCATTGCGCATTGCGCGTGATCGCCATCCGCGGCAATCACGACCGCGCCTTGGCCGGCGCCGATCTGCATATCGAGCCGGCCGGCGAACAGGTGGAAGATGGCCCCTTCGTACTGCGCCATGATCCGCTGCCGCATCCGACCGGGCACGTGCTGTGCGGGCATCTGCATCCGCTGGCCGCACTGCCCGGCATGGCGCGTCGCTGGCCGGCGTTCTGGTTGCGCGAGCGCGTCACCATCCTGCCGGCGTTCTCGCATTTCACCGCCGGCATCGTGCCGACGCTGGTCGAAGGCGAACGCCTGGTTGCCTGCGTGGAAGACGATGCGCTGGCATTGCCGGTGCGCTAGCGGGCGCGGCCGTGCGTGGGCCGCGACGGCCTCTATGCGGCCGCTTCGGCCTTGTCGACGGCCACACGCGGCACCGGTTGCGACAAGGCCTCCACGAACTCCGGCGCCAATGCCAGTTTGCCGAACCAGCCGTGCTGGGTGCCGCTGAGCACGCGCAACATGTGTCCGCGCCCGCCGGGCACGCGCCCCATCGGGTGCAGCAGCAGGTCGCGCCCGTGCGCCCACAGATCGCGTTCGGACTGGAACAGCGGCGTCAGCCAACGGCTCCAGCGGTGGTAGATCGCCACATGCGCCTGGCGCTCGCGCTGGTAGCGCTGCAAGGCCGCATCCAGATCGGCACCGGCCCGCAAGGCATCGCGCAGCGCCAATGCGTCCAGCAGCGCCATGTTGACGCCCTGCCCCAGCTGCGGACTCATCGCATGCGCAGCATCGCCGGCCAGCACGAAACGGCCGCGATGCCAGCGTTTGACCACCGCGTCGCGGTAACTGGCACGCGCCAGTGCGCCATGCACCTGCACACTGTCCAGACGCGCATGCGCCTGCGGCCACATCTGCGCGATCTCCTCGCGCCATGCGGCAATGCCGCGCTGTTCCCATGCGGAAAAATCGCTGCACGGCAGGCTCCAGAAAAAACTCAGCCGCGGGGTGTCGTCGCCCGGGCGCGTGCCCACCGGCAGCAGGCCGATCATCTTGCGCGCGCCGATATAGCGCTGGCGTAACTCGTCGACAAACGGCCAGTCCTCGCGCGGCAGCAGACACCACAACGCCCCCCACGAATACACCCGATCCAGCCGCGTGCCCTGCGCCTGCGCGCGCAAGGCCGATGCGGAACCATCGGCGGCGATGATCAGATCGTAGCGGCCATGCCAGTGCCCACGCTGGTCCTGCACGCGCACGCCGTCGTGATCGATGGCGGTGATCTGCGTATCCACATGCAGTTGCGCGTGCTCCGGCCAGGCCTCGCGCAACAGCGTGAACAAGGCGCCGCGCTGCATCCCCAGGCCCATCAGCCGCGCATCCAGGTCGCGATACTGCATGTCCATCACCGCGCGTCCGCACGGCGTTTCGCCATACAGCCGGCGCACCGGCGCGCCATGCGCAAGCGCCTGCGGCAGCAATCCCATCTTCCACAGCACCTGCAAGCCGCTGGGCTGCAGCAGGAACCCTGCGCCCACCGGCCCGGGCGCGGCAGCGCGTTCGAACACGTCCAGTCGATGCCCGTCGGCGCCCAGCAGCGCGGCCAGTGCCTGCCCCGCCGTGCCATAGCCCACTACCGCAATCCGCAATGTTCGCTGCATGTCCTTCGCTCTTTGAAGCTCACCGACCCCGCATGGACCGGTGCAAAAAAAACCCCGCCGTGGCGGGGTTCTTCAACCGCACAATCGAGTCACATCACTCGACCGGCGTGATGTTCGAAGCCTGGGCACCCTTGGGGCCCTGGGTCACGTCATAACTGACGCGCTGGCCTTCCTGCAGGCTGCGGAAGCCCTTGGAGTTGATCGCGGAGAAGTGCGCGAAGACATCGGCGCTGCCGTCCTCCGGTGAGATGAAGCCAAATCCCTTGGCGTCGTTGAACCACTTGACGGTACCGTTCGGCATGGTGATGCGAGACCTTTGCAATAATTAATGGGTGGTGTACGGCAATGCGTACGCGCCGAGTATGCAAAGCTTATGCCCCGATGACAATCACCCGCGTGCAAGTTCGCCAATCAGCTCCGGCAATCCGGACGAGGCGGCATCGACGTTGGCCAACACCTCCGCCATGGTGATTTCCTGCGCGTCGCCGCAGCCGGCCGCCCAGTTGGCCACGATCGCCAAACACGCATATTCCAGGCCTTTTTCGCGTGCAAGACCGGCTTCGGGCATGCCGGTCATGCCGACCAGATCGCAGCCGTCGCGACGCATGCGGGCGATCTCTGCAATCGTTTCCAGCCGCGGTCCCTGGGTGGCTCCGTAGCATCCGCCGGTAACCATCGTGACGCCGGTCACCTTGGCGGCGGCGATGACCTTGCTGCGGAACATCGGCGAATACGGATGTCCGAAATCCACGTGCTGCACTTCGCTGCCCGGCTCTTCGCAGAAGGTGGACACGCGGCCCCAGGTGTAATCGATCAGCTGATCCGGGCAGGCCAGCACGCGCGGACCGAACTGCTCGGTGATGCCGCCGACGGTGTTGAGCGCCAGCACGCGCGCAGCGCCGATTTGCTGCAGCGCAGCGATGTTTGCGCGGTAATTGACCTTGTGCGGCGGCAGCGAATGGCCTTCGCCATGGCGCGCCAGGAACGCCACGCGGTGGCCCAGCAACATGCCGACGTGGATCGGGCCGGAGGGCGCGCCATACGGCGTTTCGATAGCGTGCGTCTGCACCTCGTCCAGCTGGGCGAGCTTGTAGACGCCAGTGCCGCCGATGACGGCCAATGCGATGGAATTGGGGGACACAAGCAACCTCTGCTACAAAAAAAACATGACGGTGCGCGCACGCGTGCGCGCCGGGCTGCCCGCGGCAATGCGGGCACGCTGCGGCAGTTACTGCTTCATCGCGTAGATGGCGGGAATGCCGCGCAGCTGCTCGTTGACGTCCATGCCGAAACCGAACACGTAACGGTCGGCCACTTCCACGCCGACATAATCGGCGGCCACGCCAGGCACGCAACGGTCGTGACGCTTGACGGTCAGCACCGCCACGCGCACGTCGGTGGCGCCCTGCTCCAGGCACCATTGGCGCACGCCCTGCAGCGTGTAGCCCTCATCGAGGATGTCGTCGACCAGGATCACCCGGCGGCCGAACAGCGCAGTGGCCGGACGGTGCTTCCACACCAGCTCGCCGCCGGTGGTTTCGCCGCGGTAACGGGTGGCGTGCAGGTAATCGAACTGCAGGTCCTGGCCGCGTGCGCCCAGCTCCAGCGCCAGCTGGCCGGAGAACGGCAGCGCGCCGTGCATGATGGTGAGATACACCGGCACTTCGCCAGCATAGTCGCGCGCAATCGCGTCGGCGATGCTGGCAACGGCCGCATCGATGGCAGGGCGGTCGACCAGCAGGTCGGCTTGGGCCAGGGCCTGGGAAATGGTGAGCGTGGACATCAGGCAGTTGTTCCGAAAGAGGCGGAAAGGGGAGTGGTGAATGCGGCGTCGGAGCCGGCGAGCAGGCCATCCCAGCCAAGCGCGCCGCGGCCGATCAGGCCGATCAATGCTGCGGTATTGAGGCTGCGGCCGGCCACGGCCTGCAGCGATTCATCGACCAGTTCCGGGTGGCAGACCAGCACCACGTCGCAGCCGGCATCCAGATGCGCATGCACCCGGCCCGCCACGCCGCCGGCGCTGAACGAGGCGGCCATGCCGATGTCGTCGGAGAACACCACGCCACGGAAGCCCAGTTGCCCGCGCAGGATCTGCTCGATCCAGCGCGGCGAATAGCCGGCCGGTTCCGGGGCGATCTGCGGGTAGACCACGTGCGCCATCATCACCGCATCGGCGCCGGCCTCGATGCCGGCCACGAACGGCACCAGATCCTCGGCCAGCAGGACCTCCAGCGGCCGCGGGTCGCTGGCATGGTCGACGTGGGTGTCCTCCAGCACGGTGCCGTGGCCGGGGAAATGCTTGAGCGTGGCGGCCATGCCGGCGCCGTGCAGCGCCTGCACATAGGCGCGGGTGAAGCTGGCCACGACCTGCGGGTCGTCGCTGAAGGCACGGTCGCCGATGGCGCGGTTGCCACGGCCCAGATCCACCACCGGCGCGAAGCTCAGGTCCACGCCGCTGGCACGCACCTCGCTGGCCATCAGCTGCGCATGCGCGCGCGCAGCGGCGAGCGCGGCCTCGGGGTCCTGCGCGTACTGCACGCCGAAGCTCTGCAGCGGCGCCAGCGCGCTGTAGCCGTCGCGAAAGCGCTGTACGCGCCCGCCCTCCTGGTCCACGCAGATCAGCACCGGGCGCGGTGCGGCCGCGCGGATGGACGCAGACAGCTCGGCCACCTGCGTGCGCGAGGCGAAGTTGCGCGTGAACAGCACTACGCCGGCGACCGCGTCGTGCTGCAGCCAGTCGCGTTCCTGTGCGCTGAGTTCGGTACCGGCAACGCCGATCAGAAGCATGTTGGGGGACTCCCGGGCCAGGCGCCAGGTTGGCGCAGCGCGGCATTGTCGCAGATGCGCGTTGCAGCGTCAGATCGCGCATTCAGGCAGGCGCGCGTTTGCCGCCGTCTCGGCCCCGCCGCGGCCCGCCGGCCGTGCCTCAGAGCACCTCCAGATTTGCCCGCCAGTACGCGGCCTGCGCCTGTACCTGCTCCAGCACCTCCGGTGCCATGGCGTCGAGTTGCCGGTACGGCAGCGCCAGGCGCTCGTTGGCACCCAGCAGCGTGCGCTGCCGCGCCAGGAAATCCCAGTACAGCGCGTTGTACGGGCAGGCCTGCGCGCCGACCCGCGCCTTGCGCTGGTAGCGGCAGCCCCCGCAGTAATCGCTCATGCGGTCGATATAGGCTGCGCCGCTGATGTAGGGCTTGCTGCCGAGCAGGCCGCCATCGGCGAACTGGCTCATGCCGACCGTATTGGGCAGTTCCACCCATTCGAACGCATCGATATAGACCCCCAGGTACCAGCGATGCAGCGCCTGCGGCTCCAGCCCCGCCAACAGCGCGAAATTGCCGATCACCATCAGCCGCTGGATATGGTGCGCGTGCGCGTTGGCCAGCGAATTGCCGATCGCATCGGCCAGGCAGCGCATGCCGATCTGCCCGTCCCAGAACCAGTGCGGTAGCGGTGCATGCTGGTCGAGCTGGTTGGACTGCGCATAGGCGGGCATCTGCGACCAGTACACGCCGCGCACGTATTCGCGCCAGCCCAGGATCTGGCGGATGAAGCCCTCCACCGATGCCAGCGGCGCATGCCCGTCGTGCAACGCCGCCTCCGCGCGCGCGATCAACTCGCGCGGATGCAGTAGCTTGACGTTGAGCGCGAACGACAGCAGCGAATGAAACAGCCGCGGGCTGCGCGTGCTCATCGCATCTTCGTAGCGACCGAAGTGCGGCAACGCATGCGTCATGAAGGCATCCAGGTGCTGCAAGGCTTCGTCGCGGTCCAGCGGCCACGGTAGCGCGTCGGCGTTTGGTGCGCCGAAGCTGCGGACGCCGGCTGCTTCGATACTGCTCCACAGCGCGCGGTGATCGTGCGCTGCGCGCCACTCCTGCGGCGCGGGCGGATCGCCCGGCCATGGCGCACGGTTGTCGTGATCGAAATTCCAGCGCCCGCCTTCCGGCTCGCCCGCGGCATCGAGCAGGATCCGGTGGCGACGGCGCATCTTTCGGTAGAACACTTCCATGCGCCATTGGCTACCGGCGCGAAAACAGCCGGCGACCTCATCGCGTTCGGTCAGGAAATGCTCGCTATCGATCATGCGCGTGGCGAACGGCTGGCGCGCGCACCAGTGCTGCAATGCCTGATCCAGGCGCCATTCGTCCGGCGCCTGGTACTCCAGCCGGCTGGCGCGGTAATGCGCCATCAGCGCGTCCAGATTGGCGGGGATCGCATGCCGATTGCTGGGGTTGTCGATGGCCACATAACGCACCCGGTGACCGGCCTGCCGCAAGTGCGCGGCGAACGCGCGCATCGCCGCGAAGATCGCCAGGATCTTCTGCGCGTGGTGCAGCACGTAGTCAGTTTCCTCGCGCACTTCCATCAGCACGTAGACCACGCCCGCATCGATCGCATCGAACCAGCTGTGTTGCCGATTGAGTTGATCGCCCAGGATCAGCCGCACTGTGTGCGCGGCAGCCTGCGGGGTGTGGCCAGCTGTGCCTGCCACCACATCAATCCTGACCGCTGCCCGCGGCGTCGCCGGCACACGCCCGCGCTGCCAACGCCACACCGCTTTGCCAGGCCCCCTCGACCTTGCCGCCGGCCAGCCAGTCGCCGCAGATGCCGATGCCCGGCCGCGCCTCCCAGGCACAGCCGATCTGCAACGCAGGCTCGGTGCTGGCCACCGTCCAGCGGTATGCATCGCAGGAGTGCGGTGGTGGCAGGCCGAGCGCGGCCAGCACCGGCAACAGGCTGGCGATCACGGCCTCAGGCGTTGCGTCCAGATGCGCCTGACTCCAATCGGCAGTGGCATGCAGCAGCCAGGTTTCCACGCCCGCCCTCCCCGGCTTGCTGGAGTTGCGTGCCACCCAGCGCACCGGGCCAGCGTTGACGAACAAGGCGTCGTAGCCGGGATCGACCGCCAGGTCGAAACGCAGCACCACCGCCCAGGCCGGCTGCATCCGTGCAGTGGCGGCAAGCGTCGCCAGCGTGGGTGCGAGGCCCGCTAGCAAGGCAGCCGCACGCGGCGCCGGAACCGCCAGCAGCACAGTGTCGAAGGGGCGTGTCGTCGCGTCCTCCGCCAGCTCCAGCTGCCAGGCGTCGCCATTGCGTTGCAGTGACCGCACGCAGGTGCCCAACCGAACATCGAGGTCGGCCGCAAGCGCACGTGCCGGTGCGGCCATGTCCGGCACCCCGACAAAGCGCGTCAACCCGCTGTGCGACGCACGCAGGGCGGTGCCATCCCAACTGGCGACGCGCGCAGGCCAGGCCGCCGCGGCGCCGCGCGCGATCCACGCATCCACCACTGCGGCAAACGCCGGGGCGCGTGCGGTGAAATACTGCGCGCCGTGATCGCACTGCCAGCCATCGCCGCCACAGCTGCGCATGCGTCCGCCGGGCAGAGTGTCCTGCTCGAACAGCGTCACCGCCAAACCCGCCGCCTGCAGCCGTTGCGCGCAGGCAAGCCCGGCCAACCCGGCACCGATCACCGCAACCGTCTTCGAGCGGGTGGGCGTCATCTCTCAGCTGCCGGCAGTCGCATCGCGCCGCCGGCCGTTCATACCGCGCAGCCGTCCGGCCCGCAGGCATCGGGACCACCGATCGGCGCCGATTCGGCCGCCAGCTGCAACAACGCCTGCGCGAAGCTTTCCGGCGGCTGCGCGCCCTGGATCAGGCTGCGTCCGTCGATGACGAAACTGGGCACCGCACGGATTCCCAGCGCAGCGGCTTGCGCCAGTTGCGCCTGGACGGCAACGACGCCTTCGTCGGAGTCCAGCAGCGCACGCACGCGCGCCTCGTCCAGGCCGCCAGCGGCGCCGGCGGCCACCAGCGTTTCGGTCGCGCCGACGTTTTGGCCTTCGGCAAAATACGCATGGAACAGCGCTTCGATCACGGCCTCGACATCGCCCTCGCGGCTGGCCAGCCAGATCAGCCGATGCGCACGCAGGGTACTGACCTGCACCTGCCCGCGCCCGAAGTCGAACGGCAGGCCTTCGGCGCGCGCAGTGGCCTGGGTCTGCGCCAGCATCTGCTCCACACGCGCAGTACCGCCGAACTTTTGCGCCAGCGCATCACGCAGCGGCGTCGGCTCCAGGCCGGCCTCGGGATCGAGCTGGAACGCGTGGTAATGGATGTCCAGCGCCGGCGCCTGCGCACCAAGCGCGGCCACCGCCTGCTCGAAACGGCGCTTGCCGATCCAGCACCAGGGACAGACCACGTCAGACCAGATATCGATGCGCATGGGCGGGGATTGGAGATGCGTCATTGGGGATGCGCAAAGCATAAACCCAATACCAAGGCAGGGAGTGGGGAGTCGCAACGCAATCAGCCCAAGTCCGACGCATCGCGTTAGCTGTTACGAATCCCGAATGCCCAATCCCGAATCCCGAATCACACATCCCCGCTCCACTTCTTGAACGGATGCGAGGCCAGCGCCAGGTTGTAGTAACGCACGTCGTCGGTGACTTCCGCGCCGACCCACGCAGGCCTGGCGAAGGCCTGGTCGGCATGTTCCAGTTCGATCTCGGCCACCACCAGCCCGGCATTGTCGCCAAGGAATTCGTCCACTTCCCACACATGCCCCTGGTACTGGACCAGATGCCGGCGCTTGTCGATCAAACCGCCGACGCACAGCGCCAGCAGCGCACGCGCCTCGACCACCGGAATCGGATACTCGAACTCCTGCCGCGTGTGCCCCACCTCGCGCGATTTCAGATTGAGAAACGCGCTCTGGCCCTGGATACGCACCCGCACCGACGCGTTCTGCGTACCACTGCGCAAGGCGGCCTGATCGTTGATATAGCCCTGCGCCATCGGGATCACCGCATGCGCGGCAGCGCGCCAGCCATCGCCGGTCACCAGGAATTTGCGTTCGATTTCGATGGGCATGGATTTTGGGGGATTGGAGATTCGGGATTGGGGATTGGCCACAGCAGCGAATTGGCGGGCGTCGGGAATCCGCTCCTGCGAATCCCCAATGCCCAATCCCCAATCACCGCCGTTCAAACACCGCAATGCTCTCCACATGCGCGGTATGCGGAAACATGTCCATCGCGCCGGCGGCCTTGAGCGTGAAGCCCTGCTCGTTGACCAGGTAGCCGGCGTCGCGCGCCAGCGAGCCGGGGTGACAGCTTACATAGACGATGCGCTCGAACGTTTTCAGCGGCAACTGCTGCAGCACTTCCAGCGCGCCCGAGCGCGGCGGGTCCAGCAGCAGCTTGTCGAAGCCCTGCCGCATCCACGCAGCATTGCGCTGGTCCTGGGTCAGGTCGGCCGCATGGAACTGCGCATTGGCCAGCCCATTGCGCTGCGCATTCTCGCGCGCACGCGCCACCAGCCCGGCATCGCCCTCCACCCCGACCACTTCGCGCACGCCGCGCGCCAGCGGCAGGGTGAAATTGCCCAGCCCACAGAACAGGTCCAGCACGCGGTCGTCGGGCCTGGCGTCGAGCAGCGCCAGCGCATGCGCGATCATCTTCTGGTTGAGCGAGGCGTTGACCTGGATGAAATCCAGTGGCCGGAACGCCAGCTCCACATCCCACTGCGGCAAGCGGAACGACAGCGGCACCTGCTGCGGCCACAGCGGATGCACGCTATCCACGCCGCCCGGCTGCAGGAAGATCGCAAAGCCCTGCGCCTGCGCGAACGCCGTCAGCGCCTGCAGATCGCGCTCGCTGAGCGGCTGCATGTGGCGGATGGTCAACGCCACCGCCTCGTCGCCGGCAATGAATTCGATCTGCGGGATGTCGCGCTTGCCGTCCAGGCCTTCGACCAGCGCCGCCAGCTGCGGAATCTTCTCGCCGATCTGCGGGATCACCGTGTAACAGACCGACAGATCGGCCACGAAACGCGGATCCAGCTCGCGAAACCCCACCAGGGTCTTGTCCTTCCTCTCGACGCGACGGACCGAAAAGCGGCCTTTACGCCGGTAGCCCCAGTTATCGCCGACCAGGGCCGGCAACACCGCCTGCGGCGTGACGTGGCCGATGCGCTCCAGGTTGTCCATCAACACGCGCTGCTTGGCCACGATCTGCTGCGACTCTTCCAGATGCTGCAGCACGCAGCCGGCGCAGACGCCGAAATGCGGGCAGCGCGGGGGCACCCGCTGCGGCGATGCCTCCAGCACCTCCACCGTCCTGGCCTCGTCGAAATGCCGGCTGCGCGCGGTGGGTTCGGCACGCACCAGCTCACCCGGCAAGGCGCCACTGATGAAGGTGACTTTGCCGCCCTCGCCGTCGCGGCGGGCCACACCGCGCCCGTCGTGGCTGAGGTCGGTGATCGCGGTCTGGAACGGCGTACGGTCGAAGCGGTTTCGGGTTCTGGCCACGTGGCGACGAGCTGCGGGCAAAAAGGGTGCGTATTGTCGCAGATGCGATCGATCGCGGCCGCCTCGCGCCGCAGAACAATTGTCGCGCCCCGCAAACACAGGCACACTTCCGCTGCACGCGGCTGCTAGGACGCGGCATCGCTGAC
The DNA here is from genome assembly GCF_003992965.1 of Xanthomonas sp. BRIP62409. NCBI lineage: Bacteria > Pseudomonadati > Pseudomonadota > Gammaproteobacteria > Lysobacterales > Lysobacteraceae > Xanthomonas > Xanthomonas sp. BRIP62409. Next base: position 63,784 of record NZ_QEZJ01000037.1, on the reverse strand, counting down.
AAGGAGGCAGCATGAACATGGCAACACGCCAGGAACCCCAACCACGACTCTTGCTGGTAGAGGACGACCCGATCAGCCGTGGCTTTCTGCAGGCGGTGCTGGACGGTCTTCCCGCCCATGTGGACTGCGCAGACTCCTTGTCGTCGGCACTGGACCGCGCGCGCGACCGCCGCCACGACCTGTGGCTGATCGACGTCAATCTTCCCGATGGCACCGGCAGCGGCCTGTTGCGGGCACTGCGCCTGCTGCACCCGGACGTGCCCGCGCTGGCCCACACCGCGGACACCAATCTGGCGATGCAACGCAGCCTGCAGTCCGATGGGTTCCTGGAAATGCTGGTCAAGCCGCTGACCTCCGAGCGCCTGCTGCAGGCGGTCCGTCGCGGACTGGCGCGCGGCCGCTACAGCATGGCACCGGTGGGTGTGGTCGACATCGCTGCCAGCGATTGGGACGAAGCGGCCGCGCTCAGCGCGCTCAACGGCCAGCAACACCATCTCAACGCGCTGCGCGAGTTGTTCCTGGCCGAGTTGCCAGGCACCCGCGATGCGGTGGATTCGGCCCTGCAGGTCAGCGACGATCAGGCGCTGCGCAGCCATCTGCATCGGCTGCAGGCCAGCTGCGGATTTGTCGGCGCGGCGCGGCTTGCCGGCGCAGTGCGCCTGCTGCGCGGCGACCCGCATTCCAGCACGGCACAGACGCAGTTCCACGCGGCGGTGGCTGCGCTGCTGCACTGAAGGATGACGGCGCCGATGCTCTTGGACGCGGCGCAGCGTCGGCAGTCGGGACGCGCGACACCGCGCATCATGCGTGCGCGGCGGGTCCACCTGGACCCTGCCGCGCGTCCGCGCACTGCTCGCCAGGCCTGGTCGAGCAGCCTTGCGCCCCTCAACGCCGCCGCGCCAGATCCTCGAGCATTTCCCAGGATTTCAGCCCGCGTCCGCTCAGATGATGCAGCAGCACGCCACGCATGCTGCGACGCAGGCCCGGCATGTCGTCGGCCGCGGGCATGACGTCCTGGCCCAAGGCCAGCAGCGCCGCGCCGGTCACGGTGTCGCGCCGATCCTGCGCCATCGCCTCGCTCAATACGCGCAAGGCGCCTTCCTGTGGATCGAGCCGGTAACGCGCCGCCGGGTCGATCGCCTGGCCGTCGCGGTCGTGCTGCAGATCGAACGCAAAGCCCAGGCCATCGAGCACATCGCGCTCGAACTGGCGCAGGCCCCAGGCCAGCGGCAGGCCGGAGGCCAGGTGCGCGCGCGCCTGTGCATAGCAATCGAACAACTCCGGCACCGGATCGTTGCGCGGCGCCAGGCGCAGCAGCAGCTCGCTGATATAGAAACCGGCCAACATGGATTCGCCCGCCAGGCGGGGGGCGGTATCCAGCGCCTCGGCCTGACGCAACTGCGCCAGTTCGCCGCGTTGCACCGCGGTGAACTGGATCAGCTGCAATGGCTGCAGCGCGGCCCGCAATGCCTGCTTGCGCGGGCCTTGCACCCCGCGCGCCAACAGCCCGACCCGCCCATGCTGCTCGCTCAGCACTTCCACCAGCAGGCTGGTCTCGCGCCAGGCGCGCACATGCAGGACGAACCCGCGTTCGTGTTCGATCAGCATGCGCTGCAGAGCCCTGAGCGACGTCCGGAAATCCGGGGCGCGGGAAATGCCAGGGCAGGCATTCGATCCACATGCCGCCGAAGCGGCGCGTCATCACATTCGCCAGCCCCGCGTGCGGCGTGACCAGCACACGGCTGGCTGCGCAGCACCGGTCCACCCCGCCTTGCGACGGCCGATCCGGCGCTGCTCTCGGGTCCCGGGTCCCGGGTCCCAGGTCCCGGCTTCATTCGTATCCGAACGCCTTCAATGCCGCTTCGTCGTCCGACCAGCCTTCGCGCACGCGCACCCAGGTTTCCAGGAACACTTTTGCACCGAATAGCCGCTCCATCTGCAGCCGCGCCTTGCCGCCGATGTCCTTCAGGCGGGTACCGCCCTTGCCGATCACGATCGCCTTCTGGCCTTCGCGCTCGACCCAGATCACCGCGCCGATGCGCAGCAGCGCGCCATCTTCGGCAAAGCGTTCGATCTCCACGGTGGTGGCATACGGCAGTTCTTCGCCGAGCTGACGCATCAATTGCTCGCGCACCAGCTCCCCGGCCAGGAAGCGCTGACTGCGGTCGGTGATCTCGTCCTCGCCGAACATCGCGTCGGCTTCCGGCACCAGCTTGAGCAGGTCGCCGACCAGCGCCTCCAGGCCCTTGCGCTTGAGCGCCGACACCGGATGCACCGCCGCGAACGTCCGCCCCTCGCTGACCTGGGCCAGGAACGGGAACAGCGCGGTCTTGTCCTTGAGCCGGTCGACCTTGTTGACCACCAGCACCACTGGTACCTCGGCGTCGCTCAGGACCTTGAAGGCCAGGGTGTCCTCGTCGTCCCAGCGACCGGCTTCGATCACCAGCACCGCCGCGTCCACGCCTTCCAGCGAGCCGCGCGCGGCGCGGTTCATCACCCGGTTCATCGCGCGCTTCTGCTCGCGATGCAGCCCGGGCGTGTCGACCAGCACCAGTTGCCCTTCGGGGAAGGTGGCAATGCCCAGCAACCGATGGCGCGTGGTCTGCGGCCGGTTGGACACGATGCTGACCTTCGCGCCGACCAGGGCGTTGGTCAGGGTGGACTTGCCGACGTTGGGCCGGCCGATCACCGCAACGCTGCCGCTACGGTGGGGGGAAGAGGTTGCGCTCACGTGTTCGAATCCAGTTGTGCGATGACGAGGGTGGCCGCCTGTTGCTCGGCGAGGCGACGCGAGGTGCCCTGGCCTTCGGCGCGGGCGACGGGCTGCTCCAGGATGCAGGCGACATGGAACTGCTTGGCATGTTCGTCGCCGCTTTCGCTGATCAGCGCGTAATTGGGCAGCGGCAGCTGCCGCGCCTGCAGCCATTCCTGCAGCCGGGTCTTGGGGTCTTTTTCCGCCTTGCCCACCGGCAGCGCCGCCAACGAGGGCTCGAACCAGGGCAGCACCACCGCGCGGCAGCGTTCGAAGCCGCAGTCCAGATAGATCGCCGCCACGATCGCCTCGACCGCATCGGCCAGGATCGAATCGCGTCGATGGCCGCCGGACTTCAGCTCGCCCGGGCCCAGCGTCAGCCGCTCGCCCAGGTTGAGGGCGCGGCCGATCACCGCCAGCGCCCCTTCGCGCACGAGTTCAGCGCGCGCGCGGGTCAATGCGCCTTCGTCGGCCTTGGGCCAGCGCTGATACAGCGCCTCGGCGATCAGCAGGTTGACGATGCCGTCGCCAAGGAATTCCAGTCGTTCGTTATGCGGAGTACCGGCGCTGCGATGCCGCAGCGCCTGGGCGAGCAGACCCGGATCGGCGAACGCATGCCCGATCGGATCGCCACGCTGGAATGTCCTATTCGCCACCACGTCCCGTCATGTCCTGGGACGTCTCGAACTTGCCGACGACATCAAGATTGCCGATCAATTCGCGGCGGACTTCATAGTTGACCTTCATGCGCCAGCCACCGTCCACGCGCTCGAACTTGACGTCTTCCTTCTTGACGTTTTCCGAGTAGTTGATGTACAGCCGGCGAAAGAACAGGTCCTGCAACTTGGACGGGTCCATGTTGGCGCTATCGGGCTCCTTGGCCAGGCTCTTCATGGCCGTGCGCACGGAATAGTATTCCTGGTACATCGGAAACAGCTTCATCCCGATGTACAGGGCAAACCCGACCACCGCCAGCACCACCACGAACGACGTCAACGTCATACCGCTTTGCTTGCGCTTCATTGTGCTTCCCCGGCACGCCGTGCGTGCATTACTGGATTCCGGTCCCGATCCGCGACGGATCGAAACTCCCCTTGCAGAACCATCCTTCGCAATTGAGCCAGATCAGGAACGCCTTGCCGCGCAGGTTGGCCTCCGGCAGGAAGTGCGTCTGGGTCCAGAACCGGCTGTCTTCGCTGTTGTCGCGATTATCCCCCATCACGAAATAGCTGTCCGCCGGCACGGTCCAGTCGCCCTGCCCGGCCGGCATGTTGCGGTCGACCCACTCCAGCACGGTGTGGGTGCGGCCCGGCAAGTCCTCGACCAGCAAGGTGGTGCCGGTCATCTCGGCGCCCTTGCCCTTGCCGATGTACTCGCCCTTGACCGTGTAACGCATCGGCTTGTCGTTGATGTACAGCGTATCGCCGTGGAAGCCGATCTTGTCGCCCGGCAGACCCACCACGCGCTTGATCCAGTTCTGGTCGGGCGCATGCGGCGGCTTGAACACCACCACGTCGCCGCGCTTGGGCTCGCCGGTCGGAATGAACTTGGTATTGGTGATCGGCAGACGGAAGCCGTAGGCGAACTTGTTGACCAGGATGAAGTCGCCGATCAGCAGGTTGGGCATCATCGAACTGGACGGAATCTTGTACGGCTCGGCCACGAAACTGCGCAGGATCAACACCACCGCCAGCACCGGAAAGAAGGCGCGCGAGTAATCGATGATCGCCGGCTCGCTGTCCAGAAGACCGGCGCGTGCAGCGCGGCGCTTGGCCAGGAACAGCTTGTCCAGCAGCCAGATGATGCCGGTGCCCAGCGTCAGCACAACCAGGGCGATTTCAAACCATTTCATTGATGTTCCTTCGGAACGGGATTCGGGATTGGAGATCGGGGATTCGCAAAAACTCAGGACTGGCGAGTCGTTGCCAATCCCTAATCACGAATCCCAAATCCCGGTTACTTATCCATCTGCAAGACAGCCAGGAAGGCTTCCTGCGGAATCTCCACGCGGCCGACCTGCTTCATGCGCTTCTTGCCTTCCTTCTGCTTTTCGAGCAGCTTTTTCTTGCGCGAAACGTCGCCACCATAGCACTTGGCCAACACGTTCTTGCGCATCGCCTTGACCGTGGAGCGCGAGATGATTTGCGAGCCCACGGCGGCCTGGATCGCCACGTCGAACATCTGCCGCGGGATCAGGTCCTTCATCTTTTCGCACAGTTCGCGGCCGCGCCGGTCGGCGTAGCTGCGGTGCACGATGATCGACAGCGCATCGACCTTGTCGCCATTGATCAGCGTATCCACGCGCACGAACGGGCCGGCATCGAAACGCAGGAAGTGGTAATCCAGCGAGGCGTAGCCGCGCGACACCGACTTGAGCTTGTCGAAGAAATCCAGCACCACTTCGGCCATCGGCAGCTCGTAGCTGATCTGCACCTGGCTGCCCAGGTAGTTGATGCCGATCTGGGTGCCGCGCTTTTCTTCGCACAAGGTGATGATGTTGCCGACGTAATCGGGCGGGGTGAGGATGTTGGCGCGGATGATCGGCTCGCGAATCTCTTCGACGTTGTTCAGCGGCGGCAGCTTGGATGGATTGTCCATCGGGACGATGCTGCCGTCGGTCTTGAGCACTTCGTAGACCACGGTCGGCGCGGTCGAGATCAGGTTGAGGTTGTACTCGCGCTCCAGCCGCTCCTGCACGATCTCCATGTGCAGCATGCCGAGGAAGCCGCAACGGAAGCCGAAGCCCATTGCCTCGGAGCTTTCCGGCTCGAAGCGCAGCGCCGCATCGTTCAGGCGCAGCTTGTCCAGCGCCTCGCGCAGATCCGGGTAGTCCTCGGCATCGACCGGAAACAGGCCGGCGAACACGCGCGGCTGCATTTCCTGGAAACCGGGCAGCGCATGCGGCGCCGGGTCGGCCGCCAGGGTCAGGGTGTCGCCGACCGGCGCGCCGTGCACATCCTTGATCGAGGCGTTGATCCAGCCCACTTCGCCCGCGCCCAGCGCGGTAAGCTCCTTGCGCTTGGGCGTGAACACGCCGACCTTGTCGACCAGATGGGTGCGGCCGGTGGACATCACCAGGATCTTGCTGCCCGGCTTGATCTCGCCCTGCATCACGCGCACCAGCGAGACCACGCCCAGGTAGTTGTCGAACCACGAGTCGATGATCAGCGCCTGCAGCTTGTCGGTGTCGCGGGGGGTGGGCGGCGGAATCCGCTGCACGATCGCTTCCAGCACCAGGTCGATGTTCAGACCGGTCTTGGCGCTGACCGCCACCGCGTCTTCGGCGTCGATGCCGATCACCGCTTCGATCTCGGCCTTGGCCCGCTCGATGTCGGCGGTCGGCAGGTCGATCTTGTTGAGCACCGGCACCACTTCCAGGCCCTGCTCCACCGCGGTGTAGCAGTTGGCCACCGACTGCGCTTCCACGCCCTGGGCCGCATCCACCACCAGCAGCGCGCCTTCGCACGCGGCCAGCGAGCGGCTGACCTCGTAGGAGAAGTCCACATGCCCGGGGGTGTCGATGAAGTTCAGGTGGTAGACCTGCCCGTCCTTGGCCGTATACGGCAAGGACACCGACTGCGCCTTGATGGTGATGCCGCGTTCGCGCTCGATCGGGTTGGAGTCGAGCACCTGGGCCTCCATCTCGCGCGCCTGCAGGCCGCCGCACAGCTGGATGATCCGGTCGGCCAGGGTGGATTTGCCGTGGTCGACGTGGGCGATGATGGAGAAGTTGCGGATATTCCGCATTGAATCAGAGGACATTGAGGTGGGCGCCGGCGGTGCCGTCGTCAGGGTAACGCAGCATTATCGCACGCCACGGCCCCGCGGGGCCGAGAATTGGGAATCGGGAGTGGGGAATCGGAAAAGCCAGGCGAGCTCTCACCTCGCAGAGCCGCTCTTGCCATTCCCGATTCCCGATTCCCGATTCTCCACTCCTCCCTCAGCCGCCCGCCTTCAAGGCCACATAACTGGTCGCCTTGCCATCGGTGACCAGCAGCATGACCACGTCGCCCTTCTTGTAGCTAGACAGGGCGCGGTTGAGGTCGGCGACGCTGCCGACCTTGGTGCGGCCGACGCGGGCGATGACCAGACCCGGCGACAACGGCGGCTGGGTGCTGCGTGCTGCCGCGCCGGTCACCGAGGCGATGCGCACGCCCTCGCCTGCTTCCAGGCCCAGGCGGCTGCGCTCGACGGCGGTCAGATCGGCCACCTGCAGGCCGAGCAGCTCCACGCTGGCCGGTGCGCCGGGCTTGGCGTCGTCGGCAGCGGTGCGCGGTGCGGCGTTGCCGGCCGGGTTGTCCAGCGTCGTCAGGGTGACCGCCACCTTGCGCGGCTTGCCATCGCGCAGCACGTCCAGGTTGACCTTGGTACCCGGCGCCATCAGCCCGATCATCGGCGGCAGGTCGCTGGCGACATCGATCGGCTTGCCGTTGACCGCGCGGATCACATCGCCCACCTCGATCCCGGCCTTGGCGGCGGGGCTACCGGGCGGGATGTCGTTGACCAGTGCGCCACGCGTATCCGGCAGGCCCAGGCCCTGCGCCTTGAGCGAGTCGATCGGGCCGACCGCCACGCCCAGCATGCCGCGGCTCACGTGGCCGGTGGCCTTGATCTGCTCGGCAGCGCTGAAGGCCAGATCGATCGGGATCGCGAAACTGATGCCCATGTAGCCGCCGGAGGCGGAGAAGATCTGCGAGTTGATGCCGACCACTTCACCGCGCGTATTGAGCAACGGGCCGCCGGAGTTGCCCTGGTTGATCGCCACGTCGGTCTGGATAAAGGGCACGTAGCGCTGGTCCGCATACGGATTGCTGCGCCCGGTAGCGCTGACGATGCCGGCGGTGACCGAGTGATCCAGGCCGAACGGCGAGCCGATCGCCACCACCCACTGGCCCGGCTTGAGCGTGTTGGAATCGCCCAGGCGGACCGTCGGCAGGCCCTTGGCGTCGATCTTGAGCAACGCCACGTCGAACTGCTCGTCGCTGCCGACCACCTTGGCCTTGAACTCGCGGCGGTCGGTCAGCTTGACGGTGACCTCGCTGGCACCATCGACCACGTGGTGATTGGTCAGCACATAGCCGTCGGCCGAAATGATGAAGCCCGAACCCATCGACTTGCCGGCGATGCCGCCATCGTCATCGCCGCCCTGTCCCGGCCCCTGGCGCGGCCCGCCCGGCATCTGGAAATCCGGACCGAAGAAGCGACGGAAGAATTCCGGCATCTGCTCGTCGCCGGGCATCGCGCCGCCGTCCTGCCCACCCGGACCACCGCGCCGCTGGCGCGCCATGGCGTCCTTGCGGGTGATGGTGGTTTCGATATTGACCACACCCGGGCCGACCTGCTCGACCAGATTGGTGAAGTCCGGCAACCCGGCCACCAGCTGCGGCGCCGGCGTGGCGCTGCGGTTGGCGGCAATCGGGGCAACGTCCTTGGCAGCGGGCGCGGGCTGCTGCGCGCAGGCGGCCAGCGGCAAGGTCATGGCGATCAGGCCGAACATCTGGGTGCGAATGCGGTGGTTCATCAGGTTGCCTCCGATGGCAGGGCGACAGGGGCCAAAGCCCCTGCCGTTGCAGGGGTCCGGCACGATAACGGAAGGGGAAGCGCCGAACGGATGAAGAGCGGCGGCGGTATCAATCCTGCGGCGGCTGCACCGGCAGCGGCCGGCTTGGCGCAGGGCTGGCAACACCCTGCGGCGCGGGCTCGAACGGATAGAACGCGGTGCCTTGGCCGCCTTGGCGGAAGCTGGCATTGAGCGGACTGTCGCCGGCACCGGACAGCGCCGCGCGCGGCCACGGGCGCGCCTGCAGGGTGGTATCCGGATGCGTGAACGGATTCGATGGCGCCGCAACGGCCGTGGTGGCCGCCGAGGCGGGAGCAGCGGATGCCAGCGCGCGGGCTGGCGCCTGCTGCTGCCGCGCCGCGACGCTGCGGGCGACCTGTTGGTTGCGCGTGGCAGCGCCACGGCGAGTGGATGCCAGCGCGGCAGCCGGCACCGCTGCGGCCAGCGCGGCGACCTCGTCGGGGGCTGCCGGGCCAGGCTCGGCCGGCCCCTTCGGCGCCACGGGCGTGGTGGGAGCCTGCGCGGTGGCGGGCAGCTGTGCCACGGTGGCGAACACCGGGACCTGCGTGGCAGGCGCTGCCGTCTCCGGCAAGCGCTCACGCGCCATGAACAAGGCGATCGCCGCGACCGATGCCGCAATCGCCGCGCCACCACCCCAGCGCCAGCGCGCCGCCGGACGCATGGATGGCTGCGCCTGCGGCACCGGCTCATCGGCGATGGCACTGCGCACGCGCGCGGCAAAATCCAGCGGTGCCGGCGCGCTCGCCGCACCACGCAGCACATCGCCGCACAGCTGCCAGCGTTCGTGGCAGCCGGCCAGTTCTTCGTCGTGGGCCAGACGGCGCAGCAAAAAGCGCGACTCGTCGGCGCTCAATTCGCCATCCACCAGCGCAGACAGCTGCTGGCGGTAGTGACGCTCGAACTTGTCGGTCGTGGACATGGCAGGGTTATGGCTCATACACGGTGTCGCTCACGGGTGGCGCTTTCGGTCTCCAGCAGAGGCCGCAGCTCAATGTCGATGGCCTCGCGCGCCCGGAAGATGCGCGAGCGCACCGTTCCGATCGGGCAATCCATCTTTCGCGCGATTTCGTCGTAGCTCAGCCCATCCACCTCGCGCAGGGTGATGGCCGACCGGAGCTCTTCCGGCAGGGCTTGGACCGCGCGCATCACCGTTTGTTCCAGCTCCTGTCGCATCAGTTCACGCTCCGGGGTGTCGGTGTCGCGCAAGCGGGTGGCACCATCGAACTGTTCGGCATCGCTGATCTCGATATCGTCGGTGGGCGGACGGCGGTTGTGCGCAACCAGATGGTTCTTGGCAGTGTTGACGGCAATGCGGTGTAGCCAGGTATAGAACTGCGAGTCGCCGCGGAAACTGTTGATCGCCCGGTAGGCGCGCACAAACGTATCCTGGGCCACGTCCTGGCATTCGCTCCAGTCGGCGATGTAGCGCCCGATCAACGCAACGATGCGGTGCTGGTATTTGCGCACCAGCACATCGAACGCTGCGCTCTCGCCGCGCTGCACACGCCGGACCAGTTCCAGGTCAAGCTCCTGAGGTGTATCGACTTCGGCCATGTCGGGCCGCACTCCTGTCAGCCCACCGAAGTCGGGCAATGAGACAACCATTGAAGGGAAAAGTTCATACCGATCCGTACGATCGTCGCGCAACAGGCTAGCTGCACCGATGCGCCACTGGCGACGCCTCGCACCAGGCGCGCGTCGCCCTGCCGACAGGTATGGGTATTTGACGTGAAGGAAACAACCTCTGGATGATAACGACCTTTCCTTATATCTCCGGACGGCCAGACGCATGCTTCCAGGTTTCGACGGGCTCCGATTCAGCCATTGGCAGGCCGACCTGCGCGAGGACGGCGTGGTCGTGCTCAGCCTTGATCGCCAGGGCGCACCGGTCAACGCATTTTCGCAGGAGGTGCTGCTCGAACTGGGCGCGCTGGTCGAACGCCTGGCGCTGGACCCGCCCAAGGGCGTGGTGCTGCGCTCGGGCAAGCCCAACGGCTTCATCGCCGGCGCCGACCTGAAGGAATTCCAGGAGTTCGACCGCAAGGGCACCGTCAACGATGCGATCCACCGCGGCCAGAACGTCTTTCAGAAGCTGGCCGAGCTGCCCTGCCCCACGGTCGCGGCGATTCACGGATTCTGCATGGGCGGCGGCACCGAGATCGCGCTGGCGTGCCGGTATCGCGTGGCCTCCGACGATGCCGGCACCCGCATCGGCCTGCCGGAAACCAAGCTCGGCATCTTTCCCGGCTGGGGCGGCAGCGCCCGCCTGCCGCGCCTGATCGGTGCGCCGGCAGCGATGGATTTGATGCTGACCGGCCGCACCGTCGCGGCCAAGGCCGCACGCGCCATGGGCCTGGTCGACAAGGTCGCCGCGCCGGCGGTGCTGGTCGATGTCGCCGCCGCGCTGGCGCTCACCGGCAGCAAACGTCCGTTCAAGCAGCGCGCCACCGCATGGGCCACCAATACCCTGCTCGCGCGCAAGTTGCTGGCGCCGCAGATGCGCAAGCAGGTCGCACGCAAGGCGCGCAAGGAGCATTACCCGGCGCCCTACGCCTTGATCAACGTGTGGGAACGTGCCGGCGGCAGCGGCATCCAGGCGCGCCTGGCGGCCGAGCGCAAGGCGGTGGTCAAGCTCGCCAGTACGCCGACCGCACGCAACCTGATCCGCATCTTCTTTCTCACCGAGCGCCTGAAGGCGCTGGGCGGCAAGGACGCCGGCGCTGCGGCCTTGCCCCCGATTCGCCATGTGCATGTGGTCGGTGCTGGCGTGATGGGCGGCGATATCGCGGCCTGGGCGGCCTACAAGGGCTTCGAGGTGACGCTGCAGGATCGCGAGCAGCGCTTCATCGACACCGCACTGGGCCGTGGCGGCGAGTTGTTCGCCAAGCGCGTCAAGGACGAGGCCAAGCGGCCGGCAGTGGCCGCGCGCCTGCGCGGCGACCTGGCCGGTGCGGGCGTGGCGCAGGCGGACCTGGTGATCGAAGCGATCATCGAGAACCCGCAGGCCAAGCGCGAGCTGTACCAGTCCGTCGAGCCACAGCTCAAGCCAGATGCATTGCTGACCACCAATACCTCGTCGATTCCGTTGACCGAGTTGCGCGGCCATCTCCAGCGCCCGGCGCAATTTGCCGGCCTGCACTACTTCAATCCGGTGTCCATGATGCCGCTGGTGGAAATCGTGCAGCACGACGGGCTGGATCCGGCCAACGTGGCGCGCCTGGCGGCATTCTGCAAGGCGCTGGACAAGTTCCCGGTACTGGTGGCCGGCACCCCTGGCTTCCTGGTCAATCGCGTGCTGTTCCCGTACCTGCTCGAAGCGGCCACCGCCTATGCCGAAGGCATTCCCGGTCCGGTGCTGGACAAGACCGCGGTCAAGTTCGGCATGCCGATGGGGCCGATCGAACTGATCGATACGGTGGGGCTGGATGTCGCCGCCGGTGTGGGCGCAGAGCTCGCGCCCTTCCTGCACCTGCCGATTCCCGCGGCACTGGCCACCGTGGAGCCGGGCAAGCGCGGCAAGAAGGACGGCCAGGGTTTGTACAAGTGGGAGAACGGGCGCGCGGTCAAGCCCGAGGTCGCCAGCGGCTACGCGGTGCCGGCAGACCTGGAAGATCGCCTGATCCTGCCGTTGCTCAACGAAGCGGTCGCCTGCCTGCACGACGGCGTGGTGGCCGATGCGGACCTGCTCGATGCGGGTGTGATCTTCGGCACCGGCTTTGCGCCGTTCCGAGGCGGCCCGATCCAGCACATCCGCAGTGTCGGCGCCGACGCGTTGCTGGAACGCCTGCTGGCTCTGCAGGCGCGCCATGGCGAGCGTTTCGCACCGCGCCCGGGCTGGGAGTCGCCGTTGTTGCGTGAGCCGGTGGCGTAACGCGTTGACGCGGCCTTCGAGCTCGGCCAGATACCCAAGCGCCATGCACTCGGCCACGGTGGTGCTCTGAAGGTTGCAGCGCGGCACACCATCGCCACCAGATGCAGGCAATCAAAAAACAACGGCGAGCCGAGGCTCGCCGTTGTTCTACCGGGTCGCAAGGCGACTCAGAAACGCAGGCCCACACTGGTGAAGAAGTAACGACCCGCCTGGTCGTAACCGGCGAGCGAGTTGCCGTTGAATGTCAGGCTGCCACCCACCAGCGGCGGCTCCTTGTCGGCGATGTTGTTGATGCCCAAGGTCCAGGTGACGTAATCGCCCAGCTGCATCGAACCGGAGAGGTCGAAGTAGTTGTACGCCGACACCTTGTTGTCCTGATTAACCAGGCGTACGTCGGTTGTGCCACGGGTCCCGTCGGTGTTCTGGTAATCCAGCTCGCCGATATAACGCCAGCGCAGGCTGACGGTGTAGCGGTCGAAACTGTAGCGCGTGCTCAGCACATGCCGCCATTCGGCACTGTTGCAGGCCACGTTCACCACGCCGGCGCAGTCGTAGGTCACTTCCTGCACACCCGGAACCGGCTCGTATTCCTGCTTGATGGCGTAGCTGCCCATCATCGAGGCGGTCAGGCGCCCCGGGCCGACGCTCCACGCGTACGACGCGGTCAGATCCACGCCCTGGAAATGCAGCGACCCAAAATTGTCCTGGGAATTGAAGATCAGGCCGGAGACGTCCGGGTCGCTGCCGCGGAACAGGTCGCCTGTGGTGGCATTGCGGCGGACGCGGCTGCAGATATCCGCGTTACCGGTCACGCCGCATGCGGTCAGGATGTTGGAGGAACCGATGGCACGGATGGCGTCGTCGATCTTGATGTCGTAGTAATCCACGCTCAGATCGAGCCCCTTGATGGGGCTGGCAGCAAAACCGACGGTCCAGGTATTGGCCGTTTCCGGCTGCAGTGTCGTATTACCGCCGCCGATTTCGTTGTACTGGCCCGCCGGGTTTGCCGCAACGCGGCCGTACTGCGCCGCCGTCACGCCAGTATTGGCGCACTGGGCCTGGGTAAAGACCGGATTGGCACCGGCGCATGGGTCGCTGCCGCTCCACAATCCGATCGTATTTTCGTTATACAGCTCGGTGACGTTCGGCGCGCGGATTGCGCGATTCCAGCCGGCGCGCAGGTGATACTTGCCGTCGGCGAATGTCGCGCCCAGACCCGCCTTGTAGGTGCTGACGCCACCGGAGATGTCGTAATCCGAATAGCGATAGCCAAGCTGCATGTCGAGATGATCCAGGCTGCCGGCCTGCGCCACCAGCGGCACCGCGCCCTCCAGGAACAGTTCCTTGACGCCGATGTCGCCGGAGACATTGGAGGTCGGGCCGCCCAGACCGGTGAAGTTGCCGGTCTGCATGTTGCTGTCGGCCACCCGCTTGAAGGTTTCGGTACGCGTTTCCACGCCGCCGACGACGCTGATCGGATTATCCCCGGCCCACGGCAGGCTGTAGCCGAAATTGCCGGTCACGTAGGCGTTGAACACGCGCATCGAGGTTTCATAATTGACGATACCAACCCCCTGCAGCGCTTGCGCCTCTGCGGCGGTGACACTGTCGGTCCACACGCTGTAGGGCACGCAGCCATCGAACGCCCCCGGCTGGCAGCCCAGCAGCGCATCGCGTACACGGGTGGTCACGAAGTCGTTGATGTTCTCGGACTTGGTCGTGCTGCGGTTGTAGGTGAAGGACGCGTCGTAGGACCAGTTGTCGTTGATATCGCCCTGGGCGCCGGCGGTGATGCTGAAGCTGTTGGTATCCGAGTCGGTGATGCGCGGGCCGCCTTCGACGTTGCGCTTGGCCACATAGACGGTGAACTCATCGTCGGTGATGCCGACATCGTTGCACAGGCTGCCGATCACCGAGGTGGCGCAGTTGACGTTGAGGTCGGTGAAAAACGCACCCGACGGCGCGATCTGCGTCGAACTCTTGCGGTTGACGAACAGGGTTTCAAGATAGGGCTTGAAGTGCTCGTTGACCTCGTACTTGATGTTGGTGCCGGCCGTGTAGCGCGTATCCGGACGCTGGTAGTAATTCAGCGGCGCGAAGTTGTAGAGATTCGGGGATGCGACCTGCGACCAGGTTCCGCCGGCCGAAGGCTGCACGTAAAAGGCACCTGCAGACGGAGCGACGACGTAGAAGTTAGCCGGATCTGCAGTGGCAGACCCGCCGCACGCGGTGCCGCTGTTACTCAATGCGCAAGCGGAGTAATCGCGCTGGCCCTGCAGCAGGGGATCGTTCTCGCGCCAGGTGGCCCATGCGGTGGCATGCCCCGCTTCGCCGAAGCTGCCGCCGATGGCAAGGTCCACGTTGCGGGAGATGCCGTCGAAACCGGAGTTTCCGGTCGGGTAATCGTAACCGGCATCGTCCATCAGACCGCGCATCAACGTATTGCCGTTGTCATGCTGGTAGGCGTTGTAGCCCATGTCGACGCTGACCCCTTCGAACTCGTCGTCGAGCACGAAATTGACCACGCCGGCAACGGCATCCGAGCCATACACCGCCGAGGCGCCGCCGGTGAGGATGTCAACGCGACGCACCAGCGCGGCCGGGATGATGCTGATATCCGGACTCTCGCCGATGCCCTTGGGAATGCGCCTGCCGTTGACCAAGGTCAAGGTGCGCTGCGCGCCCAGTCCGCGCAGGTCGACGGTCGCATACCCTTGCGAGCCATTGTTGGCGAAGTTGTCGAAGCTCGCCGAAAGCTGTGGATACTGATTGATCAGATCTTCGACCTTGGTCGAACCGGTGTACTGGAATTCTTCCTTGTTGATCTCGGCCACCGGACTGGAGGCAGTCATCGTCTGGCTCTTGATGCGCGTACCGGTGACACTGACCGTGTCCAGGCTCTTGAGTTCGCTCGCGGGCTGCTCCTGCGCCATCACGGTTCCGGACAGGGCCAACGCCGCGGCGCCCGCGGTGAGCGATACCCGGATGGCGTCGCGCAGCTTGGTGGTCTTCAATCTCATCTCTCTCTCCGAGAAGTTCGAACGGGTAAGCGCAACGCACTGCGTCGGCATCTGATGCAATGCCGGCACGTGCTGCGACGTCGTTGGCAAGCGCGTCAAACCGCGCTTCCACACTGGCTAACGGCCGGGCGAAAGAGCGCCCGAAAAAACGTTGCCAACCCGATGTTAAGACCACGTTGAAGAGAATTAAAGCGCCATTCAGAAATGCTCCGAATCGGTGCGGCGAAGCCCCAAAAGGGTGCGGAAATCACGAAAAAAAGCACTCTTGACGCGCGTTCTTCCTCCCGAGGCCCGATTTCGCCGCGTACGCTCGTTCGTCATTTCGCGCGCCGCGGCTCGCTTCGGTGAAATACCGAAACGCGTGGTCGGCCAGCGGGAAATCCTTAGGCCACTTCGACGCCGGGCAAGGCCACACCCGCTGCCCGAAGCCGCTTCAACAACGGCATGAGCCCGTCCAGGTGCCGCCGCGAGCTATGCACCGACCGTTGATGGACATCGCCGCGCACCTGCGCCGCACTCGCGGTCACGAATGGCACATTCTCCAGCCCGGTGATGGTTTCACTGCTCGTCAGCCCGCACCAGCTCAGCACCTGCGAGATCTGATGCTCGGTATCGCGTACCAGCTCTTCGTAATGCACGTCGAGAATGCCGCCGGGCAGTACCGCATGCCAGTGACGCATGGTCTGCTGATAGGCCAGGTAGTAATCAGCGAGCTCATCGAGCGCATACGAGAACGGATAGGCGTTGTAGAACAAGGTCTTGTACATCGCATAGCACGTGTCCAGCGGATCGCGCACCAGATGGATGATGCGTGCGCGTGGCAGCGCAGTGGCAATCATGCCGCAGTAGAGGTAATTGACCGGCATCTTGTCGATGACTACCGGATGGTCGTGCACCAACTCACGGGCACCGCGCAGATACTCTTCGCCGAGCGCAGCAAAATCGATCTGCAGCGATGCCTGGGCGGCGGTCAATCCGGGATTGGTCGCCAGTACGCTGGATGTCGCACTGCCCAGCAGCGCACCGAAATCCATCAACTCCCCGGCCGAGCGCGCACCGCCGCGCTGGATCAGCAGGCGTTCCAGCAAGGTGGTGCCTGAGCGCGGCAAGCCGACGATGAAGACCGCACCCTCGCCCGCATCACCCGGCTGCAGTGCGCGCAAGGCATCCGGGGCGTACGCCTCCCGTATCTGGGCGATATGCGCACACTCGGCGGCAACGTCGTACTGCAGTGTCTTGCGCTTGCAGGCCGCTGCGGCGGTCAACGTCTCGAACGATTCCGCATGCCGGCCCAGATCCTCCAGCTCCTTGCTCAAGGCGTACAGGCCTGCCGCCCTGGCGGAAGGGTCCGATAGCGTGGTCAAGCGGTGACGCAGGTCGTCCAGATGATTGTGCTGCCCGGTCTGACGCCGGAGCGTGGCGCGCAGGTACAAGGCATCGCCGGTCTCGGGTGCCAGTTGCAGCAGCCGCTCCAGGGTGACCTCAGCGGCATCGAATTCGCCGCCGAAGAACTGCATCGTGGCAAGGTCGTACAGCAGGCCCGGCTGTTCTCCCAGCCATGTCATCGCATGCCGATACGCGTCACGGGCGGCCGCCACCTCGTGGCAGCCGCTGTACAACGCGCCGATCCGCCACCACGCCGCACCGTCGGCGCCGGCAAGTGCCTGCGCCTGACCGGCGACAAGCCGGGCCTCGCGGCGGCGACGCAGCTGCAGCAGCAAGCTGGCGTACTTGATCAAGAGCGGCACCGGTGACGCTGCAACCGCCGCCGCCCGTGCGATGCGGTCGACCGCGGCTTGCGGATCGCCATTGGCCAACCGGGCCTCGCTGGCAAGTTCCAGCAGATGCGCATTGTCAGGCTGGTCGGCGCAGGCGCGGTCGGCCAACGCAACTGCCTGGCCATAACGTCCCTGACGCAGCAGGTGATACCCGTCGTGCAGCACTGCGCGCAGCTGTCCTTCAGTCATGCGTTCTCTTCTGTTGGTTGCGATGCCATCGGCGGCCCGGCTAGTCGATGCGGCGGGCGCGTAGCGCCACCCCGGCAGCGGTCACCAGCATGTAACTTCCCATCGCGGCCTTGCGAATCACCACGACTTCGCCCTCGGCCAACGGACCGCGGCTGGTGGCTTCTGTCAGTGCCCAGCGCTGACGACTGTCCAGCGACACGATGCGCGTACCGTCTGGCTGATACGCCACCGCGAGCACCTTGGCCGTGAGTTGCGCAGGCGATGATTGCTGCGCAGCCGTTGTTGCAGAGGCCTGTTGGGGACTGCGGCCGAATGCCCTGACTCCCCTGTCCGCCTCCGCCGCCCGTACGGCCTGGGTTGGCGGAAAACTGGCGTCATAACAGGCCAGCCGCGGCAATGGATCGAGGACTGCAGCGCAGCGATGCGTCGGCACGTCCTGCGCCGATGCCGCCCAAGCGCAGCTCAGGACTGTCAGACCCACCACCACCGGTTTGTGCATGTGCGCATCTCACTGCTCGACTGCAGCAGAGCATACAAGCCAACCGGCAGGCGCAGGAAAGGCCGACCCTCATTGTCTCGCCACCGGGCAGATTGAACGCACCGCCGGCGCCGCCTAAGCTGCAGGTCCCCCGACCCGCGGCAAGACTGCCTGGAAAACGCCTTGGACCTGTCCTTGCAGCACGCCGCACGCTTACTGCAACACGGTCATTTGCCACAGGCGATCGCCGCTTATCGAGCCATCCTGCAGGCCCGGCCCGGCTGCGCCGATGCCTGGTACAACCTGGGATATCTGCTGCGCCGGACCGGCGAAGCATCCGCTGCGCTGGATGCGTACGCGCAGGCACTGCAGTACGGCGCTGCACTGCCGGAACAGATCCATCTCAATCGCGCCGCGCTGCTGAGCGACCATCTCCACCAGGATGCGGCCGCGCTGGAGGAGCTCGACCTGGCACTGCAGTGTCGGCCGGACTACGCCCCGGCCTTGCTCAATCTGGGCAACCTGCACGAAGAGCTGGGCGCACGCGACCAGGCGGTCGCCGCCTATCGCCGACTGCTCGCCAGTCCTCCCGGCGACGCCCGGACACGGACGCTGCAGTTGCAAGCCAGCGCACGTCTGCTGCATCTGGATCCTCCGACGCAGGCGCAAGACCCACGCCTGCTCGGACTCGAGCAGGCCAGCTCGGTCGCAGGGCAGGACCCTGCATTGACGGCCACGCTGCTGCACGCGTTGGCCCATGCCTACGACCGCCTCGGCCTGCACAACCAGGCATTCGATGCGGCCAGTGCCGCCAACCGGCATGGCCACGCCCATGCAAGGCGTTACGATCCGATCCGCACGCAACAGCATTTCGACAGCATTGCCGCGGTATTTGCCAACGCAAGGGACGCGCAACAGCCACCCCCCATGGCTGCTGGAGAAAACACGGTGCCGGCCCTGTTTATCTGCGGCATGTTCCGCTCCGGCTCCACCCTGCTCGAACAGGCCTTGTCGCGCCACCCGTGCATTGCCGCCGGAGGTGAGCTGGATGCGCTGCCGCGACTGGTTGCGCAGTCGTTGTCGCCGTTCCCGCAGGCCGCGCAGCAGCTATCCCCGCACATGCTGACGCAGCTGGCCAGCGCCTATCGTCAACGTGTGGCGGCAGCCGTTCCCCAGCATGCGCAACTGCGCTACATCACCGACAAGCGCCAGGACAACTTTCAGCTGATCGGACTGATCAAACAGCTCTTTCCGGCTGCCAGGATCGTGCACACGCGCCGCCATCCGCTGGACAACGGGCTGTCGCTCTTCATGCAGCAGCTCAATCCACAACGGTTTGGCTACGCGGGCCGGCTGGAGGACATCGGGCATTTTCTTGCCGCCTACCAGCGACTGATGGAGCATTGGCTGTCGCTGTATCCCGACAGCATCCACACCTTCGACTATGACGCCTTCGTCGCCGCGCCGGAGCCCACCTTGCGCGCATTGCTGGACTTCCTGCAGTTGCCCTGGGAACCGGACTGCCTGGAGTTCCACAAGGCGCCTGGCGCCGTCAAGACAGCCAGCTACTGGCAGGTGCGCCAGCCCCTGCATGGCGATGCGTCCGGACGCTGGAAGCCCTACGCCGCTCAGCTCGCTCCCCTGCGCGCCACGCTTGCCCGGTTCGGCATCTCACCTGCGGACTGAACCGGCCGACGACCGGCACCCCTCATCCGGCACGGTGGCGGGCAATCGCCGTTTCCATGGCGTTGACCATCTGCCGCTCCTCCTGGCTCAGCAGGGGGTTCCAGACATCGAAGATCAGCACCGCGCGCAGCTGCGCGCTCTGGTTGCGCGCCTCGTGTTCGATCGAGTCGTCGAACACCAGCACCTTGCCGACCTCCCACTGCCGCCAGTCGTAACCGACCCGGAAGCTGCAGCCGTCGGGCACGATCAACGGCAGATGTGCCACCAGACGTGCGTTGGTCTCGCCGTGGTGCGGTGGAATTACCGTCTGCGGCGCCAGCACCGAGAACATCGCGTTCGGGCAAACACCATCAATCTCCGCCGCATCGACCAATGTCAACGCGGCGGCGGTTGCCGGGCACTGCCGCAGATGTTCCTCCACCGGCTGGCCATGCGCCCACAGCGGATAGGAACTCCAGGCCGGCGAATGGTTGAGGTCCTTCCACTGATTGACCGGCTGGTCCGGCGCGTAGGCGATATACGGCGCAAAGCCGCCCTTGTCCGCGTGCATGACGGCGCGCAGTTCCTGCGCAATCGCCTCGGTCTGACGCTGTACTGCAGCGATCCACGGAAACGCCTCCGGCGGATGAAACGGCAAGGCGGGCAGTCGCGGTACGTACAGGCGGTTGGATTGGGAGTGGAACGGGCGGCTGCGTCCACATGCGATCGCGGCCGCTTCCGCCCAGCGTCCCGCGAGCGCGGCGTCCACAGCCACGCCGGGCGTGTCCAGGACGGCGCGCAATTGCGCCTCGAGCTCAAGCGTGTCCTGCTCCACCGCCTGCGTGGCCAGGGCGAGCTTGCGACGCAGCACCGCAGGCCATTGCGGCTCGGGTGGCGCAACCTTCAGCGCGTCGCGATAGACGCCGGCGGCGGCACGAGGGCGGCCACGCGCCTGCAGAAACGCGGCCTTTGCCAGCAACCCCGGCAGGAAATACGCATCCAGCGCCAACGCCGCGCTGATGGCCTGCCATTCGCCATCCACATCGCCTTGCGACTGCTTCACCACCGCAATGGTCAGCACGATCATCGGATCGCCCGGGCTGCTTGCACGTGCGCCGGCCAAGTAGTCCAGCGCTGCCGTTGCATCGCCGCGCTGGTAGGCGTGCACGCCCAGGCTGTACAAGGCCTGCGGATGCGCCGGCGCCAACTGGCGCACCTGTGCCCACAGCTGCTCGGCCTGCTGCCAATGCCCGGCCGAAGCCGCAGCGCTCGCCTCGGCGATCAGCGCGGCGATGCGTTGGTTGCGTTGTTCGATCTGTACCGCCATCGCGCCGCCGGCCTCTCAATCTTCCCGGCTCGATCATACGGCCTGGGCGGCGGCGCGATGGCGCGATTGGCCTTCCCACGACCGGACAGGGTGGCCCGGCTACGTGCTGTTCCAGGCAACGTCACGCCACGCCAGCGCCAACCAGGCGACAGCCCACTGGCGTGCGGTCCGTGTCAGTGCGCGTGGCCGCCATGCGAATGCGCGTGACCATGATGATCGTCGTGCGCAGGGCCTTGCGTAGCCGGTGGCGTCCCACACGGCGCGGTGCCGCAGTCGCCGCTCTCCACCTGCAAGGTGACATGGGAGATCTCGAAGCGCGCGTGCAGCAGCTCGGCGAGCGCGTCGCGCAGGCGGTCGCGGTCGATGGTTTCGCCGACCACCACGTGTGCGGTGAGCGCAGGCGTGCTGGAGGCCAGTGCCCAGACGTGCAGGTCGTGCACGTCCTCGACGCCGGGGTAGCTGGCCAGCGTCTGCTGTACCTGCGGCAGATCGATGCCTTTGGGAACACCTTCCAGCAGCACGTTGATCGCCTCGCGCAGCAGCACCCAGGTGCGCGGCAGCACCCACAGGCCGATCAGCACGGCCAGCACCGGGTCGATCCACTGCCAGCCGGTCCAGCGGATCAGCAGCGCGCCGATGATCACCGCCACCGAGCCGAGCATGTCGCTCCAGACTTCCAGGTAGGCGCCCTTGACGTTCAGGCTCTCGCCGCTGCCGGCGTGCAGCAGCTTCATGGCGATCAGATTGATCACCAGGCCGAAGCCGGCGATCAGCAGCATGCCGCTGGAGGAAATATCCTGCGGTGCGCGAAAGCGCTGCGCGGCCTCCCACAGGATGTAAGCGCCGACCGCAAACAGCAGTGCACCGTTCGCCAGCGCGCCGAGCGCTTCCAGCCGCACATAGCCATAGGTGCGGCGCGCATCGGCAGGGCGACGGCTCAGGCGCACGGCAAGCAGGGCGATCATCAGGCCCACGGTGTCGGTGGCCATATGTGCGGCGTCAGACAATAGCGCCAGGCTGTTGGTGATGAACGCACCAATGACTTCCGCCAACAGGAACGTGGCGGTGAGCCCCAGCGCCCACCATAGCGGTGTCTCGTGGCGGATTTCGCTGGGTGCGTGGTTGTGGTCGTGTCCCATGGATGCGGTAGCCTCGTGCGATGCGCGCACCTTAGGCGCACGCGATGGCGGAGACTATTACACCCGGGCGTGATGACATCACATCACGTGGGCGTGGTGCTGCGCCTTGTTGCCCAGGCCGGGCAGCAATTTGGAGCGGCCAACAGAACCTCTCGAACGCCGCAGCGATGGCGGCAACGCGTCGGCCACCCTCGCTTTCGTTAGCGTGTGGAGTGATGTCGTATTGGCAGTGAGATTGCTCGGATAGAAAGAGGCTGATCAGACCGCACCTCATCGGACGGCTGCGCTGCATGCACTGCCTGCCCCTGCTTGCAACCATGCGTACCGACCATCGTGACTGGTCCTTGCCCGCCCACCGTCGCGGGACCTTACGCGGCATGGATGCCGCGTAAGAGCCTACAAGGACGTACTTGCGGCGTGTCCCGCGATGGTGGGCGGGCAAGGCCCCTGCGGCAAAACCACAGCGTCGAGTGCGCGGTGCCCTCACCGCTCGCGGGACACGCCGTAAACCCGTCCCTGGGGGCTCGGTGGCGGCATCCATGCCGCCACACGGTCCCGCAACCGGCAAGGACACCGCACCAGACAGTTGGTCGGCGCTCATCTGAAAGCCGTCTGTCGTGCGGTGTGCATCAGACGTGGAGCCGCTGCTCATGATCAAACGAGGCGCTTCCAGCGCTGCTCTTCCCATGCATACCGACCATCTCGACTGGTCCTTGCCTGCCCACCGTCGCGGGACCCTGAGCGGCATGGATGCCGCGCCGGAGCCTACATGGACGTACTTGCGGCGTGTCCCGCGATGGTGGGCGGGCAAGGGCCCTGCAGCAAAGCCGCAGAGCACCCGCTCTGCACCCGACGCATTCCCCCGATCGATCACCCATCAAGACAGAGGCGCGTTACAACGCCGTCTACGCCCACTCGGCGGTGGGCATAGACGCTTTGTTAGCCACTCTCAAACCTTGGCCACCAGCTTGATCACGCTGGAAAAATCCAGCGCGCCGTTGCCGGCTTGGCGGTTCATCGCATACAGATTGCGCGCCAGCTCGCCGAGCGGAATCGACACGCCCGCCTGCACTGCGGATTCGGCGACCAGCCCCAGGTCCTTGAGCATCAGATCGTTGCCGAATCCGCCGCTGTAACCGCGCGATGCCGGCGCGTTGGGCAGCACGCCCGGCCACGGATTGCAGACTTCGGTGGCCCAGCTGCGCCCGGTGCTGACCGCCATCATCTGCGACAGCACCGCCGGGTCCAGGCCCTGTGCAACGCCGAGCGCCAGCGCCTCGCCGGTGGCGGCCATGATCACGCCCAGTGCCATGTTGTTGCACAGTTTGGCGACCTGGCCGGCGCCGTTATCGCCGACGTGGAAGATGTTCTTGCCCATCGCCTGCAACACCGGCCGCGCACGCTCCAGCACCTCTGCAGCGCCACCGACGATGAACGTCAGGCTGCCGGCCGCCGCGCCAGCGGTACCGCCGGAGACCGGCGCATCCAGCATCGCCAGGCCGCGCGCCTGCGCCTCGGCGGCGAGCTTGCGTGCGCTGGCCGGTGCGATGGTGCTGCAGTCGATCACCAAGGCAGCGGCAGGAATCTGCGCCAGGATCCCGCCCTCGCCCAGGTACAGCCCTTCGACATGGCGGCTGGCCGGCAGCATCGAGATCACGATCTCGGCGTCGGCCAGGGTGTCGTGCGCGGAGCTGGCGGCATGCGCGCCGGCGGCGACCGCGGCGTCCAGCGCGGCGGGCACCAGATCGAACACCCGCAGCTGGTGCCCGGCCTTGCTCAGGTTGGCGGCCATCGGCCCGCCCATGTTGCCCAGGCCGATAAAAGCGATCTTGCTCATGGTGTGATTTTCCAGATTTGAAAGGCCATCACCCGAGGGCGCGGCCGTTGAATGATCTGCCCTGCCGCAGAGCGCGCGGCAAACAGGCGCAATGGCATCCCTTGGTCCTGCAGTGCGGATGCGGCTCATTGTCCGCATCCGCCAAAGACCGTTCGCAGCGGCGTGTCAGCGACTCAACGTGCACCAAGATCGGCAAGCGGATGCCGTGCAGCCGGCCAGGGCGATTGCAGGAATGCAGCCGCCCATTGCGCATCGGCCTGTTCCAGTTCGGCAGGCTGCCACTGTGGCGTGCGGTCCTTGTCGATCAACAGCGCGCGAATGCCTTCGGCAAAATCGCCGTGGGCGGCCGCATGCAGCGCCACTACGTACTCGGTGCGAAATGTCTCCGCCAACGTGCCGGTTTCCGGATGATGGTGCAGCTCCCAGGCCAGTCGCGCCGAGCCGGGGGCACCGGCTGCCAGCGTTGCGCGCGCGGCCTGCAGCCAGGCGTCCTCGCTTTGCAGTTCCAGGATTGCAGCGACCACCTCCTGTAGCGTCCGGCCTGCCACCAATTGCGCGATCAAGGCCGCATGCACCTGCAGTGGGCCCGGCTCCAGCGGTTGCGCAATCCCGTGCAGGAACGCGCCGAGCTGGGCGCGATCCTCGTCTGCATCGCCTGTCCAGGCATGTGCGCTCAAGGCTTCCAGCACTGGCCCGTATTGCGCATGCTCCAGCCGGACATCCGCAAGCCCGGCGTAGATGGCATCGCTGGCATCCAGCGGCGCACCGGTCAGTGCCAGAAACAACCCGGCAGCGTGCGGCACCCGGCGCAGCAACCAGCTGCCGCCGACATCGGGAAACAGGCCGACACTGATCTCCGGCATCGCCAGCCGCGAGCGCTCGGTGACCACGCGATGGCTGGCGCCGGACATCAAGCCGATGCCGCCGCCCATCACGATGCCGTGGCCCCAGCACAGCAGCGGCTTGGGATAGGTGTGGATGCGATGGTCGAGCCGATATTCCTCTTCGAAGAACGCAGCGGCATGCGCATTGGCTTGCGGTTGCGCGCGACGCTCCTGCGCATCCGGCACCGCCTCGCGATGCGCACGCATGCTCTGGTACAGACCATGCAGGTCGCCGCCCGCGCAGAACGCTTTCTCGCCTGCGCCACGCAACACCACGCAGGCAATTTGCGCATCGTCGGCCCAGGCGCGCAGCTGCGCATCCAGCAGGCGCGTCATCTGCAACGACAGGCCGTTGAGCGTCCTGGGCGAATTCAGGGTGGCGATGCCGATGCGGTGCCCGTCGGCGCAATGACGTTGCTCGAACAGCACCGGCGCGTCTTCGGTTGGGCGCACATCCAGCATCAGCCATTGCTCCACTGCGGTGCGCGCTTTTCCAGAAAGGCTGCCACTCCCTCGGCCTGATCGGGCTGCTCGAACAGGTCGACGAAGGCCTCGCGCTCTGCCACCAGCGCGGCGGCATGGGTGCCATGGCGGGTGGACTGCACCAGGCGCTTGCACGCTGCGACACTGGCCGGACTCTGCTTGCCGGCGCGCTGTGCCCAGGCGATGGCATGCGCACGTGACTCGCCCTTGCCGACCACCTCTTCCACCAGGCCGATCCGCTGTGCAGTGGCGGCATCCAGACGTTCGCCGAGCAGGATCATGCGCTTGGCCCAGCCCTCGCCAACCAGGCGCGGCAGGTTCTGGGTACCGCCGGCGCACGGCAGCAACCCGACGCTGGCTTCCGGCAAGGCCAGTTGCGCGTGTTGCTCGGCAATGCGCAGGTCGCAGGCCAGTGCGCACTCCAGGCCACCGCCCATCGCATAGCCGTTGATGGCCGCGATCGACACGCCGCGAAACGCGCTCAGCGCTTCGAAGGCTTCACCGAACCGCCGCGCCGCGGCGCGCGCATTGGCCTTGTCGCCATCGGCAAACTGCTTGAGATCGGCGCCGGCACTGAAGAACTTCTCTCCCTCGCCGGTGATCACCAGCGCGTAGATGCTGCGGTCCGCATCCAGCGCGTGCACCAGATCGCGCAGGCCTGCAAGGCTGTGCACGGTCCAGGTATTGGCCGGCGGATTGCACAAGGTGACGATGGCGACATGGCCATCGCGTTCGACCTGCAAGCCGGTATGCGCGCGTGTTTCCCAATCGCTCATCGCAGTTCCTCCTCGCCGTTGAGCAGGTGGCGCGCAATGATCATGCGCATCACCTCGTTGGTGCCTTCCAGGATACGATGCACGCGGCTGTCGCGCAGCAGGCGCTCGATCGGATACTCGCGGATATAGCCGTAGCCGCCGTGGATCTGCAGGGCATCGTCGCAGATCGCAAAACCGGCATCGGTGGCGAAGCGCTTGGCCATCGCGCACCACACGGTGGCATCGTGGCTGCCGGCATCGAGCTTGCGCGCAGCGGTGTGCACCATCTGCCGGGCGGCAACCAACTGCGTGGCCATGTCGGCCAGCTTGAACTGCAGGGCCTGGAAATCGGCCAGCTTCTTGCCGAACTGACGGCGCTCGCCCATGTAGCGACGCGCGGCATCCAGCGCGCCTTGCGCCGCGCCCAACGAACAGGCCGCGATATTGATGCGGCCACCGTCCAGCGCCTTCATCGCCATCTTGAAGCCCTCGCCCTCCCTGCCGAGCAGGTGGCCGGCCGGAATGCGCACATTCTCGAAGCTCACCCCGCGCGTGGGCTGGCTGTTCCAGCCCATCTTCTCTTCCTTGCGGCCGTAGCTGATGCCGGGCGCATCGGCAGGCACCACGAAGGCGCTGATGCCACGGGCGCCGTCGTCACCGGTGCGGGCCATCACCACCAGCACATCGGTGGCGCCCGCGCCGGAAATGAAGGCCTTGCTGCCGTTGAGCACGTAGCTGTCGCCATCGCGCTGTGCGCGGGTCTTGAGCGAGGCCGCGTCCGAGCCGGCGCCCGGCTCGGTCAGGCAGTACGAACCCAGCTTGACGCCGCTGGTCATCGCCTCGCCCCATTGCGCGCGCACCGCGTCATTACCGTAGCTGGCGATCAACCAGGTGGCCATGTTGTGGATGCTGATGAACGCCGACGTGGACGGATCGACCGTGGCCAGTTCCTCGAACACCACCGCAGCATCGAGACGGCGCATGCCCAGGCCGCCCACGCCTTCATCGGTATACAGCCCGCAAAAGCCCAGCTCGGCCGCCTTGGCGATGGCCTCGCGCGGGAAGTGGCTTTCCGCATCCCAGCGCGCGGCGTGCGGGGCGAGTTCCTTGTCGGCGAAGTCGCGCGCAGCGGCGCGGAACGCTTCCTGCTCGTCATTCAAATCGGCCGTATTGGCGTGTAGCTGGATGGCTGCATTCATGGCGATCAGGTCACTTGAGGGAGATGGTGGTGTTGACGCCGTGGCCCAGCGTCTCGTCGTCGAACCAGCGCGCGGTCACGGTCTTGGTCTGGGTGTAGAACATCACCACCTGCTTGCCGTACGGGCCCAGGTCGCCGAGCTTGGAGGCACGCGAGCCGGTGAAGGAAAACAGCGGCACCGGCACCGGAATCGGCACGTTGATGCCGACCTGGCCCACATCGATGTCCTCCTGGAAACGCCGCGCCGCCGCGCCGGACTGGGTGAACAACGCGGTGCCATTGCCGTTGGGATTGGCATTGACCAGGGCGATGGCGTCATCCAGCGTGGCGGCCTCCAGGATCACCAGCACCGGGCCGAAGATTTCCTCGTCGTAGATGCGCATGCCGGGTCTGACCCCGGAAAAGATCGTCGGGCCGACGAAGTTGCCTTGCTCGAACCCCGGCACGCTGGGCGCGCGACCATCCAGTTCCAGCGTGGCGCCCTGCTCCACGCCGGAGGCGATCAGGCCTTCCACGCGCGCGCGCGCCGCGCAGGAGATCAACGGCCCGACCTCGGTGCCCGGCGCATTGCCCGCGCCCAGCTTCAGGCCCTTGGCCTTGGCCACCAGCGCCGGAATCCACTGCCGCGCCTCGCCCACCAGCACCAGCGTGGAGGCCGCCATGCAGCGCTGGCCGGCGGCACCGAAGGCCGCACCGACCATCGCGTTGAGCGTCTGTTCCTGATTGGCGTCCGGCAGCACCACGGCATGATTCTTCGCACCCATCATGCATTGCACGCGCTTGCCTGCCAGCGAGGCGCGTTGATAGACGTGCGTGCCCACCTTGGTGGAGCCCACGAACGACAGCGCCTTGATGTCCGGGTGATCGCACAGCGCGTTGACCACGTCCTCGCCGCCATGCACGACATTGAGCACGCCCTTCGGAATGCCCGCCTCCAGCGCCAGTTCCACCAGCCGCATCGTCACCATCGGGTCCTGCTCGGATGGCTTGAGGACGAAGGTGTTGCCGGTGGCAATGGCCATCGGAAACATCCACAACGGAATCATCGCCGGGAAGTTGAACGGGGTGATGCCCGCGCACACGCCCAGCGGCTGCAGCAGGCTATAGGTGTCCACGCCGTTGGCGACGTTGTTGGCCAGCTCGCCCAGCTGCAGGTTGCCGATCGCCGCGGCGTGTTCGACCACCTCTAGCCCACGGAACACATCGCCCTCGGCATCGGCCAGGGTCTTGCCCTGCTCGGCACTCAGCAACGCGGCCAGCTCGGGCAGGTGCTCGCGGATCAGCTGCTGGTACTTGAGGAAGATGCGCGCACGCGTGCCGATCGGGGTCTTGCGCCAGCTCACGAACGCCTGGCTGGCCGCAGCCACCGCCGCGTCCACTTCGCCGGTGGTGGCGAACGGCACCTGCGCCAGCACGGATTGATCGGCCGGGTTGACCACCTCCTGCCACTGGGTGCTGGCGGAGGTGACGAACTGGCCGTCGATCAACAGGGACACGCGCGGGACGGAATCACTCATTGCAGGTTCGCTCGCAGAAGGCAGTGCAGATGCTTCGCATTGTTCGCAGCGCGAGCTGGCTTTCCCAGCCCGAGACTGCTTAATCGCGCTAAGCTGCCGCCACTCTTTTGCGAATCTTGCGAATGCCCCAGTCGCAGCTCCCGCTCCGTCACCAGCTCGGCCTGCGCCTGCAACGGCTGCGCCAGCGCCACGGCCTGACCCAGGCCGAGCTGGCGCGCCGGCTCGGCCTGTCGCCGAGCTACCTCAACCAGATCGAGCGCAACCAGCGCCCCTTGACCCTGGCGATCCAGCAACGGCTCAAGGCCACCCTGGGCGATCTCGATGGCCTGCTCGACCTGGACGACCCGGCCGCGCTGGTCGAGCCGCTGGACGAATCGCTGCGCAGCCTGGGCCACAGCCTGTCGGCCGCCGAGCTGCGTGTGCTCACCGGCAATCTGCCGCAGGTGGCCCAGGCCCTGCTGGACCTGCACCGCGCCCACCAGCACCTGCTCGAGCGCAACGCCGCGCTGGAAATACAGATCGGCGCCGACCACGCCGCGCTGCCCTCGCTGTCGCCGGGCGAGCAGGTGCGCGACTACTTCAATCGCGCGCACAACTATCTGCCGGAACTGGATGAGCGCGCCGAGGCGCTGTACGCCGAACTCGGCCTGACCTCGGACAACCTGCCGCTGCGGCTGCGCCAACGCCTGGCCGACCGCCACGGCCTGCTGGTGCAGGACGCGCCCGATCTGCACAGCGACAAGCGCAGCGTGGATACGCAGGCGCGCGTGCTGTGGCTGCCGGCGCATCTGCGCCCCGGCCAGCAGGCCTTCCAGATGGCCGCGCAACTGGCCTTGCTGGAATGCGCACCGCTGCTGGACGCACGCATCGCCGATGCCGGCTTCGAGGATGCCGAGCGCATTGCACTCTCGCGCATTGGCTTGTCGAACTATTTCGCCGGCGCCCTGGTGATGCCGTACGGCGAATTCCTGCGCAGCGCCCAGCGCTCGCGCTACGACATCGAATGGCTGGCCGATCGCTTCGGCGTCGGCTTCGAGGCGGTCTGCCACCGGCTCAGCACCTTGCAGCGGCGCGGCGCGGCCGGGCTGCCGATCTTCTTCATGCGGGTCGATCGTGCCGGCAATGTGTCCAAGCGCCATTCGGCCACCGACTTCCATTTCTCGCATGTCGGCGGCGCCTGCCCGCTGTGGATCGTCTACGAGGCCTTCAACCAGCCCGACCGCATCCTCACCCAGATCGCACGCATGCCCGATGGCCGGCGCTATTTCTGGCTGGCGCGCCAGGTCAGCAGCGGCGCGCCGGGCTATGGCCGCCCGCGCAAGACCTTTGCGCTGGCGATGGGGTGCGACCTGCGCCATGCCGATCAGCTGGTGTATGCGCGCGGCTGGGACCTGGATGCGGTGGACGATGCGGTACCGATCGGCCCCGGCTGCCTGACCTGCGAACGCAACGACTGCGTGCAGCGCGCATTTCCGGCATTGCCGCGGTTGTCTGCCAGAGCACGCTGACCGGGGAGCAGGGCCCGTCGCATCGACCAGGCAAGTCATTGCCCGGCGCCTGCAGCTCACGCCGCAACGGTGACGAACCAGACGCTACCGCTGCAGTGCAGCATTCCAACGCGAGATAGCTCACGCAAAATGCTTCATTGGAATGGAATGACTTGCGCTTCTACCCTGAAGCGGACACATGCAGGACAGGGGGACGCCAGGGCGATCGACGATCGTCACAGCGTCACGCAAACGACCAATCGGCTCCACACCGCAGTACCGCAGCAACCGCCATGCCCGCGCCGGACGCACCCGCGCGCAGCCGCGCCAGAGCGCCGCACCAGCGGCCACTATTTCATTCGGTAACTTTGTCCTGGGAGGGATCAAACGATGCCCGTTCACCACACCGGCCACTCGGCCAGCCGGCGCCTGCGCCGCACACCCGTGCGCGACGTCCTCTGCACCACCATCGCCTGCGTGCTGGCCACCGCCTTCAGTGCGCACGCGCAGGACAGCGCGCCTGCCGCAGCGCCGGCCACCGACACCAGCACCGCGGCTGCGCCGCCGGTCACGCTCGACAACGTCACCGTGATCGGCCAGCGCGCCAGCCTGAATCAGGCGGTGCAGGCCAAGCAGATGTCCGATCACGTCATGGAAGTGATCTCCGCAGACAACATGGGGCAGATGCCCAACGTCACCGTGGCCGAAGCGCTGGTGCGCCTGCCTGGCGTCAACGGCACCCGCGACCGCGGCAACGAGAGCCTGGCCACCGTGCGCGGCCTTGGCCCGCGCATGACCATGGGGACCGTCAACGGACGCGAGATCGCCTCCTCCGAGCCCAATCGCGCGGTGCGCTGGGAAGTGTTTCCCACCGAAATCGTCTCCACCGTCAAGGTCTACAAGACCCAGTCGGCGGACCTGGTCGCCGGCGGTCTCGCGGCAACGGTGGACATCTCCACCATCAGCCCGCTGGACTACACCGGCCCGGGCTTTGTCGGCACCGCCGGCCCGGTGTTCTACGACCACGCCAAGGACGTGGATGGCTACACCCCGTGGGGCAGCCGCTTCGGCGCCAGCTGGGTGCACCAGATCAACGACAACCTGGCCGTTGCGCTGGGCGCCACCTACCAGAAGCAGAAGAATTCCAACTCCTCGATCGGCAGCTGGGGCTATACCGATGCCACCACCTCGCGCGATGTGGATGGCGACGGGACCGTGGACCCGACTCCGTTCGGCGCGGCCGACCAGCTGAAGCTGACCGACCAGACCCGCACCGGTGCGATGGGCACCGTGCAATGGCGCTCGGGCAACTTCGAATTGAAGTTCGACGGCCTGTACTCGCGTATCGAGATCGACGAAGACCAGTTGCAGAACTGGTTCAACGGCCTGGCCTACAGCACCTTCTCGACCGGCGCCAATCCGTACACCACGCCGGGCTCGTCCTACACCATCGTCGATGGCGATGTGGTGGCCGGCACGCTGGCCAATTCGAACCTGCAGGTCGACCATGTGGTCAGCCACTACAACGAGGTCAAGACGCTCACCGCCGGCGGCCTGAACGCCAAGTGGAGCGGCGATGTGTGGACGCTGGGCAGCGACCTGTCGTTCTCGCAGGCCAAGCGCGACAACACCTGGCAGGCGGTGCGCTTCGGCAGCAACCCGGACACCGTCTCGTTCGATTTCCGCCGCAGCGTCACCCCCACCATCCGCACCAGCTCGGATACGCCCGAATGGGGCATCGCCGGCCAGACCGAGCCGCAGGGGCTGCGCGACAAGATCGCCGCGCTGGCGCTCAACGCCAGCCGCTCGATCGATGCAGCCGCCTTCACTTCGCTGGAGTTCGGCGCACGTGCCGCGCGCCGCGAGAAGCAGAACCGCCGCTTCATCAGCAACCAGTCCGGCTATGACCAGCCGATCTCGGCCTATCAGGGCCTGATCTACCCGGTCACCATGCCGGACTTGAACGTGCCCACGCTGACCGGCGGCAACATGGATGCCATCGCCGAGATCGGCTTCGGCGGGTTCGACCCGGCCACGCTCAACGAGCAGTTGCTGGACCACTGGAACGTCAAGGAAGACGTGCGCGAAGCCTTCGCCAAGGCGGTCTTCAGCTCGCAGCTGTTCGGCACCGATGTCACCGGCAATATCGGCGTGCGCCTGGTCAACACCAAGACCACCAGCGACGGCTTCGATTCGGTCGGCACCACCGTACAGGCCAGCAGCGACAGCAAGGAATACACCGACGTGTTGCCCAGTGCCACCGTCAACTTCCTGATCGACGATCAACGCATCCTGCGCTTTGCGGTGGCCAAGGTCATCGCGCGTCCGCCGCTGGACGAGTTACGCACCGGCCGGCGCTTGGACGATCCCAACGTCACCATCGGCCAGCTCACCGGCAGCGGCGGCAACCCGCAGCTGGATCCGTTCAAGGCCACCCAGGTCGACCTGTCCTACGAGTGGTACTTCCACAAGGAAGCGCTCGCCGCACTGGCCGTGTATCGCAAGGAAGTGGATTCCAGCATCGGCTACCGCACCGACCGCGAAATCATCAACGGCCTGGACTACCTGGTCAGCGCCCCGTTCAATGGCGGTGGCGGGCATATCAACGGCGTGGAACTCACCTTCCAGACGCCGTTCTACTTCATCCCGCACATGGAAAACTTCGGCGTCTACTCCAACTTCTCGCTGGTCGATTCCAACCTCAAGGAATTCTCGCCGGAGAACAACCCGCTGCCGTTGAGCGGGCTGGCACGCAAGACCGGCACCTTCGACCTGTGGTACAGCAACGGCAGCTTCGAAGCGCGCGTGGGTTACAAGTACCACAGCCCCTACACCGTGGTGTATGGCTGGAATGCGGCGCGCCTGGCACGGCTGCAGAGCGAAGGCACGGTGGATCTGAGCCTGAACTGGCAGTACAGCAAGCAGCTCGGCTTCCGCTTCCAGGCCGGCAACCTCACCAACGAACCGCTGCGCGCCTATACCGACAACAAGCCCAACCGCCTGGCCAACCAGGACGACGGCGGCTACCAGGTGTTTGGCCGTCGCTACTCGCTGGAAGCGACCTACAAGTTCTAAGCGTCGCTGACTTCCGCTGCACGACTGCTCCACAGCTGCGGGCGGTGCGCAATCGTCTCCGTCAGCGGCGGTGCGATTGCGCACCGACCGCACGACGGCACCGCCGCCTGCGGCAGGCTGTCACCCGCTCCGCGCTCTATCTGTCGAGGAATTGCATGCGCTCCACACGTCGCCTCTGGACACCCGCGCTGCTCGCGCTGGCCATCTCCACCTTCGCACACGCCGCCCCGGCCCCCGCCACGCTGTATCTGGGCGCGGACCTGTCCTACGTCAACGAGATGGAGGAATGCGGGGTGCAATACCGCGAGAACGGCGTGGTCAAGGACCCATTCGAACTGTTCCATGCGCACGGCGCCAACCTGGTGCGCGTGCGGTTTTGGAACGATGCCCGCTGGACCCGCTACAGCGACCTGTCCGACGTCAAGAAGACCATCGCGCGCGCACGTGCGCAGGGTATGCAGGTGCTGCTGGACCTGCACTATTCCGACGACTGGGCCGATGGCGAAAAACAGCTGATTCCCAAGGCCTGGGCCAGCATCACCGATACCGATGAACTGGCGCGCACGCTGTACGGTTTCACCTATGACACGCTCAGCGCGCTCGACCGTGCCGGCCTGATGCCGGAGCTGGTGCAGGTGGGCAACGAAAGCAATTCCGATCTGATGGACAGCCAGCCGTGGGACAAAAAGCGCCCCATCGACTGGCAGCGCAACGCCAAGCTGTTCAACGCCGGCATCAAGGCAGTGCGCGACATCGGCGCACGCTCGGCCATCAAGCCGCGGGTGATGCTGCATATCGCCCAGCCGGAAAATGTGGAGCCGTGGTTTGCCGCCGCCACCAAGGCCGGCGTCACCGACTACGACCTGATCGGCATCAGCTACTACCGCAAATGGTCGACCCAATCGATGGCCGAGCTGGGCAAGACCATCACGCGCCTGCGCGGCCGCTTTGATGCCGATGTGGTGGTGGTGGAAACCGCCTATCCGTGGACGCTGGACTCCGGCGACACCTCGCACAACCTGCTCGGCGAGGATTCGCTGATTGCCGGCTACCCGGCCACACCGCAGGGCCAGTTCCGCTACATGGTCGACCTCACCCAACTGGTGATCGACACCGGCGGCGCCGGCGTCGTGTACTGGGAGCCGGCATGGACCAGCAGCAGCTGCAAGACCCGCTGGGGCACCGGCTCGTCGTGGGAAAACGCCAGCTTCTTCGACTTCAAGCATGGCAATGACGTGCTGCCGACGATCGACTTCATGCGTCACCCGTATACCGGCGTGCCGGCGTCCGGTCAGCCTGCGGCAGCCAAGCCTGCGCCGATCACCCCAGGCAAGCCCACCGACGCCCGCAAGAGGACCCAGCCATGACCGGCATCAATCGCCGCGAACTGCTGCGCGGCATGCTCGCCAGCGGCGTGGGCGTCGCACTTCCGGTCGGTACGGCCGGTGCGTTGCTGCCCGCCATCGCCGCTGCAGCGCCAGCTGCAGCCGACAACGCCACGCCGCTTGCCGCACTCGGCGATGCAGCCCTGGCACCGCGCGAACGGCTGCTGTTCGACTTCGGTTGGCGTTTCCATCTTGGCCACGCCAGCGACCCGTCGCGCGACTTCGAGTTCGGCACCTTCCAGCGCAGCTTCGCCAAGGCGGGCAAGGACACTGCCACCGCCGCGCAACTCGCCTTCGACGACAGTGGCTGGGAACTGCTGGATCTGCCGCACGACTGGGCGGTCACCCTGCCCTTCCGGCAGGAACCGATCTCGGCCACCATCACCGAAGAGGACCCGGCCGCTGCGCACGGCTACAAGCCGCTGGGCACCAGCTTTCCGGAAACCAGCGTGGGCTGGTATCGGCGCACGCTGCAGATTCCCGCAAGCGATCTGGGCAGGCGCATCAGCCTGGTGTTCGACGGTGTGTTCCGCGACTGCATCGTGTTCTGCAACGGCCACATCGTCGGGCGCAATGCCAGCGGCTATTGCGGCTTCGAGGTCGATCTCAGCGAAGTGCTCGACTACGGCAAGCCCAACCTCATCGCCGTGCGCGTGGATGCCACGCTGGGCGAAGGCTGGTTCTACGAAGGCGCCGGCATCTACCGCCATCTGTGGCTGCACAAGACCGACCCGCTGCATCTGCCGCAGGACGGCGTGTTCGTGCGCAGCACCGTGCAGGGCGGCAACGCCACCGCGCAGCTGTCCACCGAAGTGCGCAACGATGGCAGCGCCGCGCGCCAATGCACGGTGCAGGTGCGCGTGACCGCGCCGGATGGGCGCGTCGTCGCACAGGCAGCCAGCGCCACGATCACCGTTGCACCCGGCCAGGTACAGCGCGTCGAGCAGACCCTGCCGCTTGGCCAGGCTGCATTGTGGTCGATCGACACCCCGCAGCTCTACCACCTGACCACCAGCGTGCACAGCAATGGCAAGGCGGTCGATGCGCTGGTCACGCCGTTCGGCGTGCGCACGGCCGTCTTCGACGCACAACGCGGCTTCCTGTTGAACGGCGCACCACTCAAGCTGCATGGCACCAACAACCACCAGGATCACGCCGGCGTCGGCACCGCCATCCCGGACAGCCTGCACGAATGGCGCCTGCGCCAGCTCAAGTCGATGGGCTGCAACGCCTACCGCAGCTCGCACAATCCGGCCACGCCCGAACTGCTCGCACTCTGCGACCGGCTCGGCATGTTGGTGATCGAAGAGACCCGCCGCATGTCCACCGACCCCGAAGCCATGGGCGAACTGGAGACGATGGTGCGGCGCGGGCGCAATCATCCCAGCGTGATCCTGTGGTCGCTCGGCAACGAAGAACCGCAGCAGGTCACCGAGCGCGGCGCGCGCATCGTCAGCCGCATGCAGCAACGCGTGCGCCAGCTCGATCCCACCCGTGCCACCACCTTCGCCATGGACAAGGGCTTTGGCGATGGCGTTGGCCAGGTCGTGGATGTGGTCGGCTTCAACTACCGCACCAGCCAGATGGATGGCTTCCACGCGCAGTACCCCCACATTCCGATCTATGGCAGCGAAACCGGCAGCACCGTGTCGGTGCGCGGCAACTACCAGCGCGACGACACGCGCGGCTACACCCGCGCCTACGACACCGACCACCCCTGGTGGGCCAGTACCGCCGAAGCCTGGTGGAGCTATGTCGCGCAGCGCCCGTATATCGCAGGCGGCTTCATCTGGACCGGCTTCGACTACCGCGGCGAGCCCACGCCCTACAACCGCTGGCCGAATGTCGCCTCGCAGTTCGGCGTGCTCGACAGCTGCGGCTTCCCCAAGGACAACTACTGGTATTACCGCGCGCAATGGACCGGCGAACCGGTGCTGCATCTGTTCCCGCACTGGAACTGGGACGGCCTGCTGCAGCCCGACGACAAGGGTCGCGTCGCGGTCTGGTGCCACAGCAATCTCGAAGCGGTGGAACTGCTGGTCAACGGCGTCAGCCAGGGCCTGCAGCAGGTGCCGGCCTACGGCCATGTCGAATGGCGCGTGGCCTACGCACCGGGCGTGATCGAGGCACGCGGCTATCGCGGCGGGAAATTGGTACTTAGCGAACGCCGCGAGACGGCCGGCACGCCGGCAGCGATCCGCCTGAGCTGCGACCGCAATGCACTGCGCGCCGATGCCGAAGACGTGGCAGTGGTCAAGGTGGAAATCGTCGATGCACAGGGCCGCGTCGTTCCCACCGCCGATACGCTGGTGCAGTTCGCATTGCGCGGCCCGGCGCGGTTGATCGGCGTGGGCAACGGCGACCCTGCCAGCCACGAGGACGACAAGGCGCCGCAACGCAAGGCCTTCAATGGACTCTGTGCGGCCCTGCTGCAGAGCACGCGCAGCGCCGGCAGCATCGTGCTGCAGGCCACCGCGCCCGGCCTCGCCGCTGCCACCCTGCGCCTGGATGCCGACAAGGCCAGGCTGCGCGCATCGGTGGCCTGACGCTAGCAGGAGCAGCGGCTGCGTTGATCACCAAAAACCACGTCAGCACCAACTGACCGCAGGCCCGGGAGCCATGACCGGCTCCCGGCACAGTCACTGGCGCCCGCGTGCGCAAGCGTCATGCAGAGTGGCCACACCCGCCCGCCCCATCGCCGCCACGTCACGCGAGTGAGCCGTTGACCGGCCAGTTCATGCATCCGGGCGCTCCGCATCCGGCGTACGCGGAAAGTAGCGGCTGAGTTTTTCTTCCCAGGCCTGGAACTGCTCGAGCGTGTAGGCATCCATCGGCCGTGGATCGGCGGCCACCGCTTTTTTCTGCGAGACATATGCGATGCGCTGGGACGCCAACTCGTCCCATGCCTTGCGCAGCATCACCGGGTCGGGATGCGAGACCATCATCGCTTCCAGCAGCGTGGCCTGGGCCACGCGTGCGGCCAGCAGGTCGCTGAGCGCCTCGGTCACCGCCTGCATCCACTCATGTTGTTTCTGTTCCATACCCGACCGGACCGCCTGCGTGATGTGCCCCACACGGTAGCGCCTCCGCTGGCACGGCCATGTGCAGCCATCATCGACCCGGTGCCGGCGAACACGTCTCCCCGGTGTGGCGGCGCGCGCGGACCCGCCTCACGCAGGTCTTGCATATCGAGACGAACGCGCAAGCAGGACCCAACGCGACAACGTCACGCTCACTTCCGCCAGCAGCGACGATAGACGCAATCCGTCGGTCTCCAGGCAGCGCCCGACGTCCGCATCACAGGCGCGGCCATTGTCGGAGACGATGCCGCTCGACATCCCGCGCTCATTGCCCGGGCCATGGGGGCGCTGCGCGCACGCCGTCATTGCCGACCATGATCGAAGATCCGGCGGATAACGGCCTCGGCCATGACATGCAGCAGCGCACCGGTGATGCCGGACGACAGCGTGAGGCCAGCCTGGACGCTGCGCTGGTTTGTCAGATCGCATGGCCTGATTTGCGATTGCATCGCACACGTGTGCCCACGATTCAACGCTCCAGGGCAGCGCGTAGGAAACGAATCACAGCCGCGCCGCTTTCCCGGTCGGCTCTTGCATACCCCTGAGGGCTGCCTCCGACCTGAAGATGGGGACCCAACTCATGCCGGTAGGTTGTTGGCTGCCACAGCGGCGAGATCAGATGCCCCGCATCGCTGAAATAGAGGATCTGGTCGGGCTGCTTGCGCGCGTGCTGGGCCAGGTAACGCTTTGCCACCGCCGCCATCTGGCCGGAAAGACCCAGTTGGTCGTCCCCTGCCGCGACAAGCATCAGCGGGCCGTTGATCCTCTCAAGGGGCAACATTGCGGCCTTCAATGCCGCCTGGGCCTGCAAATCCGTGTCGTCCAGCCAGGAGGCGCCCGCACGGTAGGGCAGGAATGGCAGGTCCTTCCCTGCAAGGGTCAAGCCGGGCTTGTCGACGGCGCGGAAGTCAGCTGGCTCGACGTCTCGCTGGATGCCCCGAAAGGGCGCCGGGCTTCCCACCAGCGAAACCACGGCGTGGAGTCGCTGATCATGCGATGCCGCCGCCATCGCAATGGTGCCGCCCCATGAGCCGCCCAGCACTCCAATCCCGGATGCGTCGACGTAGCGTTGCTTCTGTAGCCAATCCACGGCCACCGAGACAGGATCGATCGGCACCCGCACGAGATCCTTGGGCAACCCAGGCAAGCGATAGTAGCCAACGGACATCGCCACAAACCCATGCGATGCCAGCCAGGCGGCATACATGTCTGCACTGTCGATCCCCCCCTCGGAACCACCCAGGGTAATGACGGCGGGATGGCGGCGTCCGTCCACCAACGCACTTCTGGGCGCGTAAACGTTGGCAACAAGTCCGGGGGAATGCACCGCGAATGCCGAGACGCCTTCACCATCGATCCATCGTCGCATCTCGACGCTATCAACTACCCGCCCGGCCAGCACCATCTCCACCGTGAACTGAGCCGGTGCAAACCTGAGATCCGCGTCCCTCCTCCTGATGGGAAAGGGCGAAGGCCTG
The DNA here is from genome assembly GCF_003992965.1 of Xanthomonas sp. BRIP62409. Classification (NCBI taxonomy): domain Bacteria; kingdom Pseudomonadati; phylum Pseudomonadota; class Gammaproteobacteria; order Lysobacterales; family Lysobacteraceae; genus Xanthomonas; species Xanthomonas sp. BRIP62409. The sequence goes on along the minus strand of NZ_QEZJ01000037.1, from coordinate 24,805 downwards.
GAGGGCCCCTCCGGCCGCATCGACCAAAACAATCCCGCCTCATCGACTCCGACGTAGGTTCCCGCTTCCGACGCCGTGCTCGATGGATCCACCCTGCCGTCCAGATCCGCACGGTACAGCGCGCTCGAGCGCCAGAGGTTGCCCTTGGCATCCCTCATGGAGAGCCTGAGTTCCACAAGCTCGGTGGGCTGCATGCCTGAGACGTGCACACCCAGGGGCGCATCTGCGCCGCTGTCCAATGACCAGACGCGAAGATCTGCCGCAGAGGCGGTGTTGCAGCCCAGCAGTGCAACAAGGGCGATGGCGAGTCGGTGCATGACGGAAAAATCGGGAAAGGACACCGGGACGATGCGCCCCCGGCACCTGGCTTTGGCTGCGTGTGGCGCGACTCGTGCGTCCGACGACCTCAGTCGTGCAACAGCGGCTGAGACAAGGTGGGCAGGCGCGCTTGGAGTTGTCCTCGAAACTGTCGGCTCACCCGCAATGTTGCGCCGCCTAGAAGCTCCAGTTGAGCATCCTGGTTCCGCGCCGGACGGAGCGCCACGACACGCGTCACATTCACCAGGGACGATCGATGGATACGGACAAATCCATGTGGCTCAAGGCAATCGGCCAGGTTTGCCAGGCTATCGCGGCGCAGATACGTGTCCTTTCCGGCGTGGATACAGACGTAATGGCCCGCCACCTCGACATAGTCAATCTGCGCCGGTTCCAGGTAGACGGTGCGATCCCCCACGTCAACGGCCAGGCGGGCCGTCTGCGCACCCTTGCCGTCGATGCGTTGCCGCACGCGGCGTATCGCAAGCTGCAGGCGTTTGGGATCCACCGGCTTGAGAAGGTAATCCAGTGCCCCGGCGTCGAACGCGCGTACTGCGTGCACGCTGTAGGCGGTGACGAAGACGACATGTGGCACGAGCGTTTCCAGGTGACGCACAAGGTCCAGGCCACTGCCATCGGGCAGACCGATGTCCAGCAGGACCAGGTCGACATCTCCAAGCCTGGCCCGCACAAGCGCGGCTTCGAGGGTGGCCGCTTCACCGACCACGAGGACATCGGGCTCGGACGCAAGAAAACGCACAAGCCGGTCGCGCGCAAGCGCCACGTCATCGACGACCAGGGTACGAATCACGCTGCCTCCGTCCCCACCGGGAAACGGAGCGTTGCGACAAAGCAGGTCGCCTGCCGCTCCGTGGACAACGATGCCCCTGCGCCATGGGTGAGAGCCAATCGCCTCCTCAGGTGATCCAACCCTATGCCCAGCCCCCCGGGCTGATCGCCACCGATCGGGTTCACCACAGTGATCATGAGCTCGGCGTTTTCGACAATGGCCTTCACTTCGATACGAACAAAGCCACCCACCCGTGCTCCATGCTGGATGGCGTTTTCGAGCAACGGCTGCAATGCCATCGAGGACACCGGGGCATTCCATGCCCGCGGCTCTACATCGATATTGAACGTGATGTCACCAGACAGCACCTGGTGCAACTCGATGAACTCCGCGCTTGCGCCTATCTCTTCCCTTAGCGATACCACGGGCGCGCTTTCCAGCATCGCGCGAAGAAGGTTCGCTACATGGCCAAGCGCAAGGTCCGCCCGAGCAGCGTCACGATAGCCAAGCTCTCCGATCGCATTGAGCGCATTGAAGATGAAGTGCTGATGCAGCCTGGATCGCAGCGCCTGTTCGTTCACTCGGGCCAGCAGCAGCTCTCGCTCACTTCTCAAGACCAGGTGGCCCCAGAGCTGCCCTGCCCCCATGACGACCAAATAAAGGGGAATAGCGAACAGGGTCGTCGCAGTGAGGGCGCCCTGGCCGCCTTGGAGATCGCGCCACCCCATGCCCTCGAACCCTGCCAGGTGCAAGAGACCATGGCCAAGCAGCCAACCCAGCACCGTCAACACTGGGATGGCCACCAGGCCGGTCAAGGCGATCAATGCCAGATGATGCGCGCTTCGCCCTGTTCCAATGATCCATCGTCTGGACAGCCAGAGAAGCGTCGGCGTGAGCGCTGCCCAAGGCACGTAGCTTCCCACCAGAAACAGGAAGGCACCGAGCAGGCCCAGAGCACCGCGCGGCTTGTCGGCCAGCGATGTCAGGGCCACCGCGGGAGCGTAGGCCAGCGCGAGCACGAGCCATGGCACGGCGATGCCCGCCCAGTGGAGGCCTACCGGAACCAATGGATGCTTGGCAATCGAAGAAGTGTGTGTCCGCATGGACGGTCATGCTCGGGACGGCGCAGATTACCCCACATCACCGATATCCACGACATGGCGCACCTGGCGCCTTCGCCTGCCCGGCGCCTCTACCGTCGGCGTCGATGTTCCGTGCCACGCTTCGCTTGCGCCCTTACGGCAGCGGCCTGGCTCGCCCGCTCGCCTCCGCAGTTCACCATCTCGTGGGGGACAGCGGTCCAGCCGAGTGTCGACTAAGGCCGACCTACGCCTGCCCGGTGGCGGCCTTCCGCCGTTCAGAAAATGGCGCGAGGCCTCGCTATAGCTGGATCCTTTACTGCCGATATCAGATGCATCCCAAACGCTGCCGCTCCATGTCGACCGAACTCAGAACCCAAGTCCCCTTCTCCGGAATGGCAGACACCGCGAGCGAGCTGCTTGAGCGGCTTGCCGAGCTGACGCCGCTGAAAACCTGGGTGCTTGCCGAGGTCAAAAACGATCATTGGATCATCCGTGGCTGCACCGACGCCTCCTTCGGGTTGAAGGTCGACCAGTCCTTGAGCTGGCCCGAGTCGGTGTGCCGCAGCATGATCGTCATGGGCGGCCCCCAGTTCGCCCCAGACCTGCAGAAAGTCGAACACCTGGCCCAGTCCGCCGTGGCGACACGGCTGGGTATCGCAAGCTACCTGGGCGTGCCGATTCGAATCCCTGGCAAGGTCGAGGGGATGCTCTGCGGGCTGGACAACCGGGTCGTCGACGACAAACTCGAGCACCTCCTGCCGCTGGTTGAAACCTTTGGACGGGTCCTGGCCGGATCGTGGGCCCAGCACCTGGCCGAGGTGCAACGGCTGCCGGCTGATCCGCAGGCCATGGAAAATGCACAAGCGTTGGCCGGCCTCTACGATCTCCGGACGTTCCGTGATGTCCTGCAGGCAGCGGCGGATCACCGCCATCGCAACGAGCAAGGCGGCGTATTGCGCTTTGACGTGGACGCCAACAGCTCGGCCGACGGCGTCGGGCCAGAGCAGAACGTAGCGAAGGCCGTTGCCCTGCTGAAGCAGGCCACCCGTCCCCAGGACAGCCTGGCGCAGCTGGCGCGCGGAGAGTTCGCCCTGTTCCTGCCTGGCAGCAGCGAAGCCGGGTTGGTGTCGGTCGCCCGTCGTATCCAGGCGTCCTTGAACGCCGAGGGGCTCAGCGCGCGATGGGGAGCCAGCTGGTTCAAGGAAATGCAGCAGCTCGACAATATCGATCAGCTCATCAAGGTGGGTCCCCTGCCACGCGCAAATCCGGCCGAAAGCAATGCGCATCCGATCCCGTCGGCCGCCCGGTAGGACCGGGCCAAGCCTTACAGGCCGAGGGCACGGAGCAATGGCAGCGGCACCACCATCGGCGGGTCAGGAAAATACTTACAGTCACGTTCGTCTATTGCCGATAGTGGATTGCGCTGTTTTCTTCAATGATGGCGTGTCACCCGGCGAGCATCGACAGCCAATCGTCTGACACTGATGTTGGACGAAGGTAGGTGCCTGCCCATCAAGGAGGATTGCTATTGGGCGTCACCGCAATTCGGCACGTGGGCGATTATCTGCTTACTGCCCACAGCGTTCCGTGCGATGGAAAGTTCCTGCCGGAGCTTCTGATTTCCAAGCCCGGCGGCATCACCTTGCACCGCTGCCAACCTGGAAGCATCGCCTTTGCCGATCAACGCGCCGCGTATGACTACGCCAAACGCTGGATGGCGACGTGCCAGGTGTCGAGCACGGGCTCGGTCAGCGCAGCCTAGCAACGGGCAGGCCTGCGACTGCGTCCTCGCCTGCGGGACGCAGCGCTCGATGCGATCGTTCCATGCCGCCAACTGTTCGAGCGTGTAAACCTCGACCGGCTTCGCCGCTGCCGACAAGGCTTTGCGTTGCGCAACCGTCGCCATCAGGGATGACGACAGGCGGTCCTGGCAGCCGGTCAGCGATGCGGGGTCCGGATGCGAGGCGCGCACCGCCTCAAGCACCGCGCCTTGAGCCACTCTTGCCGCCTGCAGGTCACTCAGTGCATCCGCCACTGCTGCCATCCATTGCGCGTTCACTGCTCCATCTCTTCCACAGTGCCTAGTCGGAAGTGGATAGCCCTGCCATCGGTGTTATCGCGCATCAGCCATCGACAACCGCCGAACCCTCAACTGCATTGCCTTCCCACGTGCGCAACCGCTCCGCCTGACATGCGTCAGGCGTACCCCGACAGCGCGGGCGTTTTCTGAAGGGTTAGATTATCGTTTAGTGACAGATATTCCAGTTTTTGAGGAGAGCGCCGTTATTGGGAAACCGATGCCAGGCTCGCTAACCGCGTGAGCATCGATGCCTCTACTGATCTCTTCTGGGACGTCCATGATCGCTTTTCTCCAACGCTTCAACGTCGGCCACCGTCTGGCCGTTGCATTTGGAATCTTGATTCTCCTCTCAGGCCTGCTCGTGGCCACCGGCCTGGGCACCATGGCGAACGCGCGAGCGCAGCTGGACTTCATCGTCCTCGACCGCACCGCCAAGATCCAGGTCGGCAACGGCATGCTGGATGCCAACTCCTCGTTGCTGATCGCATTGGGCACGTATGCCATGGCGACAAGCGAAGAGCTCAACACCGAAGCACTCAACACGATCAACGCGCAGCGCCAGCGCTACCAGGATCTGCGCACCAAGCTGGACGCGCTGTCCAGCTCGGAGGAAGGGCGGAAGATTCGTGCCGAGATGGACGAGCGTCGGGCAGCGTCCATGAAGTTCAACGACGAAGTCATCGCGCTGGCAGCCAGGAACGAGAACGCGCAGGCCCAGGACATCCTCAGCGAGCAAGGGCGGCCCGCCACCCTCGCCTGGCAGGACAAGATCCGCGAACTGGTCACCCGCCAGGAAGGACAGAGCAGGCAGGCCTACGCAGAAGCAGTCAAGTCGATGGACCGGGGCAAGCTCCTGCTCATCCTTGGCGGTGCCGCGGTCGTGCTGGTCAGCAGCCTGCTGGCGTGGCTCATCACCCGAAGCCTGACCCAGCCGCTGGCACGCGCCACGAAAGCGGCTGAAGCCATTGCCAATGGTCAGCTCGGCAACGACGTGCACACGCAGGCCAAGGACGAAACCGGCCGGCTGTTACGCGCCATGCAAGGCATGCAAACGCAGCTCCAGGCCCTGTTGACCGCACAGGGCGACATGGCAAAGCGCCACGATGAAGGCCAGACCAGCTTTCGCATGGATGCCCAGGCCTTCCCGGGTGACTACGGCCGCATGGCCGAGGACACCAATGCCCTGGTGGCCTCGCACCTGGCCGTGCAGTCGAACCTTGCACGGATCATGGGGCGTTACGCCATCGGCGACCTGAGCGAGAGCATGGAGCGCTTGCCCGGTGAGAAAGCCGTGCTGACGCAGACCATGGACGAGGTCAAGGCGAACCTGTCTGCCATGAACATCGAGATCAAGCAGTTGGCGCAGTCCGCGGCCAACGGTGACTTCACCGCGCGCGGCGATGCCGATCGCTTCCAATATGATTTCCGCGTCATGGTGGAGAGCTTGAACCTGCTCATGGCCACCGCGGACGGCAACCTGCAATCGCTGTCGTCGCTGCTGCAATCCATCGCTGCAGGCGACCTCACCGCACGCATGACGGGCGAGTTCAAGGGCGTGTTCGCGCAGATGCGCGACGACGCCAACGCCACCGCCGCGCAGCTTGCAGAGATCGTCGGACGCATCCAGCAATCGGCGGTGTCGATCAACTCGGCGGCCAGCGAGATTGCCGCCGGCAACCAGGACCTGTCGCAGCGCACCGAACAACAGGCGGCCAACCTGGAAGAAACCGCCGCCTCGATGGAAGAACTCACCTCCACCGTTCGCCAGAATGCGGAGCACGCACGCCAGGCCAACCAGTTGGCCATCGGTGCCGCAGGCGTCGCCTCCCAGGGCGGGGAAATCGTCAGCAAGGTGGTGGGGACCATGGCCGGTATCGAGGCCTCGTCCAAGAAAATTGCCGACATCATCTCCGTGATTGACGGCATCTCGTTCCAGACCAATATCCTGGCCTTGAATGCTGCCGTGGAAGCGGCGCGGGCTGGTGAGCAAGGCCGTGGGTTTGCGGTGGTCGCATCGGAAGTGCGGACGCTGGCACAGCGTTCCACCGCTGCGGCCAAGGAAATCAAGACCCTGATCGACGACTCTGTCGAGCGCGTCACCGAAGGCTCCACGCTGGTGCATACGGCGGGCACCACGATGGCCGAGATCGTCTCCAGCGTGCAGCGCGTCACCGACATCATGGGTGAAATCTCTGCGGCCTCGCAGGAACAGTCGGCCGGCATCGAGCAGGTCAACATCACGGTAACGCAGATGGATGAAACCACGCAGCAGAACGCGGCCCTGGTGGAGGAAGCCACTGCCGCTGCACGCTCCATGGAAGAACAGGCGGTCCAGCTCACCGAGGCCGTTGCGGTGTTCAAGATTGACACCACCGCGATGTCGCCATTTGTTCAAACCGCTGCACTCGTCTCCAGCAGGAAGCCAGCGGGCCCCAGGTCGCTGCCTTCGGTTGCACGTGCGAAGGCGAACATCATTGCCCCGAAACAGGCTATTTCCTCGACAGCTGTCGCCACGGATTGGCAGGAATTCTAGCCACCGTCTCAGGAGGCCCGGCACTGCCGGGCCTCTGCCGCCCAGGAACATGCTCCTTTGCGATTCCTTTTTTCTACCGAAAATGCAGCGCAAGCGTCCCCGGCGCCAGCCTTCAATGATGGATGCCTTGCGCCGAATCGTGCGTTCGCATCATCCGGCCTTATCGAGTTTCCGGCGCGCTTGCGGGCAAAAAGCATCCCGTTGACTCCATTGGTTAATAGCGTTCGCCGACAAGGCCCTCGCTCCTGCGCCATGGTTCAGCCGCGCGTGCTGCATCCATCGCATAGGGACGATAGCCTTCCGACAAGCCATCGTCTTGCGCAGCCTTGAACTCGGTAGAAACCTGGCAACCTTCGCAGTATCTGCTGGCCCTGACGCTGGCAAGAACTCCCAGCTCCAGTTCGACCAGCTCGAACCGGCCACGACGCACGGCCGCATCGCGTCGTGCTGCGCTGGCGCCAGGCGCTTTCTTCATATCGCTCACGGTGCCTACGACCTCGGCACCGTGTGCAACGAGCACCCGCGCCGTCTCGCGACCCAGACCAGACGACGCTCCCGTGACAAGGACACGCTTGCCTTCCAGGTCGCGTCACGCGAGAACGTCGTCGCATGTCGATGTGGCTCCACAGTGTGCAGTCATCGGTCACCCGATGTGTTGCCCGACGCAATGCCCCGGGCGGGATTGACGGGGTATGAGATCAGATCGCAGGCAGGCCAGGGTTGATTCCGGTCATGGCGACAGAGATGTCCCACAACCGCCTGGCAAGCGCCGGGTCTTCAGCTTGCGGGGCGCGTCTGGCCTCTCCGGCCACACCCCTGATCCCGCGGAAGCCGGTGGGGCCGTAATAGCCGCCGGGCTTCACGGGCCCGGTCGCTGCCAGCAGGGCCGGCCACGCGCCCTTCGCAGCACTGTTGAGCAGCAGGCCGACAAGTGGGCCCATCACCTGGATGGGGCCCATGTGCCGTCCCAGGCTGGTGCTGGCCACGCCGGGGTGGGCTCCGACAGCCATGATGGGCGACCGGGTCGCGCGTAGGCGCCGGTCCAGTTCGAAAAAGAACAACGCATTCGCCAGTTTGCTCGCTCCATAGCGATCGCCCTTGGAGTAGCTCCGCTCGGCGTTGAGATCATCCCAATCGAGGGTTGCCTTCAAATGCGCGATGCTGGACGTGACCACGACGCGCGAGCCGGGTGTCTCGGCCAGCTTGGGCAGCAGCAATGACGTCAGCGCAAACACCCCGAGATGGTTGACGCCGAACTGCGATTCGAAGCCCTGCTTGGTACGCATCAGCGGCGGATTCATGATGCCGGCGTTGTTGATGAGCACATCGATGCGTGGCTCCTTCAAAACATGCGCGGCGGCTGCACGGACGCTATCGAGATCGCCCAGATCCAGTGGCAACCATGCAAGATCGGCACCGGGTGTCAGCCGCTTGATGCGCGCAATCGCCGCATCGGCCCTGCCCTGCTCGCGGCAGCCCAGCAACACCCGCGCGCCCCGCGCGGCGAGTACCCGGGTGATCTCAAAGCCCACGCCTGCGTTGGCGCCGGTGACGACGAAGCATTTTCCCGCCTGGTTCGGCACATCTGTTTCGGTAAAGCCGCTTTGATCAAGCAACATGGGTCGCTCCTGTTTGAGTGAGTGCTTACGCATTTAAATGGCAAAAAATTAGGCGGCAGACCCCTTCCAGAAAAGGTCGAATCCGGCCCGTTGAATCGCCTCGCGCTCGGCGGGGTTTGCCACGATGGCGTTCATGGTGATGTCGGCAAGCTCGAACAACACGGTGTCGATGTAGAACGTGAGCCTGTCAGGCGCCGAATGCTCCGCAAGACACCGCTCCACGAGTGAGCGCGCGTCGAGAAAAATCGAGTGGCAGCGCAGGCGGCTTTCGGTCGTTACACGGTCCGAGACCTTCAACTGCCGTAAGGCGTTGCGTGCCGCCGCATGCTTCAGCCCCCAATCGATCAGCCGACTCCACACCACGAAAAGCCGGTCGTGGGCGGATGCGTCCGCCGGGTACGGCCCCGCTATCGATTCGGCAAGTTTGCCTTCCAATGCCAGAAACAGCGCATTGAGAAGGTCATCCTTCGTGGGAAAGTAGGTAAACAGGGTTCCTTCGGACACACCTGCGGCCTTGGCAATCTTTGAGGTGGGCGCCCCAACGCCGAGCTGCGCGATGAGCGCACATGCGGCTCGAAGAAGCGCATCGCGCTTTTCTTCGCTCAGGGGACGCGCCATGATCTGCCACCGTTTAATGAGTGATCACTCAATCATCTTAGAGGGAGACATTTCTGTCAAGGCTTACCTCGACCGGTGCCCGTTCACGATCACGTCTGTGCTTACCGACGGTGATGTGCGTCGTACAAAACTCAGGAGGTTCTTTCGCCGCCGTCATCCAGAAGCGATACGTCATTCTCAACATGCACCTGAGCCTCGGACACCTCATCGCTGATGGGATCCCATGTCGGCAGATGGGCGGTTCTCCCCGGTGCTTCTCAACACCGCCAACTCATCCCTGGCGACGGCACAGGCGCCCCTCCAGGCCGATGTCAGTAACGTGATCCAGCAAGAAGCGACGCACGCCCTGCGGGCCACGCCGAACCACTTCAGAGGTTATGGTCCGCTTTCCTGCATAGAACCCGAATCCAGTCGGCGCCCACTGGAACCGATGGGCGGCCCCTCTCGATCGACAGCTCAAGGATTTGTCGATGGCAGAGCTTAAACTTGAGCCCATGCCGACTTGAGGCGGCCCCTGGTTCCGTCGCAACATCTGCGCCACTCCAAGGCCTCGTCCGTTTCGTCACATATCGATCCGATCTCGTTCGGAGGGTCGCCGCAACGGCGTCGCGACAAAACTCACCGTCACTCGCCGCTACCGACCCTGATTGACCGCCACATCCCGGAAGAACATTTCTTGCAAAGCACTGACACAAAAGAAAAAACCAAGAACACCGGCGGGGCTGCAGAGCACACCCCGCTCATGAAGCAATTCTTCGCCGCCAAGTCGGACTACCCCGACCTGCTGCTGTTCTTCCGCATGGGCGATTTCTACGAGCTGTTCTACGACGATGCGCGCAAGGCGGCGCGGCTGCTCGACATCACCCTGACCCAGCGCGGCAGTTCCGGTGGCGCGCCGATCCCGATGGCCGGTGTGCCGGTGCATGCCTACGAGGGCTACCTGGCGCGGTTGGTGGCGTTGGGTGAGTCGGTGGCGATCTGCGAGCAGATCGGCGACCCGGCGCTGGCCAAGGGCCTGGTCGAACGCAAGGTGGTGCGCATCGTCACCCCGGGCACGGTCACCGACGAGGCGCTGCTGGACGAGCGCCGCGACACGCTGCTGATGGCGATCGCGCGCAGCAAGCAAGGCTACGGCCTGGCCTGGGCCGATCTGGCCGGCGGGCGTTTTCTGGTCAACGAAGTGGATAGCGTGGATGCGCTGGAAGCGGAGATCGCGCGCCTGGAACCGGCCGAGCTGTTGGTGCCCGACGAAGACAACTGGCCGGAGTTCCTGCGTGGCCGGGTCGGCGTGCGGCGGCGGCCACCGTGGTTGTTCGACGCCGACAGCGGCCGGCGCCAGTTGCTGGCCTTCTTCAAGTTGCACGACCTGTCCGGCTTCGGCATCGACGACAAGCCCTGCGCCACCGCGGCCGCCGGCGCGCTGCTGGGTTATGTCGAGGAGACCCAGAAACAGCGCCTGCCGCATCTGACCTCCATCGCGATGGAAGTGGCCAGCGAGGCGATCTCGATGAACGCGGCCACGCGCCGGCATCTGGAGCTGGATACGCGCGTGGATGGCGACACCCGCAACACCTTGCTCGGGGTGCTCGACAGCACGGTTACGCCGATGGGCGGGCGCCTGCTGCGGCGCTGGCTGCACCGTCCGCTGCGCCTGCGCGAGGTGCTGGTACAGCGCCACCACGCCGTCGGCACGCTGATCGACAGCGGCGCCGACGCCGACGTGCGCGAGGCCTTCCGCGCGCTTGGCGATCTGGAACGCATCCTGACCCGCGTGGCGCTGCGCTCGGCACGCCCGCGCGATTTTTCCACCTTGCGCGATGGTCTGGCGCTGCTGCCGAAGGTCCGCACGATCCTGGCGCCGCTGGATTCGCCGCGCCTGCAGACGCTGCATGCCGAACTCGGCGAACACGATGCCACCGCGCATCTGCTGCTCAGCGCGGTGGCCGAACAACCGCCGCTCAAGCTCAGCGACGGTGGCGTGATCGCCACCGGATACGACGCCGATCTGGATGAGTTGCGCCGCCTGTCCACCAACGCCGATCAATTCCTGATCGACCTGGAACAACGCGAACGCGCCAGCAGCGGCATCGCCACGCTCAAGGTCGGCTACAACCGCGTGCACGGCTACTACATCGAGATCAGCAAGGGCCAGGCCGACAAAGCCCCGCTGCACTACAGCCGCCGGCAGACGCTGACCAATGCCGAGCGCTACATCACCGAAGAACTCAAGAGTTTCGAGGACAAGGTGCTGTCGGCGCGCGAGCGCGCGCTGTCGCGCGAAAAGCTGTTGTATGAAGGCCTGCTCGATGCACTCGGCGGCGAGCTGGAAGGCCTCAAGCGCTGCGCGAGCGCATTGAGCGAACTTGATGTGCTGGCCGGCTTCGCAGAACGCGCGCAGGCACTGGATTGGTCGCGCCCGGAACTGGACAACGCACCGTGCCTGCGTATCGAACGCGGCCGCCACCCGGTGGTGGAAGCGGTGCGCGACCAGCCGTTCGAACCCAACGATCTGGAGCTGCACGCCGACCGCCGCATGCTGGTCATCACCGGCCCGAACATGGGTGGTAAATCGACCTACATGCGCCAGAACGCGCTGATCGTGTTGCTGGCGCATATCGGCAGCTATGTGCCGGCCAGCCGCGCGGTGATCGGGCCGATCGACCGCATCCTCACCCGCATCGGCGCCGGCGATGACCTTGCGCGCGGGCAATCCACCTTCATGGTGGAAATGGCCGAGACCAGCTACATCCTGCACCACGCCACGCCGCAATCGCTGGTACTGATGGACGAGATCGGCCGCGGCACCTCCACCTACGATGGCCTGGCATTGGCCGATGCGGTGGCACGCCATCTGGCGCATAGCAATCGCTGCTACACGCTGTTCGCCACGCATTATTTCGAGCTCACCGCACTGGCCGACGAATCGCATGCCGGCGGGACCAGCGGCATCGCCAACGTGCATCTGGACGCGGTCGAACACGGCGAGCGCCTGGTGTTCATGCATGCGGTCAAGGACGGCCCGGCCAATCGCAGCTTCGGCCTGCAGGTGGCCGCGCTCGCCGGCTTGCCCAAGGCCGCCGTGACCCAGGCGCGTCATCGCCTGGCCGAACTGGAGCAACGCGGCGGCGAAAGCCATGTCGCACAGATGGCACCGGCGGCACTGGATGCGCCGCAACAATTCGGTTTGTTCACTGCGCCCTCTTCCGCTGCGCAGGAGGCACTGCAGGCGCTGGACCCGGACGAACTCACGCCCAAGCAGGCACTGGAAGCCTTGTATCGGTTGAAGGCGTTGCTTTGAGTGCGGGGATTTGGGAATCGGGAATCGGGAATCGGGAATCGGGAATCGGGAATCGTAAGAGCGTAGTTGCCTGGCTCTACGCTTTGCGGGGTTGGTCAACCTTGCCGTGTTGTTGTCGATTGAAGTGGCTTGATTGCCACTGTGCGGTATCGCTGCCCTCGCCCTGCATCGCGACGCGTGCCGTGTTGCTCTGCTGCCGCGACGGGTGCACGCTGCCGCAACGTTTTGTCCAACCGGAGACACCGATGACCACGTCCGCCTCGTTGACCGATCAACTTGCCGCGCAGTTGCAGGGCCCGCAGTTGCAGCAGCTCGCCAGCCGGCTCGGCATCGCGCCCGAGCAGGCGCAATCGGCGGTGCAGACCGCGCTGCCGCTATTGATGGGCGCGCTGGGCCGTAACAGCCAGCAGGCCGGTGGCACCGATGCGCTGCTGGGTGCCTTGCAGCGCGATCATGCCGGCAGCCCGGACATCGGCAGCCTGCTCGGTGCGTTGCTGGGCGGCTCGGCCAGCGGTGCGCAAGGCAATGGCGCCGGCATCGTGGCGCATCTGTTCGGCGACAAGGCACCGCAGGCTGCCGCAGGCCTGGGCCAGGCCACCGGGCTGGAAACCGGCAAGGCCAATCAGCTGCTGCAATTGCTGGCACCCATCGTGATGGCATATCTGGCCAAGCGCTTCCTCGGCGGCAATGCCGCGGCCAGCAGCCAGCTCGGCCCGGCCCTGGCGCAGGAACAGCAACGCGCCGGCAGCAACACCGGGGTCAACGGCCTGCTGGGCAGCGTGCTGGATCAGGACGGCGACGGGAAGCTTGGGCTGGGCGATGTCATGAAGCTGGGTGGCAGCCTGTTCGGCAAGCGCTGACATCACGCGCGTAGTTTGGGGGCATCGGCGCGCCATCCATAGCGCCTCGCTATCGATATGGTTGAATAATTCGAATTCCCCAACCGATCGATGCTGCTTATCGTGTGCACACCCCGCCACGATGAGCCCGCCTGACGCGCATGTCTGCCAGTCACATTCTGGATATCGCCCCATACCGGCCCCTGCAGGCAGGCGCTAGCATCGCCATACGCGGCGACGCTTCTCGATGCCCCCACGGCCGCATGTGCGCCGTGGATGACCACCCCTGACGCATTGCCCGCCCTTTCAATTCCACCAGCACGTGTCCGCAGTTTCGGCACACAGCTCCCCAGGTGCTCACGCACACAGGTATTGCCATGACAACCGAAGCAAAGTGCCCGTTCAACCACGCCGTCGTCGGTACCGGAACCACCAACCGCGATTGGTGGCCCAAGCAGTTACGCGTGGACCTGCTCAGCCAGCATTCGAGCAAGTCCAACCCGCTGGGCCAGACCTTCAACTACGCCGAGGCGTTCAAGCGCATCGATCTGGCCGCGCTCAAGCAGGAACTGCGTGCGCTGATGACCGACTCGCAGGACTGGTGGCCGGCCGACTTCGGCCATTACGGCCCGCTGTTCGTGCGCATGGCCTGGCATAGCGCCGGCACCTATCGCATCGGCGACGGGCGTGGCGGCGGCGGTCGCGGCCAGCAGCGCTTCGCACCGCTCAACAGCTGGCCGGACAACGTCAGCCTGGACAAGGCGCGCCGGCTGCTGTGGCCGATCAAGCAGAAGTACGGCCAGGCCATCTCCTGGGCCGACCTGATGATCCTCACCGGCAACGTCGCGCTGGAAAGCATGGGCTTCAAGACCTTCGGCTTTGCCGGTGGCCGCGAAGACACCTGGGAACCGGATCAGGACCTGTACTGGGGCCGCGAAACCAAGTGGCTGGGTGGCGACGAGCGCTACTCGCGTGGTTCGCCCGGCGTGGACGAAGCGCACGGCGTGTTGGTGAAGGATGACGACAGCGAAGTGCCGCACACCCGCGATCTGGAAAATCCGCTGGCCGCCGTGCAGATGGGCCTGATCTACGTCAATCCGGAAGGCCCGGATGGCAAGCCCGACCCGGTCGCCGCCGCACGCGACATCCGCGACACCTTCGCACGCATGGCGATGAACGACGAAGAGACCGTGGCGCTGATCGCCGGCGGCCACACCTTCGGCAAGACCCACGGCGCCGGCCCGGCCGAAAACGTCGGTGCCGAGCCGGAAGCCGGTGAGCTGGAGAGCCAGGGCCTGGGCTGGCACAACCGCTACGGCAGCGGCAAGGGTGCCGACACCATCACCAGCGGCCTCGAAGTCACCTGGACCACCACCCCGGCGCAGTGGAGCAACGACTTCTTCGACCATCTGTTCAAGTTCGAGTGGGAACTGAGCAAGAGCCCGGCCGGCGCGCATCAGTGGGTGGCCAAGAATGCCGACGCCATCATTCCCGACGCCCACGATGCATCAAAGAAGCATCGGCCGACCATGCTGACCACCGATCTGGCGCTGCGTTTCGACCCGGCCTATGAGGCCATCTCGCATCGCTTCCACGAACACCCCGACCAGTTCGCCGACGCGTTCGCCCGCGCCTGGTTCAAGCTCACCCATCGCGACATGGGCCCGCGCTCGCGTTACCTGGGAACCGAAGTGCCGAGCGAAGAATTGCTGTGGCAGGACCCGGTGCCGGCCGTCGACCACCCGCTGGTCGATGCGCAGGACGCTGCCGCCCTCAAGCAGACCATCCTCGACTCCGGCCTGAGCGTGGCGCAGCTGGTGTCCACCGCGTGGGCGTCGGCATCGACCTTCCGCGGTTCGGACAAGCGTGGCGGCGCCAACGGCGCACGCATCCGGCTGGCACCGCAGAAGGATTGGCAGGCCAACCAGCCCGCGCAGCTTGCGCAGGTGCTGGGCACGCTGGAGCGCATCCGGGCCGACTTCAACGGCGCGCAGTCGGGCGGCAAGCAGATCTCGCTGGCCGACCTGATCGTGCTGGCCGGTAATGCCGCGGTCGAACATGCCGCACAGGCCGCAGGTCACAGCGTCACCGTGTCGTTCGCACCCGGCCGCACCGATGCCTCGCAGGAGCAGACCGATGTCGAATCGTTCGCGGTGCTGGAACCGGTGGCCGATGGCTTCCGCAACTACGCCAAGCAACGCTACGCAGTGCCTGCGGAGGCATTGCTGATCGACAAGGCACAGCTGCTGACGCTGACCGCGCCCGAGTTGACCGTGCTGGTCGGCGGCCTGCGCGTGCTCGGCGCCAATGTCGGCGACTCCAGCCATGGCGTATTCACCACCCGCCCCGGCGTGCTGAGCAACGACTTCTTCGCCAACCTGCTCGACATGCGCACCGAGTGGAAAGCCACCTCCGAATCGAAGGAGATCTACGAAGGCCGCGACCGCAGCACCGGTGAAGCCAAATGGACCGGCACGCGCGTGGACCTGGTGTTCGGCTCCAACTCGATCCTGCGTGCGGTGGCCGAGGTCTATGCCAGTGCCGATGCACAGGAGAAGTTCGTCCAGGACTTCGTCGCCGCCTGGACCAAGGTGATGCAGCTGGATCGTTTCGATCTGGCGTGAGTTGCAAGGCGCACGCCATCGTGCGTGCGCCTGCAGCGGTGTTGAAATACACGCAAGAGCTCGACTCGGCACGGAAGACGTCAGTCGAGCGGCGGGTCTGCGGCTTGGCTGCAAGGCCCTTGCCCGCCCACCGTCGCGGGACACGCCGCAAGTACGTCCCTGTAGGCTCTTACGCGGCATCCATGCCGCGTAAGGTCCCGCGACGGTGGGCGGGCAAGGACCAGGCGGGATGGTCGGTGTGCTTGGTAAGAGCAGGCACGGTGCCCTGCCGTTCTGACAAAGAAGCGTCAGCCAATCTCCTAACGCAACTCGATCAACGACAAGCGTTTAAGCAAACAACCGATCAGCTATCTGGTGCGGTGTCCTCGCTAATTGCGGGACCGTGGGGCGGCATGGATGCCGCCACCGAGCCTACAGGGACGGATTCACCGCGTGTCCCGCGATTGGTGAGGGCGCCGCACACTCGACTCAGCTGGGAAGCGCCCTCTCCTCTTGCGTGAACAGCAACGCTCTGGGTGTTTTATGTCCATCACCCAATTCGCAGCGGACAACCACGCACTGCTACAACGCGTCGATATCGCCCAGTGCGTTGATCAGCCGGCGTGCACGCTTGTCCGGCTTGCCCTCGGGTGCGCGATAGCCGGTGCGTTCGGCGGCACGCTGCAGCCGCCATTGTGCACGCGCCTCGCGTGAGGCATCGCTTTCCAGGTACAGCGTCTGTGCGACCGGTGCCGGGCCACGCACATCACTCAGCCCGGCAACGGTGATTTCGAAGATTTCGCCGCCGCGGTCGATGCGCAGTTGCTCGCCGGTGCGCAGCGTGCGCGAGGGCTTGGGCCGCTGGCCGGCCACATCCACTTTGCCGTTGTCCACCGCCGTCTTGGCCAGGCTGCGCGTCTTGAAGAAGCGCGCCGCCCAAAGCCAGACATCCAGCCTGACCGTCGTCGCTTGTTCCACCAGTTGAGTCATCGCGTTGTGCTTGCCGTCGGGTCCAATGGGGCCGCAGGCCGCTGTCGTGATCGCCGCTGCAGCGGCGCCTCGCAACGGGCTGCGTTGAACAAAAAACATTTGGGCACCTTCGCCGGAACTCAAGCATGGCGAGCTGCAGGACATGGCACGCCGACCACGCCCTGGCTGACCGATACAGGCAGAACCGCAGAACCAGTGGCCTGCCCCGCGTCCTCGAAACGCCGGGCAACCGCATGCCTCACACAAGCCAATGCTAGTGTTCGCAGCTTCCGTCCCACGGCGCGTCTGCAATGCCCAAATCCGCTGTCCTGACCGAAGGCCCGATCGGCAAGAATCTGCTGCTGTTTGCGATGCCGATCCTTGCGGGGAATATCGCGCAATCGCTCAATGGCTCGATCAACGCGATCTGGGTAGGTCGCTACCTCGGCGAGGCGGCGCTGACTGCGGCAGCCAATGCCAACAGCATCATGTTCTTCCTGATCGGCTCGGTGTTCGGCATCGGCATGGCTTCGACCATCCTGATCGGCCAGGCGATGGGCGCGCGCGACATTGCGCAGGCGCGCAAGGTCATGGGCACCAGTGCCAGTTTCTTCGGCGGGCTGTCGGCGCTGATCGCGGTGCTTGGCTGGTTTCTGGCGCCGCACCTGTTGACTGCGATGGGCACGCCGCCGGCATCGCAGACGCTGGCCGAGCAGTACCTGCGGGTGATTTTCCTGGCCATGCCGCTGATCTATGTGTTCGCGTTCCTGTCGGCGGCACTGCGCGGCACCGGCGATGCCCGCACGCCGTTCCGCTTTCTGCTGGTGTCGGTGGTGCTGGACATCGTGTTCAACCCGTTGCTGATCTTCGGTCTGGGGCCGTTTCCGGCATTGGGCATCGCCGGCGCGGCCTGGGCCACGTTGCTGGCGCAGGCAGTGGCGCTGGGCGGTCTGCTGCTGTACCTGCGCAGTCAGCGTCATGTGTTGTGGCTGGGACGCGGCGACCTGCACCTGTTCCGCATCGCGCCCACGATCCTGCGCGCGCTCATCGTCAAGGGCGTGCCGATGGGCCTGCAGATGGTGCTGATTTCGCTGGCCATGATCGCGATGATGACGTTGGTCAACGGCTTCGGCACCGACACTGCCGCCGCCTACGGCGCTGCGTTGCAGCTATGGACCTATGTCCAGATGCCGGCGATGGCGCTGGGCGCGGCATGTTCGACGATGGCGGCGCAGAACGTGGGCGCCGGATTGTGGACGCGTGTGGATGCAACCGCACGCACCGGCATCGTCGCCAACTTCCTGATGACCGGCGTGTTGATCGGGCTGCTGATCGTGTTCGACCGCTGGACGCTGGCGCTGTTCCTGCCGAGCGACAGCCCGACACTGGAGGTTGCGCGGCATCTCAATCACATCGGTATCTGGTCGTTCCTGCTGTTTGGCGTGAGCTTTGTGATTTCCGGCGTGGTGCGGGCCACTGGCGCGGTGATCCCGCCGCTGCTGATCCTGGCCTTCGGTCTGTGGGGCGTGCGCGTGCCTCTGGCGAACGCCTTGATTCCGCACCTGGGAGCCGATGGCATCTGGTGGAGCCTTCCGATCAGCTCGGTGTGTTCAATGCTGCTGTCGCTGGCGTACTACCGCTGGGGCGGCTGGCGCAAGGCACGCATGCTGACCACGCCAGCGCATCCGGCGAATCCTGCGGAGCTGGCCGCCGCCGCCGAAGTACCGGCGCATCCGGCCTCGCCGGTCGCCGATACCGCGCCGATCGCAGCATTGCCGCAGCACCGCCAGCGCTGATGTCGGCCGGCATCACCGGGCGGCGGGCGGCAACAGCGACTGAAATCAAGCCAGGTCGAACCCAGCAGCCGGATGCCCTGTTGAGATGATCGATCCAGCGCATGGCCGCCTGGTGAGTGATCCACTCGACCAAGTCCACGGAACACCTAGCGGGCAGCTGCCAGGACGTCTTTCCCTCGACCAACGCAGCACGCGCTCGCCTACCCCGCGAACCTCACGCACGCACCACCACCACCAAATCCCCAATCCGATTCCCTAATCTCGATTCCCGATTCCCACAACGCAAACGGCCGCCCAAAGGCGGCCGTCTGGCATCAGCAGGACAAGCCTGCCGGTGACTTACTCAGCCTTGGCAGCAGCCTGGCGAGCAGCCTTGGCCTGTGCAGCGGCGGCCAGATCTTCCTTGATACGGGCGGCCTTGCCTTCCAGACCACGCAGGTAGTACAGCTTGCCGGCGCGAACCTTACCGCGACGCTTCACTTCGACCGAGTCGATGATGGCGCTGTGGGTCTGGAACACGCGCTCGACGCCGAAGCCGTGCGAGATCTTGCGCACGGTGAAGGCGGAATTCAGGCCGGCGTTCTTGGTACCGATCACGACGCCCTCATAGGCCTGCACGCGCTCGCGGTTGCCTTCCTTCACCTTGACGTTCACCACGACGGTGTCGCCCTGGTTGAACTCGGGAAGCTTGCGCTGAATCTGGGCGGCTTCGAAGTCAGCCAGGATGGTCTTGTTGAGTTTGCTCATGATGGGCACCGCGTGTCTGGTGATATTGGACCGGCAGTCGCCGCACGGCGATTGCTCGAGGTTCGTAGGAGGGCCAGACGCAAGGCTGGCCAGCAAGCCGCATATTGTACCCCAATCGATATTGCAAGAGCTAGGGGTGAGCCCTTATTTCTCGTCGCCTTGGGCGAGTTCGCGGCGAAACTCGTCCAGCAGACGGCGATCGTTCTTGTCCAACCCGGCCTCGTCGAGCAGGTCCGGGCGACGCAACCAGGTCCGGCCCAGCGACTGCTGCCGACGCCAGCGCGCAATTGCAGCGTGATTGCCCGAGCGCAATACCTCCGGTACATCGCCCCAGTCATGGGTCGACGGATGGCTGTAGTGCGGGCAGTCGAGCAGGCCTTGCGGGCCTTCGAAACTGTCCTGGGCTGCGGATTCGGCGTCGTTCAACACCCCTTCCTGCAACCGCGTCACCACATCCACCAGCACCGCCGCGCCAAGCTCGCCGCCGGACAACACGTAGTCGCCGATGGAGATTTCCATATCCACCGCCTGCGCCAGAAAACGCTCGTCCACGCCTTCGTAGCGCCCGCACAACAACACCATGCGTGGCAACTGCGCCAGCTCGCGGGCAAGCGGCTGGGTGAGCGGCCGCCCCTGCGGGCTGAGATAGATCACCGGCGCCGGACGCGGGTCTGCCGCTTGCACCGCGTCCAGACAGGCCCGCAACGGCTCGATCAACATCACCATGCCGGGCCCACCACCGAACGGACGGTCGTCCACGCGGCGGTAATTGCCCTGCGCATGCTCGCGCGGATTCCAGCCCTGCAATTCCAGCAGGCCACGCTCCTGCGCCCGCCCGACCACGCCGAACGCTGCGCATTGCGCAATGAACTCGGGGAACAGGCTGATGACGTCGATGCGCACTAGCGGGAGTCGGAAATCGGGATTGGGAATGGATAGAGCAAGCGCGGAGCCGGGGCCCCGCCTTGATCAGAAATCCGGATCCCAGT
The DNA here is from genome assembly GCF_003992965.1 of Xanthomonas sp. BRIP62409. Classification (NCBI taxonomy): domain Bacteria; kingdom Pseudomonadati; phylum Pseudomonadota; class Gammaproteobacteria; order Lysobacterales; family Lysobacteraceae; genus Xanthomonas; species Xanthomonas sp. BRIP62409. The sequence continues at coordinate 4,524 of NZ_QEZJ01000037.1, read as the reverse complement.
CCACCACGATCAGGTTGGCGTCGAAGTCGACCGACTTGACGAAATCCGGCAGCACGAACGGCACCAGCCGCTCGCGATCGCCGCGCACCACCATCACGTCGTTGGAGCCGGTGGAGAACAGGTGTGACACCGTGCCGAGCTTGACGCCCTCGACGGTTTCTACCTGCAGCTCTTCCAGATCCACCCAATAGTATTCATCGGGCTTGGGTGGCGGCAGCACGCTGCGCCAGACATAGATCTCGGTCCCGTGCATGGCTTCGACGGTGTCACGGTCGCCGACGTCCGGGAACACTGCAATCAGATTCTTGCCCTGATCGCGTCCACGGACGCCACTCACGACCGACTCCTGCCCCGAGGGCGTCCGCACGATCCACGGTTGATACCGGAAGATCGCACTGCGCGGCTCGGTCCAGGATTCGAGCTTGAGCTCGCCCTTGACACCAAAAGCGCCGACAATCCTGCCTAACAGGATGCGGCGCTCGGTCGGCTTCATCTGCGTCGACTCTGGGCCGGGCGGTGACGCCCGGCCCTCAAGATCAGGCCGCAGCGGCCTGGGACTTGGAGGCTTCGCGATACAGGTTACGCACCTTATCGGTCAGCTGTGCGCCCTGGCCGACCCAATGGTCGACGCGTGCGACGTCCAGCACGACGCGCGGTTCTGCGCCCTGTGCAACCGGGTTGTAGTAACCCAGACGCTCGATATTGCGGCCATCGCGCGCGCTGCGCACGTCGGTCACGATGATGTGGTAGAACGGACGCTTCTTGGCGCCGCCGCGGGTCAGTCGAATCTTGACCATGGTGTCGTTTTCCTAAAGTTGCCCAGTCGCCAGAATGGCGCGGTAAGCCGGCGATTATAGCGGGCTCCGGCGGCGAAGCCAAGCCACCCCCAATTCGCTCAGATCCCTTGCCAGGCCTGGGTCTGCAGGGCCTGCTCCAGCAATGGCAGTTGCGCGGCCTGCGCCGGCCAAGACGCCGCTCCGGCTTGCACGATCGCCTGCTGACCACGCGCATTGCAGCTGAACACCCCATCGAACCCGTCCAGTTCGCCCAGCGTGACCGGGCGCGACTCCTGCGGGATCCCGAGCATTTGCAGGCCTGCCTGCAGCAGACGCTGCTGGGTGCCTAGCAGCGCCGGTCCTTGCGGCCACACCACCCTGCCCTGCTGCCACAGGCCCAGATTCCAGAAGGCACCTTCCAGCAGATGCTCCTGGGCGTCGACCAGCAGGGCATCGTCGTAGCCGGCCACCAGGGCCTGGCGACGCAGGTGCAGCAGCGCGAAGGTGCCGACATGCTTGTGCCGGGGTTGCTCGCGCACGTGGCAGACCGGCTGCACGCGTAGTGCGGTGGCTGGCATCCGGGCGGCGGGCGCGATGGAGATCATCACATCGAGCGCAAGCTGCCGCGATGGATCGCGCAGGTCGAAATCCTGCGCAAACACAGTGATGCGCACGCTGGCATCGGCGCAGTCCGCAGCCGACAACGCAGCGCGCAACTGGGCGCGCAGGGATGCCTCATCGATCGCTGCACCGAACAAGGCAGTGCCGTCGTGTTGCAGCCGCTGCAGATGCAGATCCAGCCCGCGCACCGCACCGGCGCGCACCTGCAACGTGGTGAAGTGGCCGTAGTTGATCAGTGCGGCGGCGCCCAGTTGCTGCGCTGTCGCCACTGCACCGTTGCAGAAGATCAGCGGCACGCCAGCGCCTGCGCCTGCGCCCACCACTGGGTCACCAGTTGCGCGGCAGGTTGGGCCGGTGCAATCCAGGCCGATTGGCCGGCCCAGGCCTGCATGGCGTCCAGGCGGTTGTCGCGCGCCGCGGCCTGACGCATCGGCGCGGTCAGCGCGCGCTGCACCGGATACGGCGCCGGCACCGGTGCCTCTGCGGCGGCGGACGCATGCACATACGGCGTGGCGAGCGCACGCCCCAGCCGGCCGGAAAATGCGCGGGTCGGCTGGGTCTGTTCCGGTTCGGCCTGGGCCAGGGCATCGGCCCAGGCGCTTGGCAGCGCCGCCTCGGGGGTACGCAGCAGGCCGGTACCGATCTGCACCGCGCTTGCGCCCAGTGTCAGCGCCGCGGCAATGCCGCGCGCGTCGGCGATGCCGCCTGCGGCGATCACCGGGAGATCGAGGTGATCGACCAGTCGCGGCAACAAGGCGAACAGCCCGGTCATCTGCCGCTCGGCACGGCCGGCGTCGAACGCACCGCGATGTCCACCGGCCTCGGCCCCCTGCGCAACCACCGCATCGGCACCGGCGGCCTGGGCCGCACGCGCTTCGTCCAGCGTGGTGGCGCAGGCGAACCAGGCGATGCCGGCGCGCTTCAGGCGTGCAACCTGGTCAGGCCGAAACACGCCCATGATCGACGAAGCCACCGCAGGCCGCGCGGTGAGCAAGGCCTCGAACTGGGCATCGAAGTCGGCAGGCGCCGCATCGCCCGCATCCTCGGGAACCGGCGGCCCCCAGTGCGACAGAAACTTACGTACGCGCGCCTCCGCAGCGGCGTCGCGCACCGGTGCCGGATCGGGAATCCATAGATTGACCTGTGCAGGCCCGGTGCTCGCGTCACGGAAGGCCGCCATCCACGCCACGATGTCCTGCGGCTGCGACAACACCGCGCCCATCGCACCCATGCCGCCGGCCGCAGCAACCGCCGCCGACAACGGCACCGGGCAGGCGCCGGCCATGGGGCTGAGCAGGATCGGGAGTCCTAAACCAAAACGCTGCTGGAAGGCGTCGACATGCGAAAACGAACCCATCGTGCGTGGCCTGAAATCATGAGACTTCATGGTAACCGCCCGTGCATCCGGACGTCCGCGCGCCGCCTGCAGGTGGCGCGCGTGCGCAGTGGGGCGATCAACGTTGGCCCGACATTTTCGACCCAACGCATGCGTGTTGCGGCACGCACTGCGCGTGTTGCTGCTAGAAACTCAGCGGAACGGCATGCCGCCGCGGCCGCCCATGGCGCCCATCATGCCCTTCATGTTGCGCATCAGGCCCTTCATGCCGCCGCCGGCCAGCTTGCCCATCATCTTTTCCATCTGCTGGTACTGCTTCATCAGCTTGTTGACGTCGGCCGGCTGCATGCCGGAGCCGCGGGCGATGCGGGCGCGGCGCGAGCCGTTGAGCAGGGCCGGGTTGCGGCGCTCCTTCTTGGTCATCGAATTGATGATCGCGATCATGCGCGGCACTTCCTTGCCGGTGACCTGCTGCTTGACGTTGTCCGGGATCTGGCCCATGCCCGGCAGCTTGTCCATCAGCCCATGGATGCCGCCCATGTTCTGCATCTGCTCGAGCTGTTCCTTCATGTCGTTGAGGTCGAATTTCTTGCCCTTGGCGACCTTGGCGGCGAGCTTGGCGGCCTTTTCCTGGTCGACGCTGTGCTCGACCTGCTCCACCAGCGAGAGCACGTCGCCCATGTCCAGGATGCGGCTGGCGACGCGGTCGGGGTGGAACACGTCCAGGCCGTCGGTCTTTTCGCCGGTACCGACGAACTTGATCGGCTTGCCGGTGATGTAGCGCACGCTCAGTGCGGCACCACCACGGGCGTCGCCGTCGGTCTTGGTCAGCACCACGCCGGTCAGCGGCAGCGCCTCGCCGAAGGCCTTGGCGGTGTTGGCCGCGTCCTGGCCGGTCATCGCATCGACCACGAACAGGGTTTCGGTGGGGTTGACCGCGGCGTGCAGCGCCTTGATCTCGTCCATCATCGCCGCATCGATCGCCAGGCGGCCGGCGGTATCGACCAGCAGCACGTCGGCGAACGACTTGCGCGCATCGCTGATGGCGGCGCGCACGATGTCGACCGGCTTCTGCGAGGCGTCGGACGGGAAGAACAGCACGCCGACCTGCTCGGCCAGGGTCTTGAGCTGCTCGATCGCGGCCGGGCGGTAGACGTCGGCCGAGACCACCATGACCTTCTTCTTGCGCTTTTCCTTCAGGTGCTTGGCGAGCTTGCCGACGGTGGTGGTCTTGCCCGCGCCCTGCAGGCCGGCCATCAGGATGATCGCCGGCGCCGGCACGTTGAGGTTGAGGTCGGTGGCGGCCGCGCCCATCACCGCGGTCAGCTCGTCGCGGACGATCTTGATCAGCGCCTGGCCCGGGGTCAGCGATTTGAGCACTTCCTGGCCGACCGCGCGCACCTTGATGCGCTCGATCAGCGCCTGCACCACCGGCAGCGCCACGTCGGCTTCGAGCAAGGCGATGCGCACTTCACGGGTGGCTTCGCGGATGTTCTCCTCGGTCAGGCGGCCGCGGCCGCGCAGGCGCTCCATGGTGCCGGAGAGACGTTGGGTAAGGGACTCGAACATGCGCAAGGGACCGCGTGAGGGGAAACGGGCGTCGATTATAGCGGCACCGGCCAATGCGCCGCCCCGGCGGCCCCGCTGCCCGGCCGGTCAAGCCAGCCCGGGACGCCGCCGCACCACCGCCCGTCCATGCGCGCGGCCAGCCAGCGCCAGCGCCAGCGCCGTAATGGACAGAAACCGCGGCCGCCGGACCAGCGGCCGCCCCATCCCAGGCCCGCCCCACCC
>NZ_QEZJ01000004.1:0-34772 GCF_003992965.1 Xanthomonas sp. BRIP62409 | reverse complement strand
CCGACAGCCACCAACGCATCCCCACGCTGCGCCTACGCGGCCGCTGGCTGGAACAACTCGGCTTCACCATCGGCAGCAAACTCCACATCCGCATGCGCAACGGCGAGCTGGTCGTCACCGTGGCACCTGCAGAGTGACCAACCCGCCGCACCCCGCGCTCCGCGCGTGCACCCCGCAGTTGGAGAACCCGCATGGTGAATGACACCCTGGCCGGCACCCTCGGCACATTCCCGCGCTTCGGCAGCACATCGATGCCGCTGCCAGCCGAACGCGCAACCAATACCTGTACCGCCTGGCATCGGCGCAGCGACTCAGGCACAACCGCCAATACACGCACGCCGTACGTTGCACATCCGCGCGCCGCAGTTATGCGCGGCTACACCCGCGTACGCCACACCACGCGTTGGCGCGTACGCGAGGAGCCGGCAGCGGGCAGGGCGCGTTTCGACCAGGCCATCGGCCTGTTGCATGCCGACCTGCTCGCCTACATGCGCCGGCGCCTGCGTGACCGCGACACCGCCAACGACCTCACCCAGGAAACGCTGCTCCGCCTGCTGGCCTACCGCGACGCGCCCGACATCGGCGACTACGCACTGCTGATGTACCGCATCGCGCACAACGTGGTGCTGGAGCATTGGCGCACGCGCCACCGCCGCCACGCCAACGCCCAGGTCGCACTGGACCTGATCGCACCACTGGCCGCAGACGGCGCCAAGTCGACCAGATTGCCGACGCCCGCCGCATCCTGCAGCACCTGCACACCCACACGTTGCCCGCGCTGCCGCCCAGATGCCGCCAGGCCTTCATCCTCAGCCGCATCGACGGCCTCACCTACCCGCAAGTGGCCGCAGCCATGGGCATCTCGATCAAGATGGTGGAAAAGCACATCAGCCGCGCACTGGCCGCGTGCCGGGCCGCTGTGCAGTGATGCGCCCAGGGTGTGTTGTCTACCGGATGAGAACATCAGGATGCACCCTCGCGGTGTTGTACACGCGTGCCGGTGCGCTACGGCCAGCAAACATCGATGCAGACAAAAAACCCTGCCGAGGCAGGGTTCGATGCATCAGTAACCGGATCCATAAGGATTGACGGCGTCAGCCCTGGATGGCTCGTAGGTTTGCTGTGGTGCTGGCTGGCGATACGTGTTCTGTTCTTTATACGGATCGACGGTTCCAAGTTTTCCGGTGTATGGATTCACATTCCCACGTGTCGAATAATTGTCGAGCGTTGTGCTGTTGGCCTCACTGCGATAGTGAGGTTGCACATAAGTGCCGTCAGCGCGGTGGTAACCATTGACACGGGTCTGCGCGCACACTGAAGCGGAGGCCAGTGCTACCACGATCGCCAAAACGATCTTTGCCTTTTTCATGGATGTTTCCTCGTAACTACTTGATGGTTTATGCAGGGCCGCTGAAGACGAACGACGTGAGAGCCATTTGGCCCGAATGGTGTGGCCAGCTTGGGCCGTCGGATTCACTGCGCTCCAGCTCGGTAGTCGGCGATCATTGCCTTGCTCACGTCCTTTGGGTAGCACAACGGGGCGTAGCCACCGCCACGGCTATATGCGCTTCTACCGCCGCAGCTGCTGCCATTGCGTGCCGCGTTGTACGGGCAGGGGCAGTTGCCGGGATAGGCATCGATCGATTGTTGAATCAGCAGCGTCTTGATGCTGGCATCAGACAACGCTGTAGAAGGTCCTTTGGCAAGCGCGTGTGGCGCAAATGTCATCGCAAACGCAAGCAAGCAGAACTGCAGTCGCATGGGTTCATCCTAATGGCGCACGTAAGGTGCGCAACAGAGCATGCAAGCCCTGTTCCCCGCGTCTTATCGAGCTCGCTCTCACACGCGCTATAAATGGTTGTGCCCGCCTTCTGCCATTATTTCTACGCCGATCCCGAGCAGGATATCGGCAGGCTACTGTCCGAGGTAGGGACGTTGGCTGATGCACTCAACAGCGCGAAGCGCTTATACCCCGCAGGTCGTTGCTTCCTGACAATACGTTCAAGCCGAGCCCGCCTCCGCGGATGTCCTTCGCGCAGCTGCCGACGCAGCGGGCAATTGGGATTGCCGAGTGTCACCGCATAGGTAGGGCCGCCTGTCGTTGGTCTTGGCCTGACCTCAAGGCAGTCTAAAGACGCTCGCTTTTCCATTCCTTGTGTCGTACGCCACTAATGCCTCCTGGAAGGCATCAGCGCTGCAAACGAGGTCACCGTCACTGCTCCAGATGGCAGACTGACCCGCTCCTAGGAAGGTGTCGGCGGGGCCTACACAGTTCGCCATCAAGACAGTCATGGAATGCGTTTTTGCAATCGTCGGATAATGACTGTAGGCCGATGTCACGCCTCTTTCCGACTTGGCCACGCTTGCCAGATACACGCCAGCACCTGACGCTGCAGCTTGTTCCGCATGGCTCGCCTGCAGTGATTCGTAGCAAATGGCAGGCGCCAGCAGCTGATCTGCGTGTCTGAGAACAAGCTGCTCGGTACCGGCGGTAAAGAACGGGAACTCGTCGGGGTGTAACTGCTGTTTGGAGTAGCTTGTGCGCTCCAGCCCCGGTTGGAAGCAGAGCATGCTGATTTCGGTGCCCTTTGCCCCCTTCGTGGGCGCGCCAACGGCGATGAGCATGCCGTACCGGTCACTTGCCAGCTGAAATTGATCAAAGCGCTGATCAGTCGGGTGCACCGCCAGCGCCTGCGCCAATCCGGGTTCGTAACCAGTGAGGGAAAGCTCGGGAAAGACCAGCACATCGGCACCCTTGCTCGCAGCCAGGCGGATGACATCGAGGTGCTTGCTGATGTTCTCTTCGATTTCGCCAGGCGTCGAAAGGATTTGCGCGGCTGTCAGCTTCATTGCCTGTCTCGTGTCCACGTATTGGGGTTTGAGCGTAGCGGATTCCGAAAGGCGGGTAACCAGAACCTGCTCAAAGACCAGGCCTGGTGCCAGTCGAGGTACCACGCCACGCTGCACCAGCGAGCGTGCGTCGTTCCCCTGTGTATCCGGCGGGCTGTGCAGGCGAATTCCAGATTGACCTTACTTATCCGCTCGGCGAGGATAGTGCCGTACACTTTGGCGGTCGGGTCGCAGTCAGGCACAAAGCATGGTTCGCAGTGTTGGTGTAGACGAAAGTGAGCGGCAGCTACTTGATGACGTTGCCGAATATGGATGGCATTGCATCCACATCACGGAGGAGGGCGAGCAGGTCGGGTACTCCTTTACCGTTGGCCTGTACCAGACATTTGGGCACCCGGAATTGATCATCTTCGGCTTGTCCTCAAGGGTATCGCACCAGATCCTCTCGATCGTTGCGGATGCGGCGCGAGCCGGAGCACCGCTCGACCTGTCACACCCAACAGATGCCCTCATCAATCACTATTCCTGCTGTTTTGCCGAAGTCCCATCGTTGGAGTATTACGATCATGTGGGTTTTGCGCGCTGGTACTATCAGGGGGACGACTTTCCGCTTTACCAGATTGTGTGGCCGTCCAAGTCCGGTCTGTTTCCCTGGCACCCCCGGTCCAGTGCGGAGTTCCGTGCAGCCCAGCCGGTACTAGGCCAGGCCGCGAGTGGCAACTGACAATCCTTCATCCAGGGCCGCTGGGTGGTCGTCGACGAGGCGGATGCAGACTGTCAGGCGATGGATTCGATCACCGCTAGCAATCGACAGCGACCAACGTATTGCCAGGCATTCGCGTTGCCGCATTCCCGTAGCAGGCAGGACCAGGACTGTAGTGTGGCTTCCGAAGATCTGAATGCCCTCTATAACGAGGCGCGTGGATTCGCCGAGTACATGCTGCTGGCACATGGCGAGTTCATTCCATTCGGTGTCTTGATGCGTCCAGATGGGACAATTGCTCAGGTGGCTGGTGACCTTGGGGTTGAACGTTCCGTATCGGCGGAGATGGTTGAGCTGCTTCAAGCGTCCTTCTCGCAATCTGCCCGTCTTGGCGCCATCCGGGCCGCCTGCATCTGCATGGAGATGTCTGTGGTGCCACCCGGTCAAGAGGACAAGACGGATGCAATCTGTACGCGATTGGCGCACGTATCGGGCGAGACAGTCGAGGTCTTCGTAACGCACTCGCGTGATGCGCGTGGGGCGCTCCAGCTGGGCCAGCCATTCGCCACGGTCGGCGATGAGCTCACGCTTGTTGAGCGCTAAACTATCCAGGCGTGGCATAGATCTATTCAACGGGTGGGCAGCATGCTGAAAGTCGCCGTTCTCACTGCTTGCCTCGCCGTCACTGCGCCTGCCATGGCCATCTCATGCGGTAGGCAGCAATCCACGGCGCAGGCCTACTCCTCTGCTCAGCACGTGGTCTCTGCGCATGTCGAGAGGAGCTATGCGGCACCCGGTTTTGGTCGTGATGCTGTGCAGTTCGTCGAGCTTCGCGTGCTGAAGGTCTGGAAAGGTCAGCTGAAGCCAGGAGATCGTGTCCAGGCAACCGCGGAAGATTCAATCAATTTTGTCAGTGATGGGTTCGTTCCACTCTTGGGCTCCGATCTGTTGGTATACGCGAGCGGTTCCCAGCCTCTTATGCTGGGCAGTTGCTCAAGGACCGCACCACTGGAGACTACGCATGACCTACAGGCGCTGGAGGCGCTATCCAGGCGGTCGCATGGCAAGTAACGTGAGCGGCACTGCCTCCACGGCGACGGCGAGGTGACGCGCGCATTAGGTCCTTTGGAGCATATGGCCACTTACCCATCAGAGCCGGAACTTGTTCTCGCGCTCGACCACCACGATGGGTTGGTGCGGCAGTGTGCTGCCGGTGCGTTGTCGTTCGAAGCTTTCTGTGCAGCGTACGACAACTTTTACTGGGCATACGCGCTGGACGGGCATGAGTCCGACGCTACGGGCCAGGCGCTGCTAGGCCGGCTGGCAGCCCGCATAGCTCCACATCGCGCACTGGCCGAGACCGTTCTGGCTCATCTCCATCCCGAAGCCCCTGCGACTCATGCCAGCTATGGCAAGGCCGGCAGGCTCGGCACCGAGGAGGCCATGATGCGTCTCAAGCTTATCGCTGCTGGTCTCCTGTCTTGGAAAGACTGACAATTCATTCAAGCCGAACCCGCCTCGCGACGCGGTTCAATTCAGGAGCTCGTCCTTCATGACGTATCTGGCGACACTTTTATTGATATTCCTATCGCCTTCTGCCACCGCTGCCGTCCCCAAGCTTGGCTGGAGCGCGTGCCTGATTCGGCCGGCAGTTGGCGCGATCGGGCTGCGATTCCTGAAAGTGCGTTCTTTGAGGTTCCAGCGCCAATGTTATCGAACGCAGAAGCCTTCCGTCGCCACTGTGCGGGGCGACATACCTCTGATGTCAGGCGCCAAAAATACATGATCGCAATCGAGTTCGAGCCACCAAGCGTTTCCTACTGCGAGTGTTGCGGGAAAGAGACCATTCGCCTCACGCGTTTCGTTACAGATGACGGTAACGCGCACGCTGTTTACTACCTTCAGTACACCCCCGGGCACGAACCGGAGCATATGAGCGGTTTGATCAGCCTCGGCGAGTGGGGTGAATCGGCCTCGTCAGCAGATCGCCTTGCATTTCCGTTCCGCCTCTGGGCCACCGAGGGAATCTATAACGTCGGGCTCACCGATGCCGCAGAGTCGCCATGGTCCAAAGCAACATTTCTTGGGGCCGTGCTCGACCGGGCCCAGGCGCTGACGCATCCGTGGTGCAAGGAGGTGTTTCACATCACGGATCACATCACTAGCCAGGATCCGGAGGCAATTGCTTTTCTTGCTGGGAAGCATCAACGGAGCGCCTGACAACTCGCTCAGGTAGGAGTTGCCTCATTGCAGTGCCTACGTCCCAGCTATCACACCATGCTCGCCTGTCATCGCGTCCTACGTCATTGGCGCATCGTAAGTAGGGGTGAATCGAGATTTGCTGTACTTGCGGTGAGGAGAGAGCTTTGTCGTCTCCATACAGCAGATTGCAGGTTCCCTGGTAGGCAAAAGGGGCGAGGACTTCATGGCTTTCTGCGTCGATCAGGGACAATAGAGAGTTATGGCATACAGACCAAACCCGATTCGTTTCCTGCTCTGGCTAATTGCACTCGCAGGCGTAGTGGCCGGTTGCGTAGTGCTTGTGACCCATCGGCCGCCTCTGGTTACACCTGGCATCTGTAAGCCGCTACCTGCAGGCATCAAGAAGATGGGGCGAGCGCTTGCTCCTCCAGCGGCAGCTGCGGCGCTAGGTCTGCACAGTCTGGAGGAAGCTGGACTACTGCGCGCGATGAAGCCCGGCGAAACCGTTCATGAGTTCGAGACGGAAGTAATGCGGGGGCACCTGATTATGCGGGGAAGGTGCTACATCGATCAGACCATTGGTTGGATACGCTGAGCGCCTGCACGTATTGCAGGTCTTGGGATTTGGCTGCGGCGAGAGATAAGAACGGACGCACCAGAGATGACTCCAAACGACTTTGTCAGTGTGCTAAAAACCGAATGCGCGGACGCTGCCGTTGACGATTGCGTTGAACCCCTCAGGGCCCCGCAGGGCGCTATATTCGCTCAATCTCTGTTTGGCGTGTCCGGTCTTGATCCAGTTGATGAAGCTGTCAATGTGCGTGGTTTTGGCACTAATGGCGCGGTTTTCGGTGCAGCGAAGCAGGGACTCATTTATTGAGCACCTCGGTTGTCCATACCTGGTCGTAATCCGCGTTATGCGCCTTGGTAAAACCGTGGGCATCGCTGAATCCATCATCGACCTTCTGGCCATCCTTGTAGATCATATAATGGCGCCCGCCGGCAGCCTGGTCGCTGTGGTAATGCAGCTGCATCCGGTACACCAGCCTGCTCTCTTCTCCTGCTGGCGTCGAGTGCTGCTGTCCACCGCTGCTGGCGAGTTGCTGTATCTGCAACAGCGGTGTGGTCTGCTGCGGATGGGCCACAACCCAGCGCCCGAAATTGGCTTGGTCCTGCGCTGACGCTTGCCCGGACGCTGGCCAGATGTAGAGAAACGTTGCTGGCGTACCGGGTGCCGTACTGGCGGCCGGGAGGTGCCACTCGTAGACCTGGTGCTTGCCATCGGCTGTCGTCATCTCGAGCAGGCGGGCACTGGCTTGCGATGGGTTGCTGGCGGCGACCGGCAGTTCACTGATCGGCGCGAGGCTGGAGTTCGGGACGGCACCCGCCAGTGCCAGTAGCAGGTCGCGCTGGTTTGTCACTTCCTGCGCGTTCAACGACAGCGAGCGCAGGTAGCGCGAACGCAGGCTGAAACGGTAGCGCGCTCCCTGCAGGGTGAATTCTCCCTCGACCCTGGAGGCTTCGTGCCAGTCGTACCCAGGTGCCAGATTAACAGTGCCGTGCATGACGCAAAACCCCTGCCGGGATTGCACCGCTGGCGGGAACGGCGCTGCACTGCTGGTGATCGATGCCAGGATGTCCTTGGTGCGCCGTTCGGTGATGTCCTGCAGGCGGCTGATGGCCGTCTTCTGGAAGCGAAAGGTCGTGCCGTCGCGATGGGCGAAGCCGGTGACCTGCACCACATTCGGGTCGAGCGGCAGCGCGTCTTCCGCGTGTACGACGATGACCCCTGCCATCGTCCTGTGCCAGCGTTTCCACAGGCTTGATCAGTTGGCGCACCCGGCCATCGCTGGCCGGTGCTTGCGCGGCCAGCAGGCGCTGCGCATAGCTGGTTGCGTCTTCGCGGTAGCTGTCGATGTCGCCCCAGTAAAACTGCGCGGAACTTCCCAGAAAGTGCAGGGGCACATTGGACGTCACGGCAAGCCGCCCGATGCAGTAATTTGCGTTGGCGGTAGTGTCCACCGATGGCGGCGGCGTGTTGGTGGTGGTGTTCGTGCTGCAAGCGGCAAGCAACGCCACGGAAAGAAACAGAAGTGCGCGCAGCGGGCGTGGGGCGGGACGTCTCAACGCAATTCCTTCAAAACAGCAATCGGCAATGATAGATGACGCCGGTCCACGTGGTGCGCCACCGCTGGCCAGGTGATCTGGTGCTTCCTGCTGCTTCCGAGCATTGGCCGATTGCGGGGTCGAGCGAGCCGCATCCGTTCTGGCCGGTGCAGGCCAACGGAAACAGCACAGCGCCACCTCGCATCGGCTTTTATGCCGTAGTGATAGTGATGGCGTGCCTGCTTCCGTTGAGCGGGGGCGCTTGGGCCTGCGTTGAGGATGGGCCAGTGGTTGGAGGTCGCGCAACCAGGTGTGCGCCTTCCTCTGCGGGAGTGCGGCGCACAGGGTGCCTGCGCTTGCTATGGCTTCTTTCGATACACCCCACCGAAAGACACGTTCATTCCGCCGCATTCCAGGTTGTCGTCGGCCAGCAGCATGTCGCCCAGCAACTGCAGGCGTACCTTGCAGGTGTTCTCGTTGACCTCGACGCGGTTGCCTTCTGGATAGCCGCGCGCGGTGACCGAACCCGTGTGCGGACCGCCCGGCGTCTGTTCCGGGTCGGGATAGGCACTGGGCCAGTACGCATCGCCGTTGACGGTGATGCTGCCGTCTGCGTTGGTGGTCAATTGCAGCGTGTTGTCGCCATAGTGCCAGTGGCCGTTCCACGCCTGCGGCGTGGGCGTGGCCGCGCTTGGTTGCATCTGCAGGCTGGACTGTGCGACCCAACCGGCGGTGCCGCCGCCCTTGTTGGGATAGAGCACGCAGACATAGGCATTGCGGCGCTGCGCCGTCAGGACGATATCGTTCTTGACCACGTAGGCGCGCTCCTGGCATGCGGCCCCGCCCGTGTCCGGGCAGCCATCGGTGTCCTTGAGCAGGTACAGGCGCGGCGGGATGACCTTGCCGAGGGAGAACGCCACCGGCGCGCTGGTGAACAACCCGTTGCGGCAGGTGGCATCGTCGCCGGCAGGTGCGGCGTGGACCAACGGCGAAACGCCCAACAGGGCAAGCATCCAGGCCTTATGCATGGCAATCACTCCAAATGTGGCGCAGTAGTGTGCGGCAAACCGGGCCGTCTTTCAGCAGGAAAGTGTCACCACACGCCACGCATGCCCAGCCGCGCTGACCCACGTGCAGTTCCACGCCCGTGCGCAAGCGCGGGCCGCCGCGTGCAGTGCGGTGCATGGTGCGGCGTTATGTCTTCGCCCTGCAGCCCACGCTTGTGTCTGATTCAACCAGTGGACGTGTATGAGCCCTCTTCACCTGGGGAGCGCGATGCTGCTGTCTTCAATCGAAAGGGAGTGGAGCATGAAACAATCACTGTTGGTCCTGTCCATGGTCGCGGCGCTGGCGCTCGCTGGCTGCAAGCCTGATGCCGACAAGGAGGCCGCAGCGCCTGCCGCGTCCACCGAGCCGACGCCGACCGGTGGCGCGGCGACCCCGACCACGCCGCCTGTCGGCGAAGCCAGCCCGGCGCCGGAAGGCGCGGCACGCGCGAGCTCCGGAGACGACATCGCCCTGGGCCTGCTCGGGGCGGTGAACAACCACGAGATCGCCGCAGCGAAGCAGGCGCAGGACAAGAAGGTCACCGGCGCGGTGCTCGAGTACGCGAAGATGATGGAGAAGGAACACACCGAGAACCTGGAAAAGACCAAGGCGCTGGGGACGTTGGCCGAAACCCCGGACGTCAAGAAGCTGGAGAGCAAGGGCGAGCAGGACCTGTCCACGCTGGGGCAGAAGTCCGGCAAGGACTACGCGGCGGCCTACATCGATGCAATGATCGCCGGGCACAAGGACGCGCTGCAGTTGATCCAGACGCAGATGATGACGGTGGCGTCGACCGAGCCGGTCAAGCAGCACCTGACCGAGACCAAGACGCACGTCGAGCAGCACCTGGCGAAGGCGGAAGCCATCAAGAAGACGATGTAAGCGTGGGCGTGGCAGGCCGCTGGTCTGCCACGCCTGGTTTGCAAGCGGCAAGGGAGCGATGTCGCCGTTTCCGAGCTTCAGGGACCCGAAAAGGGAATCAGGGAAACAGCGATTCCTCCCACAACTGCCAACAGCGCCAGCACGCTAAGAATTATCGAATACAGACGCCTGGAAAAATTGGGGCGCCGCCGGATGGCCCGAAGAATGGCGATCGGAATTAATGCATAGACCGCACAAAGGGCAATGAAGTACCAGTTGACCTGATAGGAGGAGCCCTTGCCCAGCGCGTTTCCGACTTGAAACAAGACCACTCCACCAACAAGCGACAGGAAAGAGCGGAGCGCGAATGCATTGGTGGTTCTTGTTTGAATGCTCATATAGTCACATCGATCTTGAGTATTGCCCCAGCCGGGATACCTGTGCAGGCTAAATGCACACGACAATGTACTGGTCTGTTTGTTGCGCCTTGCCACCTGGCCCCAGGATTGCCGATGTACTCACCTGCGGCGACCATGAATCCCATCAACGTGATCTCCTCTCACGCATCCACTGAACGTGATTGCTTCAGCACCCAGTGTCATCGCAGCTTTGCAATGACGTCAAATACGCTGCGGTGCTATCAACCAGCAAAATTGGCGACGGCCAGTACCCGCAAGCAACCGTGCATCCCCGCGCTGTCCCTCCGCGGGCGCTGTCTTAAGCAACTCGGCTTCTCTGAAGGCGTGGCCACAGGATGTGCAATGGATGACGCAGGCGTTTATCCCCCCGCGCCATGGGACTGGACTGACTACCAGCGCACCTTGGGCGGCCAGCTGGCCATGCTTAAGCCTACGCCGCTTGCGGTCCACGTGATAACCTGACCACCGCCGTTCTGGCGAAGACGGAACATCAGGTGGCTCAGCCGCCACCGTCGCAAGCGGTGCCGGAGCTGTCTCGCAGAGCCATGCTTAACGCAAGTCGCCCAGAGACAAGCACGTCATTTCAACTACTACCAGGGAGGTATTCATTATGAAGCCACGCACCACTGCTGCCACTTTCGCGCTGGCTGCGGCTTTAGGCCTCGGCCTGAGCGCCCCGGCTCGCGCCCAGGCGCCAGATCCTTGCTCGGTCTTTCTTTGCATGGCCAGCAAGACCGGCTTCGGCGCTCCGACTGCCGAATGTGCAGCACCAATTGGCGTCTTCCACGCCATCCAGGTGTGGGACCCGCACTTCGACTCGCCAGCCACGGCGGCGGCACGCCGGGCGTATCTGATGACTTGTCCCGGCGCGAGCGTCCCGAATCAGGCCATCTTGGAAGCCATTATCGGGAAATGGGGTTACAGACTTTGATGGTTATCACCCGCTAACTCAGAAACTTGCTTCTGAGATGTGCGGGAGTACCACCATACCCCTGGTCGCCACGTGGATGGCGCAATGCCTTTTTGTGCCATTGGGTTGCTAAACATCGGTCAATGGCAAGCGGATCCGCTGCCTTCGTACATTCGTCCACAGGAAAGCGCAGTCTGCCCCTCGTTCTTGTTTGCTCAGTTGGCCGCGTTCACGGTGGGCCCTGCAGGTGCACTGCGCGATTTCCCGCCAAGCAAAAAACGTGGTCTGGTTTAGTCAAAAACCAGACCACGGTATCCGACATCACCGGCGTTTCCTTTGCCGTTGCAACCGTGGCGATGGCTAGCAGTGCCGCCATGACGTAGCTCCGCATCCTTGCGCTCCTTGCAGGTCGAGGCCCTAGCCTACAACGCCTGGGCGTTGGTCAGCGCTGCCTGAGCCCTCACACTGCCGCGCTTGTTTGATTTTCGTCAATTCCACCGACACATGAAATTCGCAGCCGGGGTGCTTGACTGCATGGGTCAAGAATCGTTGCGGAGTTGCGCATGAGTGCAGTCACGGTAGGAAGGGTCGACCAGGGATCGGGTGGAGATGGGTCGATCCGGACGGGAGTTGGACTGGTGCGTCGTGAACGAGCGCCGGCGGATGTGCGGGGCGGGTCGGCCTGCATCGCTTTCTTTGTCACGGCGCGCGTATGCGCCGTGGTCGGCTGAGGGGGCGCCATGCGGATCTGTGTTCTCAACGAGGCAACCGGGGACCACGCCGGGCTGGAGCAGCGCTGCAGGTCGGCGCGCGAGGCGGGCTTTGATCATGTGGTGCTCGCACCGCCGTTTGCGCGCGACGCCCAGGGCCGGCTGAGTGAGGTGGCCGGTGCCAGCGAGGCCGACGCGCAGCGCCTGCGCGAGGTGGTGCAGGCCGCGCACCGCGCCGGCGTGAAGCTGCTGCTCGACGTGCGCCTGGACGAAGTGGGTGGCGACAGTGCGGTGGTACGCGACAACCCGCAGTGGTTCCGGGCGCGCAGCACGGCGGTGCCGGACCCGCGCCAGCCGCGTGCCACGCCCGAAGTGGCCGAGGCACGCTTCACCTATGCGCAGGAAGGTGCGGCACTGGTGGAGTGGTGGAGTGCGCGCCTGCTGGAGTGGGCATCGCAAGGCGTGGCCGGCTTCCGGCTGTTGCAGCCGCAGCAGGTGCCGGCGCAGCGCTGGCGCGAGCTGATCGCACGCGTGCATGCGCAGGCACCCGAGGTGGTGTTTGCAGCCTGGACGCCGGGCCTGGGCATCGAGGCCCTGCAGCAGCTGGCCGGTGCCGGCTTCGATGCGGCGTTCTCCTCGCTTGCCTGGTGGGACGGCCGCGGTAGCTGGTTCTTCGACGAAGACACCGCATTGCGCGCATTGGCGTCGCAGGTGGTCGCGGTGGTGGGCGCGCCCGAAGGCAAGCCTGCGGCCGCTGCCGGGCAGCACTGGCAGCTGGCCCAGGCCCTGGGCGGGGCATGGCTGCTGGACGAGGCACAGCTGGAGACGTTGCCGTTGTCGATCAGGGCGCGCGATGGCGTGCCGCCCAGCAATGCCGGCCTGCGCTTGCGCCCGCTGCTGCGCGAGGGCACCGGCCTGACGGCGGTGGCCATCGAGCCATTGGGCGGTTTGCCGTCGCTGCTGCTGATCAATGGCGATGCCGATCATGTGGTGCCGGTCCCGGCGCCGGACCTGTTGCGCCTGCTTGGCGATGCCGAGGCGCTGGTAGGCGAAGACGGCAGCACGCTTTCCGGCGCGACGCTGGAAGCATTGGAGCCGGGCGAGGTGCGGGTGTACCGCAGCGTGCCGGCACGGCATGTGCTGGCGGTGCCGCGCATGCGTCCACGCGCGCAGACCGCGGCCGCCTGGCCGCGTGTGTGCATCGAGTCGGTGACGCCGTCGGTCGATAACGGCCGTTTCCCGGTCAAGCGCACCGTGGGCGACCGCATCTGCGTGGAAGCCGATGCGTTCTGCGACGGGCACGACCGTATCGCGGTGGCGGTGCTGTGGCGCCCGGCCGATGCCAAGACCTGGGCCAGTGCGCCGATGCGTGCGCTGGGCAACGATCGCTGGCGCGCGGAGTTCCCGCTCGAGCGCATCGGCACCTATGAATTCCGCGTCGAAGGCTGGCGCGATGTATTTGCCACCTTGCATGCGGATCTGGAAAAGAAGCGCGCCGCCAACACGGTGCTGCCGGTGGATGTGCAGGAAGCCGTGGCCGTGGTGCAGGCTGCGCACGCACGCAGCACCGGTGCCTTGGCCGAGCGCCTGCAGGCCATCCTGACCCGCATCGGTGCGCAGAGCGAGCCGCTGCAGCAACTGGCGATCGTGCTGGAGCCGGATACCGCACAGGCGATGGCGGCGGCCGACGACAAGCCGTTCCGCTCCGAAACCCCGATGACCTTCCGGGTGGAGTCGGAGCGGCGCGCGGCGCACTTTGCCAGCTGGTACGAATTGTTCCCGCGCTCGCAAAGCGGCGATCCGCAGCGGCACGGCACCTTCGACGATGTGATCAAGCGGCTGGCGCATATCCGCGCGATGAACTTCGACGTGCTGTACATGCCGCCGATCCACCCGATCGGCTTGAACAACCGCAAGGGCCGCAACAACTCGGTCACTGCGGTCGATGGCGAGCCGGGCAGCCCGTATGCAATCGGCGCCAGCGATGGCGGGCATACCGAGGTGCATGCCGAGCTCGGCGGGCTGGACGGTTTCCGCCGCCTGATCCAGGCCGCGCGTGCACATGGGCTGGAGGTGGCGCTGGATTTCGCCATCCAGTGCGCGCCGGATCACCCGTGGTTGAAGGAGCACAAGGACTGGTTCACCTGGCGCGCGGATGGCTCGATTCCGTACGCGGAAAACCCGCCGAAGAAATACCAGGACATCGTCAACGTCGATTTCTACGCCAGCGGTGCGGTGCCGGACCTGTGGAACACGCTGCGCGATGCGGTGCTGTTCTGGGTCAACGAGGGGGTGACGCTGTTCCGCGTCGACAACCCGCATACCAAGCCGTTCCCGTTCTGGGAATGGTTGATTGCCGACATTCGCGGGCGCCGCCCGGACGTGGTGTTCCTGTCGGAGGCCTTCACCCGGCCGAAGATGATGTACCGGCTGGCCAAGTGCGGCTTCTCGCAGTCCTATACCTACTTCACCTGGCGCAACCACAAGCACGAGCTACAGGAGTACGTGGAAGAGTTGAACCAGGGCGTGCCACGCGAATGCTTCCGCCCGCATTTCTTCGTCAACACGCCAGACATCAATCCGCTGTTTCTGCAGAACAGCGGGCGCAACGGCCACCTGATCCGCGCCGCGCTGGCAACGACGCTGTCGGGGTTGTGGGGCATGTACCAGGGCTTCGAGCTGTGCGAGGCCACGCCGCTGGCGCCGGGCAAAGAAGAGTATCTGGACTCGGAGAAGTTCCAGCTGCGTGCCTGGCCCGAGCGTGCGCCCGGCGACATCGTCGATGAGATCACCCGCTTCAACCAGCTGCGCCGCATGCATCCGGAACTGCAGTCGCACCTGGGCACGCGCTTCTACCAGGCGCACAACGACCAGGTGCTGTACTTCGGCAAGTTCCTGGATGCCGGCTACCTGTCGCGTAGCCGCAGCATGGTGCTGGTGGCGATCAACCTGGACCCGCAGGCGGGCCAGGACGCGGACATCGAAATTCCATTGTGGGAGTTGGGCCTGCCCGATCACGCCAGTGTCGCGGTGGACGATCTGTGGGACGGCCACCGCTTCACGTGGCAAGGCAAGTATCAGCACATCCGCTTAGAGGCGACGCGGCCGTTCGCGTTATGGCGCATCCGCGCAGGAGAGGTCGCATGAATGCAGTCCCATCGTTACAAGCCGACGCGGAACAGTCCGCGGTGGTGGCAGATCAGCTTTGGTACAAAGACGCGATCATTTACCAGGTGCACGTCAAGTCGTTCTTCGACTCCAATGACGATGGCATCGGCGATTTCCCGGGCCTGATTTCCAAGCTGGATTACATCGCCGAACTCGGCGTGGACACCATCTGGCTGCTGCCGTTCTACCCCAGCCCGCGCCGCGACGACGGCTACGACATCGCCGAATACATGGCGGTGCATCCGGACTACGGCAGCATCGAGGATTTCGAGCAGCTGGTGGCGCAGGCGCATGCACGCGGCATCCGCATCGTCACCGAGCTGGTGATCAACCACACCTCCGATCTGCACCCGTGGTTCCAGCGCGCACGCACTGCGCCGGCCGGCTCGCCGGAGCGTGACTTCTACGTGTGGTCGGACACCGACCAGGAATACGAAGGCACGCGGATCATCTTCTGCGACACCGAAAAGTCCAACTGGACCTGGGACCCGGTGGCCGGGCAGTACTTCTGGCACCGGTTCTATTCGCACCAGCCGGACCTGAACTTCGACAACCCCGCGGTGCTGGAGGCGGTGCTGGAGGTGATGCGCTTCTGGCTGGATCGCGGCGTGGACGGCCTGCGCCTGGATGCGGTGCCGTACCTGATCGAGCGCTCGGGCACCTCCAACGAGAACCTGCCGGAAACCCACGCGATCCTGCGCAAGATCCGCGCCACCCTGGATGCCGAATACCCGGACCGCATGCTGCTGGCCGAGGCCAACATGTGGCCGGAAGACACCCAGCAGTACTTCGGCCAGAACGCCGACGAATGCCACATGGCGTTCCATTTCCCGCTGATGCCGCGCATGTACATGGCGATCGCGCGCGAAGACCGCTTCCCGATCACCGACATCATGCGCCAGACCCCGGAAATTCCGGAGAGCTGCCAGTGGGCGATCTTCCTGCGCAACCACGATGAGCTGACGCTGGAAATGGTCACCGATTCGGAGCGCGATTACCTGTGGCAGACCTATGCCGCCGATCGCCGTGCGCGTATCAACCTGGGCATCCGGCGCCGGCTGGCGCCGCTGCTGGAGCGCGACCGCCGCCGCATCGAATTGATGACCTCCCTGTTGCTGACCATGCCCGGCACGCCGGTGCTGTACTACGGCGACGAGATCGGCATGGGCGACAACATCCATCTGGGCGACCGCGATGGCGTGCGCACGCCGATGCAGTGGTCGATCGACCGCAATGGCGGCTTCTCGCGCGCCGACCCGGCACAGCTGGTGCTGCCGCCGGTGATGGACCCGCTGTACGGCTTCCAGGCCGTCAATGTGGAAGCGCAGATCCGCGACCAGCATTCGCTGCTGACCTGGACCCGCCGCGTGCTCAGCGTGCGCAAGCGCTACCAGGCCTTCGGCCGCGGCACCCTGCGCTTCCTGTACCCGGGCAACCGCCGCATGCTGGCCTACCTGCGTTGCTATCAGGACGAGACGGTGCTGTGCGTGGCCAACCTGTCGCACACGCTGCAGGCGGTGGAGCTGGACCTGTCCGAGTTCGAGGGCCGCGTGCCGGTGGACATCATCGGCGGCGGCAGCTTCCCGCCGGTCGGCCGGCTGACCTATCTGCTCACGGTGCCGCCGTTCGGCTTCTACGCGTTCCAGCTGGTCAGCGAAGGCACCTTGCCGGATTGGCATGTGCCCAGCCCGGTGCCGTTGCCGGATTACCGCACGCTGGTGCTGCGCAGCGATACCGACGAAAGCAACGCATTGCTGCCGCATCTGTCCACGCTGGAAGCGGAAATCCTGCCTGCCTGGTTGTCGGCACGGCGCTGGTTCTCGGCCAAGGACCAGGCACTGAAGCACGTGCGCATCTCGCGCCGTACGCCATTGCCTGGCGATGAGCCGATGAGCCTGCTGGAGCTGGACGTGGAGCTGGAAGACGGCCGCCACGAGAGCTACATGCTGCCGATCGGCATCGTGTGGGAGCGCGACCACCCCAGCACGCTGGCCGAGCAGCTGGCGCTGGCGCGTGTGCGCCAGGGCCGCGAGGTGGGGTATCTCACCGATGCCTTCGCACTCAAGCCGATGGTACGCGGGGTGATCGACGCCTTGCGCGACAACGCCGCGCTGGATTTCTGCGATGGCGACGATGCCTCGCAGCAGGGCCAGGTGCGCTTCGAGGCGACCCCGGCGCTGGCCACGCTGGACATCCCGCAGGATCCGGAGATCCGCTGGCTGTCGGCCGAGCAGAGCAACAGCTCGCTGGTGGTTGCCGACAAGGCGGTGTTCAAGCTGCTGCGGCACGTGGCCAATGGTGCCAACCCGGAGATCGAGATCGGCCGTTGCCTGACCGAGATGGGCTATGCCAATGCCGCGCCCTTGCTGGGCAGCGTCAGCCGCATCGACACGCAGGGCACCATCACCACGATCGCGCTGCTGCAGGGCTTCATTCGCAACCAGGGCGATGCCTGGCGCTGGACGCTGGACCATCTGGCGCGCAGCTTCGACGAGTACGCCACCGCGCAGACCGACGAATCGCGCGCCGAAGCCATCGCCGGGTACGACGCCTTCGCCGCGGTGGTCGGCAAGCGCCTGGCCGAGCTGCACGAAGCCTTGTCGCGCGACACCGACGATGCCGACTTCGCCCCGCAGCGCATCGACCTGCCGACTGCCAACGATGTGGTGGCCGGCGTCGCCCGCCAGGTCGAGGAGATGTGGGAGACGGTCAATGCGCGTCTGGCCGGCACCGATGACGCCACCGAACGCGAAGCGCTGCAGGCGGTGCTGGCCGAGCGCCCGCAGCTGGATGCCTTGCTCGCCCAGGCGCCGAGCGTGCTGGCCGATTCCCTGCTGACCCGCGTGCACGGCGACTTCCACCTGGGCCAGATCCTGGTGGCCTTCGACGATGTGGTGCTGATCGACTTCGAAGGCGAGCCGGCCAAGCCGCTGTCCGAACGGCGCGCCAAGGCCAGCCCGCTGCGCGATGTGGCCGGCTTCCTGCGCTCGCTCGACTACGCCAGCGAAGTGTCGGCACGTGGCGAGGAAGGCACCGCCGCACGCGCGGGCGTTGGCGTGGACACGCATCTGGACGAGTTCCTGGTGCAGTTCCGCCGCCGCTCCACACAGGCGTTTCTGGATGCGTACCATGCCGTGCTCGATGCCAGCACGCACCCGTGGATCGCGCCGGCGGCGTTCAATGCGGCCACCTTGCTGTTCCTGGTGGAGAAGGCCTGTTACGAGGTGCGTTACGAGGCCGCCAACCGCCCTGGCTGGCTAATGGTGCCGATCGAGGGCTTGCGACGCATCCTGCACCGCGCGCGCGCTGGTGCGGGAGACACATGATGAGTGGAGTGATGACAGCAGTGACCAATCGATGGGATCCCGGCGCGACCCGCGCCCTGGCCGAGGCACGCCATGGCGATGCATTCGCCATTCTTGGCGCGCACCCGACCGATAGCGGTCGGGTGCTGCGCACCTATCAACCGGGTGCCGACTACGTCAATGCCGTGCTCGACGATGGCCAGGTCATCGCGCTGGACGCGGGCCCGGAGCCGGGCCTGTTCGCCGGCGCGTTGCCGGCGCAGGGCGGGTATCGCCTGCGCATCGGCTGGCCCGGCGGCGAGCAGGACACCGCCGACCCGTACGCGTTCGGCCCGCAGCTCAGCGACTTCGACCTGCATCTGATCAGCGAAGGCCATCACCTGCAGCTGGCCGATGCACTCGGCGCCAACGTGATCGAGGTCGATGGCGTACGCGGCACGCGCTTTGCGGTGTGGGCGCCCAATGCCACGCGCGTGGCGGTGGTGGGCGACTTCAACAGCTGGGACGCACGCCGGCATCCGATGCGGCTGCGGCACCAGTCCGGCGTGTGGGAGCTGTTCGTGCCCGACGTCGGCCCGGGGGCGCACTACAAGTACCAGCTGCGCGGCCCGCATGGGAACGAGTTGCCGGCCAAGGCCGACCCGGTGGCGCGGCGTGCCGAGCTGGCGCCGGGCACCGCCTCGATCGTGGCCGACCCCACCCCGCACCAGTGGAGCGATGACGGCTGGATGGCCACGCGCGCGCGCCGTCAGGCGCACGACGCACCGATGAGCATCTACGAGATCCATGCCGGTTCCTGGTTGCGCCAGGAAGGCGTGGACTTGGACTGGGATGGCCTGGCCGACCGCCTGATTCCGTACGTGGCGGACATGGGCTTCACCCATGTCGAGCTGATGCCGGTGACCGAGCATCCGTTCGGCGGCTCGTGGGGCTACCAGCCGCTGGGCCTGTTCGCGCCGACTGCGCGCTTCGGCTCGCCGGATGGGTTTGCCCGCTTCGTCGATCGCTGCCACCGCGAAGGCATCGGCGTGATCGTCGACTGGGTGCCGGCGCATTTCCCCACCGATGCCCACGGCCTGGCGCATTTCGACGGCACCGCGCTGTACGAACATGCCGACCCGCGCGAAGGCTTCCATCGCGACTGGAATACGCTGATCTACAACCACGGGCGGCGCGAGGTGTCCGGGTTCCTGATCGCCAGTGCGCTGGAGTTCCTGCAGCGCTTCCACGTCGATGGCCTGCGCGTGGATGCGGTGGCCTCGATGCTGTACCGCGACTACAGCCGCAATGCCGGCGAGTGGGTGCCCAACATCCATGGCGGACGCGAGAACTACGAGACCATCGCCTTCCTGCGCCGGCTCAACGAGGTGGTGCGCGAGCATACGCCGGGCGCGGTGATGATTGCCGAGGAATCCACCGCATTCCCCGGCGTCACTGCCGACGTGGCGCATGGTGGCCTGGGCTTCCACTACAAGTGGAACATGGGCTGGATGCACGACACCCTGCATTACGCCGCACTGGATCCGATCTACCGCCGTTACCACCACGGCGAGCTGACCTTCAGCATGGTCTATGCGTATTCGGAGCGCTTCGTGCTGCCGATCTCGCACGACGAAGTGGTGCACGGCAAGGGCTCGTTGCTGGGCCGCATGCCTGGCGACGACTGGCAACGGTTCGCCAACCTGCGCGCCTACCTGGGCTACATGTTCACCCACCCGGGGCGCAAGTTGCTGTTCATGGGCTGCGAATTCGGCCAGCCCACCGAGTGGAACCACGACGGCGGCATCCCCTGGCATCTGCTGGACGACCCGCGCCATCGCGGCGTGCAGACCCTGGTGCGTGACTTGAACCGGCTGTATATCGAATACCCCGCGCTGCACGCGCAGGATGACGACCCGGCCGGGTTTGCGTGGGTGGTGGGCGATGACGCGGCCAACAGCGTGGTCGCGTTCCTGCGCAAGGGCAAGCGCGGCGACGCCCCGGTGCTGGTGGTGATCAACTTCACCCCGATCGTGCAGCACGGCTACCGCGTCGGCGTGCCGCAGGGCGGCCAGTGGCGCGAGGTGTTCAACAGCGACGCCGGTATCTATGGCGGCGCGAACCTGGGCAATGGCGGTGTGGTGGGCGCCGAGCAGCAGTCCATGCATGGCCATGCGCAATCCCTGCCGCTGCTGTTGCCGCCGCTGGGCGTCGTCGTGCTGACGCCGCAGGGCTGATGCAGCACCCACGGCGCCGGACGGCTGGTCCGGCGCCGTGGCACCTGTTAGATTGCGCGCCATAGAGTGGTGAGACCGTGTTGCGTGCGCCTGTCGGGCGGCGCAGCTGGGTGTCGACCACTGATATCAGGCGGCCCGGGGAGGGCTGCCGGGCACAGCCGCCGCCATGCCTTCCGTCGATCTCGTTACGGGAGCGTTGTGCGTGGGCGTTTTGAGTGCTGCTGCTTCTTCGATGCTTGAGTGGCCTGTTCCCGTCGTGCGCAGGGTCGGGCGCGCAGATGCACCCGTGCGGGCTGCGTATTCGGGGTGTGCCGGGGCGCCGGGCGGCGGCACGCGGCCTGTGCTTTCGGGCGGCTTGTCGCCCTCCGCTTCGATGCAGGTGCAGGCATGAGCGGCCTGATGACGGCGTGCTATCTGCTCGCCGCTGCGGTCTCGGCGCTGGCGTTCTACCTGGCAACCAGGCATCAACGCCTGTGGCCGCAGCGCCGGCTGTCCGCGCGTGCGCTACGCCTCGGCGCCAGTGCGTTGCTGCTGCTGTCGCTGGGCTGCGCCATCGCTGCATTGGGGACCTGGGCCGGCATCTTCGCCGCAGTGACGGCGTTGATGCTGGTGGCGGTGGCGCTGCCGTACCTGGATGCCTGGCAGCAGGCGCGCGTGCAACGCAGGCAGGTGCGCCATGTGGGCTAGATGGCTGGCCGCCGTGGTGCTGGGGCTGCCGCTTGCGGTGGGCGTGGTCGGCCTGTGCGCCTTGGTGCTGCCGGGGCCGCAGCGGAGCTACACGCTGGCGTGGTTGCTGCTGATGTTTCCGGCATGGATCGGTGCGATGGCCTTGCCGTTCGTGTTTCGTAGCGCACCGCGTGCCTGGGTCGTGCTCGGCGGGCTGACGCTGCTGTGCTACCTCGCGCTTGCAGGCATCAAGGCCGTGGGCTGGACGGAGCTGGGCGCATGAAAGCAGCGACCTTGCGCGCGTTTCTGTCGGTCCATAGCTGGATGGGCCTGTTGGCCGGCATGGCCTTGTTCATCGCCTTCTATGCCGGTGCCATCACCGTGTTTACTCACCAATTGAGCGGCTGGCAGGCCACCCCGCCTGCCACGCAGCCGGCGCCGGCAGATCCTGTCGCCGCCGCGCAGCGCCTGCTGGATGCGGTGATCGCCCGGCATCCGCAGGTGGCCGACTCCTTCCTGGTGCTGCTGCCCGGCGAGCACGGGCCACTGGCGCGGCTGTACTGGTACGGCCCGCAGGCCGAGGCCAGCGGTGGCATGCGGCAGTATCAACAAGCCGCCGATGGCAATCTGCTGGAGCTGCCGCAGCGGGTGGGCTTTGCCGACTTTCTCTATGACCTGCACTTCACCGCCGGGCTGCCGCGCGTGTTCGGCACCTACCTGTTCGGGGTGGTGAGCGTGTTGTACGGGCTGGCCCTGGTCAGCGGCGTGGTGCTGTATGCGCCGGTGTTCTTCAAGGACCTGTTCGCGCTGCGCATCGGCACCAACGTCAAGCGCCTGTGGCAGGACGCGCACAACGTGGTCGGCATGCTGTCGCTGCCGTTCCATGTGATCTTCGCCTGGTCCGGTGCGGTGTTGTGCCTGGGCGTGCTGCTGCTGGCGCCGTTCCAGTTCCTGGTGTTCGATGGCAAGCTGATGCAGATCCTGGAGCCGGACTTCCAGCTCACCCCGCATGTGCAACCGGCCAGGCGTGCGGCGCCGGTGTTGCCGCTGGCGGTGCTGCTGGACAAGGCGCGCGCGGCCAGCCCGGGGTTCGTACCGGAAAGCATCGGGTTTCACGATGCAGGCGATGCCAATGCGCGTGCGGAGGTGTATGGCCATCACGCGCAGCGCCGGCTCAACACCCTCGGTGGCGTGGCGCTGGACGCGGCAACCGGCCAAGTCCTGCGCGTACTCGAACCAAGGACGATGTCACCAGGCACCGCTGCATTGCGCGGGCTGCAAGGGCTGCACTTCGGCAACTTCGGGCAGGCGCCGGTGCAGTGGCTGTATTTCCTGCTCGGGCTGGGCGGCGCGTTCCTGTTCTACAGCGGCAACCTGCTGTGGATCGAAACACGCCGCAAGCGTCGCCTGGTCGATCAACCGCGCCGCACCCACGCGATGGCGCGCCTCACCGTCGGCGTGTGCCTGGGCAGCGT
Source organism: Xanthomonas sp. BRIP62409 (assembly GCF_003992965.1). Taxonomy (NCBI): domain Bacteria; kingdom Pseudomonadati; phylum Pseudomonadota; class Gammaproteobacteria; order Lysobacterales; family Lysobacteraceae; genus Xanthomonas; species Xanthomonas sp. BRIP62409. The sequence continues at coordinate 12,134 of NZ_QEZJ01000004.1, read as the reverse complement.
GGCCGGCGTCTCGGCGCTGTTCATCGCCGCGCGCCTGCTGCCGCAAGGACAGGAGCGTCATGTCTATTACGCGGTCTTCGCGACCGTGCTGGTGTGGGCACTGATCCGCCCCACCGCACGTGGGGCGTACGAGGTGTTGCTGGCCTGCGCAGGCCTGACGGCGCTGATTCCGCTGGCCAGCTGCGTTTCCGCGCGCGGCGTGGTGCTGCCATGGCAGGACGCCACGGTACTCGGCGTGGACCTGATCGCGCTGGTGTTGGCATGGGCGTACTGGCAACTGGCGCGTGCAAGCAAACGGCGCGGACTGCAGGGCGATCCCAACAGCGTCTGGGCCTGGAAAGCGCGTACAACACAGTGAGTCGATGCACCGAGTTGATTGATACCCGGCACGCCACGGTGTGCCGGGCAACAGCTGCCATGGCGAGGTTGGCCGCTGAACATGCTGCCGACGCGAAAAGGCGCCACGTTGACGCAACGGCATCACCCGGCAGTGCATCCTCATCGCCCGCCACCTTCACCCACACCCGATGACGGCTGCCGCCTTACGCATTGGCCTGATCTCCGACACGCACGGCCTGCTGCGGCCCGAGGCCGTGGCTGCATTGCAGGGCTGCGCGGCGATCATCCATGCCGGCGACGTGGGCAAGCCGGAGATCCTTACCGCGCTGGGCGCGCTGGCACCGTTGCATGCGATCGCCGGCAATATCGACAACACGCCGTGGGCAGCGCAACTTCCGCAAACGCTGGACCTGCTGATCGCAAATGTGCGCATCCATGTGCTGCACGATCTGAAAACGCTGGCAGCGGATGTCGCCGCAGATGTGATCATCAGCGGACATTCGCACAAGCCAGCGGTCCAGACACGCGACGGGGTGCTGTACATCAATCCGGGCAGCGCCGGCCCGCGTCGCTTCAGCCTGCCGATCAGTGTGGGCACGCTGTGGCTGGGCGATGGCCCACCGCGGGCACAGGTACAACTGCTGGAAATACACTGATGGACGTTGGATCCATGCAATAAGGACTTGTGCAGGGATCTGGAGTGGCTAGCAAAACGACTGCACAGCCGTCAGGCAGGCGCGCTCGGTGCTCGGAAGCAACATATGCCACGCATGCACTGCGGTTCTGAGTGTGCCGTCCGCACACAGTCGACTACCGCTCGCGACGCTGTGTCAGCCGCTCTTAGGCAACGCCACGCGATGAAGTGTAGCGGCCCGGAACACAGGCCACTTCTGCATGTCCCGAGCATGCGGTGCATGCAATGACCACCAGCAGCGACCGCTGATAACCTGTGCTGACGTGCCTGCTTGTCTAAACCTGCACGCGGGCCGTTCGTTGCCTGCATGTGTACGCGCGCGCGCCTTGCGCTGACCTGGTCTGCACGCAGGCGGGACCATGCTTGTGCATCGAGTCGCCGCAAGGATTTCCCCCATGAATACCCGTCGCCAGTTCCTTTCCGCCGCCGCTGCCGGCACCGCCGCATTGGCCGCCGCCCCGTTGTTGGCGCAGACCTCCGCGCCCGGCAGCGTGATGCCCACGCGCGGCAAGGCCGCCGCCGCCGCGTTGCCGACCAATCCCGCAGCCAAGGCCGCGCGCTATCGGCCGTCGAGTCGTCTGGGCTTTGGTGGCGTGGCGATCGGCAACGGGTTTGCGCCCACCAGCGATGCGCAAAGCGAAGCAACCCTGGCGGCAGTGTGGGAATCGGGCGTGCGCTATTTCGATACCTCGCCGTGGTACGGCCTGGGCCTGTCCGAGCGTCGTACCGGCCACCATCTGCACAATCACGCTGCAGTCGACTACGTGCTGTCGACCAAGGTCGGGCGCCTGCTCACCGCCACCGACAAGCCGCCGAAGACGATGTGGCAGCAGCCCTCGCCCTTCGACTACCGCTACGACTACAGCGCCTCCGGGGTGCGTCGGTCCATCGAAGACAGCCTGCAGCGGCTGGGCGTGTCGCAGATCGATATCGCCTACATCCACGACCTGTCCCCGGAGAACGAGAAAGACCTCGGCATGCCGTGGGAACAGCGCTTTGCCGAGGCGGTGAAAGGCGCGATGCCCGAGCTGACCAAGATGCGCAAGGAGGGCCTGATCAAGGCCTGGGGCTTTGGCGTCAATCGCCCCGAGCCGGCCTTGCGTGCGATCGAGGAGGCCGATCCGGATATCTTCCTGCTGGCCTGCCAGTATTCGTTGCTCGACCACGCGCAGGCGCTGCACGACACCTTCCCGAAGATCGCAAAGCACGGCGCGTCGGTGGTGGTCGGTGCGCCGTTGTTGGCGGGCTATCTGGCCGGCCGCGAGCGGTATCTCTACGACGGCACCGTGCCGGAATGGGCACCGGCCAAGCGCCAGAAGGCACTCGCCATCTGCGAGCGCCACGGCGTGGATCTGCGCACGGTGTCGCTGCAATTTGCCGCCGCGCCGAAGGTGGTGTCCGCGGTGATTCCGGGTGCGCGCACGCCCGAGCAGGCGCATGCGAATGCGGTCTCGATGCGCGTGGCGATTCCGGCAGCGGTATGGGAAGAGCTCAAGCGCGAGCAGGTGATCGAAGCGGATGCGCCAGTGCCTGTCGTGAGCTGATGCAGCTAGGAGCGACCAACAAAATCTGGCGAGCGAGTGCTTGTCAGTGAGTGCAGGGTCGACTGCGCGGTCTCTTCACCGCTCGCGGCACACGCCGTGAACCCATCCCCGGGGGCGCGGTGGCGGCATCCGTGCCGCCACACGGTCCCGCAATTGGTGAAGACACCGCACCAGACAGTTTGCTGGTTGCTTTATTAAAGACTGTGCTACCGACCCTCTCGACTGGTCCTTGCCCGCCCATCGTCGCGGGACCTTGAGCGGCATGGATGCCGCGCCAGAGCCTACATGGACGTCCTTGCGGCGTGTCTCGCGATGGTGGGCGGCGGGCAAGGGCCCTGCAGCCAGGCAGCACATCAGCCGGCCTGCAATTGACTGGCGTCAAGTAGTTTTGTTGGCCGCTCTAGTTGATCAGATGAAATGACGCATCACGGAATCAACAGCGGCCGCAACGCGGGCACGTGCTTTGCCAACTCGTCGGCAACAATCGCCGCGAACAGATCCGCGCCGTCCGCACCAAGATGGGTGTAGTCGAACGCGAGTTTGGCCTGGCCCATCGGCTCGGCGTTGGCATTGTCCTGCGCGCTGGCGGAGACGCTGCCCGCTGCCGCAATCTTAGACGGCGGCGGCGCATGCAATGCCTGCACCGGCGTCTTGCCAATCGTGGTGCCCGATTGCGCGGCAAGCACTTGCGCGGGTTCGGCAGGCCGCTGCGCCAGCCGCATCGCCAACACCGGGCCCATGCCCTGCACCAGCGCACGACTGCGCGCATGCAGATCGATCAACGGCACCTGCAATTCCTGCGCAACCTTGCGCGTGGCCTCCGCCCACGGGCCCAGGTCATCCACTAATTGGCCGCGCGCGAACTGCCGCCGCGTCAATGGCGTGACCAGCACCGGAATCGCACCGGCGGCGCGCGCCTCGGCCACATACCGGCGCAGGTTGGCGGGGAATTCGGTCGTCAGGTCGGTGGAACGCCCCGGTTTGCCGGGTTGGTCGTTGTGACCGAACTGGATCAGCACATAGACCTGTCGATAACCGCCGCTGCGCAGCTCGTGCAGCGCGATCTCCCACGACCCTTCGGCACGGTAGTTGGAGGTGCTGCGGCCACCGCGCGCCAGATTGAGGCAGCTCAGGAACGAGGTCACATGCTGTGCGCAGAAACTCGGCCCCCAGCCACCTTGCACGGCAGTGGTGGAATCGCCGACCAGCACGATCTTGCTGGCGGCAAGCTGCGTTCCGGTCGCGGGCACGCCAGACGCGGGCACGGGTGCAGGCGGCGCCTCAACAGCGTGTGCAGCAGGTATAGCGGTTGCTGCCAGCAGAACCAGCGGTACGAGAGACGGGAAGCGCATGAGTCACCAGAGACGAAGAAGCGATCAAGGAACGGATGTCAGTCGGAAGACGAACGGAAGACGAAAGGCAGGCAGACGCCGAAATCGAGTTGGAAGACCAACGGCAGTCAGAAAGCCCAAGCACGATCACCGGGGCCACGCCTTGATTGGCGCCACCCTGTGGCGGCAAAACCCTGCCGCTGCAGCCGGCCGTCAGCCCGCGCGAGGTGGCGCTCCACCATGCAAGCACTCAAAACGTGCCGCGTTGAATGAAAGGCGCTTGCTGGTACAGCCTGCGCTCGCCACCGCGCGGGTCGTGCTCCAGCCGGCTCGGTATATCGAACAGCAGCGTCTCGCGGCGTTGCAGCGAATACGGCGTCCAATGCGGCAGGCTGCGATGATTCGGGTTGCCGCTGCGCGCGAACGCCAGCAGTGCCTGGCTCATCTGCGCGGCCATGCGCTGCGCATCGGCACCGTCGCCGGTGCGCGCGCCGGGCTGCGCAATGGTGTCGAAGACCAGCGGAATATCCAGCGTGTGGAAGGCGCCGAACTTGCCGCCATCCAGCGGCGAGCCCCAGTCCAGCTGATACACCCAGGTCGGTGCGCCCTGGCGCGCGCGCGCTTCGGCCTCTTCGACCGCGCCGCGCCACGAGCGGCCGGCGGTGGTCGCCGCAAAGAACACGTCCGAGGGCGAGTACTGCGGATACAGCCGGCGATATTCGGCAATCACCACCTGCGGCAACAGGTCGACGTATTGCTGGCTTTCCAGCCTGGCCGGCAGCTCGTCCCAGCTCAACGCGAAGTTCTTGGCGTCGTTGCCCAGAAACGCGCGCGTCTCGTCGCGGGTATTGCCGATCACCATGGGAATGCGGGCCGATTGCAGTGGCGCAGTCGGCCAGAACGGGTGCACCGGCACATTGCGCGCATCCAGCACCGGGCCGAAATACAACGCGCTGTTTTCCACCCGCGAGGGGTCGCGCAGCTGCGCGGCAGCCAGCAGCTGCGCCACCGGTAGCGTGCGGATCCGCGCAAGCTCGCCTGGCGCAAGTTTCAGCGCATCCAGCAGCAATTGCGCGCGCTGGGTGGCCGCGCGTGGCCCTGCCACGGTGACCTGTTGCCCGCTCATGGTCCAGGCGCGATGGAACAGGCCGCGCGCGGCCGGCATCGCCATCAGCGTGGCGATCTTGGCGCCGCCACCGGACTGGCCGAACACGGTGACGTTGCCGGCATCGCCGCCGAATTCGCCCGCGTGCTGGCGCACCCACTGCAGTGCCTGGATCAGGTCCAGCTGACCGGCATTGCCGGAGTCGGCAAAGCCGGCATCGCCCAGCTGCGCCAGCGACAGATAGCCGAACAGGTTGAGCCGGTGATTGACGGTGACCACCACCACGTCGCCGCGCTTGCACAGGCGCACCCCGTCGTACAGCGGGTCGCTGCCGGAGCCGGTGGTGTAGCCGCCGCCGTGGATATAGAACAGGATCGGCCGCTTGCCGCCATCGCGCAGGCCCGGCGTCCACACGTTGAGAAACAGGCACTCCTCGCTGGTGGGTTCGCTGGCCTTGAGTTGCGGTGCGGCCGCACCGTAGGCGCCGGCATCGCGCACGTCCTGCCAAGGCGTTTCCAGCACAGGTGCCTGAAAGCGCCGCGCGGCGGTGTCGCCGCCGTACGGGATGCCCTTGAACACGTAGATGTCCTGGTCGCGATAGCCGCGCAGCGCGCCGCCACGCACGCGTGCCAGCGGCGCGCTGTCATCGCGTGGCGGCGGTGCGGCCGCGCCGGCGACGCCGGGCAGCGCTGCTGCGGCAGTGGCAAGCAGCCCGCCACGCAGCAGCGTGCGTCGGCGCGTGTCGGGCATGGACGGCGCTGTCATCGCGCCGCGTCCTGCGCAGGGATCACTGCCGGTGCCGGTGCCGGTGAAGATGCAGATGCAGGCGTCTGCCCCCTGGTGACATGCGCGATCCAGGCCTGCGCCAGCTGAGGCCATGCGGCCACGGTCAGGCCGGTGCCGCTGGCGGTGCCGAAGCCATGGCCGCCCTGCGGGAAGACATGCAGCTCGCTCGCTACGCCGGCGCGCAGCAGCGCCTCGTGCATCAGCAGGCTGTTGCGCACCGGCACCACGGTGTCGTCCTGCGCATGCAGCAGGAAACTGGGCGGCGTGCGGGCATCCACATGCAGTTGCGGCGAATACGCGCGCACCTGCGCGGCGTCTGGATTGCTGCCGAGCAGGCGCTCACGCGAGCCCGGGTGTGCGTTGGCGCTGTCCATGTCGATGACCGGGTAGATCAGCAGTTCAAAATCCGGCCGCGCGCTCAGCGCATCGGCCGCGTCCTGGGCCGGGTACACCTGCGCGGCGTAGCGCGTGCCTAGGCTGGCGGCGACATGGCCGCCGGCCGAAAAGCCCATCACCCCGACCCGTTGCGCATCAATGCCGTAGCGGGCGGCATTGGCGCGGATCAGCCGCAGCGCACGCTGTGCATCGGCCAGCGGCACGTCGGCGCCGTTCCGGTGGCCTTCGCCGGGCAGCCGGTAGCGCAGCACGAACAGGGTGATACCGGCCTGGTCGACGAAGCTCGGCACCAGCGCGCTGCCTTCGTTGTCGAGCACGATGCGCTGGTAGCCGCCGCCGGGGGTGACCAGCAGGGCGGTGCCGTTCGGCTGCCGGGGCCGGTAGACCACCAGATACGGCGTGCTGATCTGCTGGATATAGCGATCGGGCAGCGCAGGGTCGCTGCTGCGTTGGACGATGCGCTGCGGCTGCTGCAGCGCCTTGTCACCCGGTGCCAGCCCCTTGGGCCACAGCGGGATCCGGCTGGCCTGCTCGGCTGCGGTCTCGGCGCCGGGTGCCTCGGCGGCCAGCACCGGCCCTGCCAGCAGCAAACCCATCACCCCCACCGTCATGCACCGGCGCATGAGGCTCGAAAACGCGGCAAACACGCGCGTCTGGCTTGTCTGTTCCATCCACCCCTCCCAGGGTTGCTTCGTTCCTGCGGCCACTTTGCCGCACTGCACATTGCCAATGACACCGGTTTACCATATACAGCACACCGTGCCACTGTCGATTGGCAGTGCAACAAAAACACCTATCAGGGAGACACCCTTGAGCAACGACGCCGCCACCCCGCCATCGTCCACATCCTCGCTGTCGCAGATCGCGCAGCGCTTTGTGGAGGCACGCCGTGCAGGGGCATCGCTGCCCGACTTTCCCGGGCAAATCCCTGACGATCTGGTCACTGCCTACCAGGTGCAGGATATCGCCATCAGCCAGTGGGACGACCGGGTGGTCGGCTGGAAGGTGGGCTATATCGCTGCCGAGCGCCGCGACCATTCCGGCGACGAGCGCCTGCTCGGCCCGATCTTCTCGCACAAGCTCTGGAATGCTACCGGTGGAACAACCGAGTTCCCGATCTACGCGGGCGGCTTTGGCGCGGTCGAGGCCGAGTACGTGCTACGCCTGGACGCGGACGCGCCGGCCGAGCAGACCCACTTCACCCCAGAGGAGGCGGCGCAGCTGCCGGCCACCTTGTTCATCGGCGTGGAGATCGCCAGCAGCCCGCTGGCCACCATCAACAAGCTGGGCCCGCGCGTGGTGATCTCCGACTTCGGCAACAACAACGGCCTGATCCTGGGCCCGGAAGTGACCGACTGGCTGGCGCGCGACGAATCTGCACTGACCGCCGAAACCCTGATCGACGATCAGCTGGTCGGCACCGGCGGGGCCACCACGTTGCCGGGCGGGCTGCGCGCCGCCTACGCATTTGCGCTCGGCCGTTCGGCCCGGCGCGGGCGTCCGCTCAAGCGCGGTGATCTCATCGCCACGGGCAATGCCACCGGTATCCATGACATCGAAGTGGGACAGCATGCCCTGATTCGCTTCGCCGGCATCGGCGACATTTCCTGTACGGCTGTGTCCGCCAAGTAACGCCGGACCAGTGACCAGACGCTTGGGAGGGCGCCAATGATCACACGCAGACATTTCCTCGGTGCCGGGCTCGGCGCCGCCGCAGCCGGCCCCTGGCTGGGCGCCGGCGCCACCACGCCGATTCCCGGCGGGCAGCTGCTCACCGCCACCGACGTGCACGTCGGCGACTACCCCACGGTGGAAGCGGTGCGCTGGTTCGGCAAGCAGCTCGAAGCGCGTACCAATGGCCGGCTCAAGCTGCGCCAGTACCACTCCGGCCAGCTCGGGCGCGAGTCGGAGGCGATCGACATGGCGCGCTTTGGTGCCATCGACATCACCCGCGTGTATTCGGGTGCGTTGAACAACACCTTTCCGCTGACCCAGGCGCTGTGCCTGCCGTACGTGTTCGACTCGGTGCCGCATCTGCGCCGCGCCATCGATGGCCATGTCGGCGACAGCGTGCTGCGCAGCTTCGAGCAGCGCGACCTGGTGGGCCTGGCCATCTACGATTCGGGCGCGCGCTGCTTCTACAACACCAAGCATCCGCTGCACCGCCCGGAAGATCTCAAGGGCCTGAAACTGCGCGTGGCCTCGTCGGACATCTTCCTCAAGCTGATGCGCATGCTGGGCGCCAATCCCACCCCGATGTCGCTGGGCGAGACGTTCTCGGCGATGGAAACGCACATGATCGACGGTGCGGAAAACAACATGCGCAGCTTCCAGTCCAGCCGGCATTTCGAAGCCGCGCATTACTGGTCGCAGAGCGAGCATTCCTACGCGCCGGACATCCTGGTGATGTCGCGGCAGAGTTTCCAGTCGCTGAGCCCGGCCGACCGCGGCCTGGTGGTGGAGCTGGCACGCGCCTCGGTCCCGGTGATGCGCAATCTGTGGGATGCCTCCGAGACCATCGCGCGCAAGCAGGTGATCGACTACGGCGTGAAGCTCAACCAGGTCGACATGCCGGCGTTCCGCGCCGCCGCCGCGCCGCTGCTGGCCGAATACCGCAAGCAGCCCGAGATCGAAGCGCTGTACCGCCGCATCCGCGATTTTGCATAGAGGTGACCCGATGACCGAACCCGAGACCGTCGCCGTCCCGGTCGCGCCGTTGCAGCGCGCGCTGGACCGCGTTTCCGATACCGCCGTTGGCGTGGCCTCCATCGCGCTGCTGGGCCTGGTGGTCGTGCAGGGCTGGCAGGTGTTCACCCGCTACGTGCTCAACGATTCGCCCAGCTGGACCGAGCCGGTGACGTTGCTGTTGCTGAGCACCGCGCTGAGCCTGGGCGCGGCCGCCGGCGTGCATACCAACCGCCACTTCGGCTTCTACCTGCTGGGCGAACACGTGCCACCGCTGGTGCGCCGCGTGTTCGACCTGATCCGCCCGCTGATGATCATCGCCATCGGCGCGGTGCTGGCGTGGTGGAGTGCGGCGCTGCTGCTCGATGGCCTGGACATCAAGATGGCCGGCGCGCAGATGCCGCAGAGCATCAATTACCTGCCGCTGTCGATCGGCGGCGCGCTGATGGTGCTCTTTGCCTTGTTCAAGCTGTGGCGTGTGCTGCGCCCGATCCAGGCCGGAGGAGTGCGCTGATGGGCATCGCCATGTTGTTGGGAACCTTCGTGGTGCTGCTGCTGATCGGCGTGCCGGTGGCCTACGCCTTGGGCGCGGCCGCACTGGCCACGCTGCTGTATCTGGACCTGCCCACGGTGGTGCTGGTGCAGCAGATTTCCGCCGGCAGCGGCTCGGCGTCGTTGATCGCCATCCCGCTGTTCATCTTCGCCGGCGAGTTGATGTTGCGTGGTGGTATTTCCGAACGCCTGATCGCGCTGGCCTCGTCGCTGGTGGGGCGCGTGCGTGGTGGCCTGGGGCAGGTCAGCGTGTTGTCGTCGCTGTTCTTCGGCGGCGTGTCCGGCTCGGCGATTGCCGACGTCTCGGCGGTCGGCGGCACCATGATCCCGCAGATGATCAAGCGCGGGTACGACCGCGATTACGCGGTCAACGTGAGCATGACCGCCGCGCTGGTGGCCTTGCTGGTGCCGCCCTCGCACAACCTGATCCTGTTCTCGGCCGCGGCCGGTGGCGGGCTGTCGATCGCCGATCTGTTCGCCGCCGGTATCTTCCCCGCGCTGCTGATGACCGCAGCAATGATGGTCACCGGCTATGCGGTGGCACGCCATCGCGGCTACGGCACCGAGCCGTTCCCGGGCTGGCGTGCGGTGGCGTTGCGCCTGTTCGGCGCATTGCCGGGCCTGGGCCTGGTCGCGTTGATCTTCATCGGCATCCGCGCCGGTATCTTCACCGCGGTGGAGAGCGCGGCGATCGCGGTGGTGTACGCCTTGATCGTCACCGCGCTGCTGTATCGCCAGCTGCGTTGGGCCGAGTTCTTCGCGGCAGTGACGCATGCGGCACGCACCACCGGCGTGATCCTGTTCGTGATCGCCACCGCCGCGGTGTTCGGCTGGTTGCTGGCCTACCTGCAGGTGCCGGCAGCGGCGGTGAAGTTCCTGCAGGCCATCGCCGACAGCAAGAACACCGTGCTGCTGATGATCGTGGTGATGCTGTTGCTGCTGGGCATGTTCATGGACCTGGCACCGAAGATCCTGATCTGCACGCCGATCTTCCTGCCGGTGGTCAAGGCCTACGGCATCGACCCGATCCACTTCGGCCTGGTGATGGTGCTGGCCGGCGGCATCGGGCTGATCACCCCGCCGATCGGCTCGGTGCTGTTCATCGGCACCTCGATCGGGCAGATCACCATCGCCCAGAGCATGCGCACGATCTGGCCGTTCTGGCTGGCGGCCTTGTGCGTGCTGTTGATCGTGGCGTTCTTCCCCGAACTATCGCTGTGGTTGCCACGCGCATTGCGCGCGTAACGCCATGACGCGCTAAGCGATCGGGTGCCTGGTGGATGGGCGTGATCGATGCGGCAGGTGATGCCGCATCGATGCTCCACCTGCCGGGCGCGTGCGACGCCTTGCCGAGCGTGCAGGACGTTGCTGCCGGCGGGAGGGTTCCGCCTCATCCGGTTAACCGGTGGCATTGCCCACCGGTTGCCGCCAAGCCCCGGGATCGGGGACAGGAGAGAGCATGCGTACAGGTATCACTTCATCCCGATGGCGTTGGCTGCTGGCCAGCGGCCTGCTGCTGTGTGCCGGGCTCGGTGCCGCGGCCGACTGGAAGCGCGGCATCGAGCACCAGCGCGTTGCCGACCAGGGCAACGGCACCTTCCTCAACCCGGTGCTGGCAGGCGACCACCCCGACCCGTCGGTGCTCAAGGACGGGCAGGACTACTACCTCACGCTGTCCTCCTTCGATGCCTATCCGGGCCTGCCGATCTGGCATTCGCGCGACCTGGTCAACTGGCAGCCGCTGGGCCACGCCATCACCCAGAACGTCGGCGCGATCTGGGCGCCGGACCTGATCAAGCACGGCAAGCGTTATTACATCTACTTCCCGGCGCGGCGCGGCGACCAGGGCGAGCGCAGCAATTTCGTGGTCTGGGCCGACGACATCACCGGCCCGTGGAGCAAGCCGATCGACATCGGCCTGGGCAAGTACATCGACCCCGGCCATGCGGTGGGCGAGGACGGCAAGCGCTACCTGTTCCTGAGTGGCGGCGATTACGTGCAGCTGTCCGACGACGGCCTGAAGGTGGTCGGCACCCCGAAGCACGTCTACGACGGCTGGAAATATCCGGAAAGCTGGGACGTGGAAGGCTACGCGCAGGAAGGCCCCAAGATCACCCGCCACAACGGCTGGTACTACATGACCACCGCCGTGGGCGGCACCGCCGGCCCGCCGACCGGGCACATGGTGATCACCGCGCGTTCGCGCTCGATCCACGGCCCCTGGCAGAACGCGCCCAACAACCCGATCACCCGCACCAGGAGCGCCGACGAGCCGTGGTGGTCGCGTGGCCACGCCACCCTGGTGGAAGGCACCGACAAACGCTGGTGGATGCTCTACCACGGCTACGAACACGGCTACTGGACGCTGGGCCGGCAGGCACTGCTCGACCCGATCGAGTGGACCCCGGATGGCTGGTTCGTCGCCAAGGGCGGCGACCTCGGCACGCCGTTGAAAAAGCCCAGCGGGCAGGCCCTGCCGCATGGGCTGGCGTTGTCGGACGACTTCCGCGCCAGCGCGCTGGGCCCGCAGTGGTCCTTCTTCAACCCGGCCGCCGACGAGGCCAAGCGGCTGCAGGTGGGCAATGGCGTGCTGCGCCTGCAGGGCAAGGGCAGCGCCCCGCGCGATGCCTCGCCGCTGACCGTGATCGCCACCGACCAGGCCTACCAGTTCGAAGTGCAGATGACCGTGGCACCGGGCGGGC
>NZ_QEZJ01000036.1:0-96980 GCF_003992965.1 Xanthomonas sp. BRIP62409 | reverse complement strand
CCGCCAGCACGGGCCGGGGCGCGGAGCGGGGGGTGGGGGTGAGGGTAGGGGTGACGCCTCGCTGGAATTCGATGCGGGTGGCGTCGCCCTTACCTCAAGGAAGGCACATGTGGCTTCGCTCGCAGCCTCATCCGCCCCTGCGGGGCACCTTCTCCCGACGGGAGAAGGAAAGAGGGTCATGCGCGCTTCCAACGCACGCCTTGCGGGGTGTCTTCCAGCACGATGCCTTCGTCGGCCAGCTGGGTGCGGATGGCATCGGCGCGGGCAAAATCCCTGGCCTTCTTCGCGGCATTGCGTGCTTCGACCAGCGCAGTGATGCGCGCATCGTCGCCGGCGTCGGTGCCGCGCGAGAACCAGGCGGCCGGATCCTGCTGCAGCAAGCCCAGTGCCAGGCCTGCGCCGAGCAGCCGCGACTTCAGCCCGGACAGCGCGGCAACACCTGCCGGTGCGTCGCCGCCATGCGCGAGTTGGGTGCGCAGCGCGCGGGCCTCGGAGGCGATGCTGGCGATGACCGACAGCGCAAGCGGGGTGTTGAGGTCGTCGTCGAGCGCGGCCTCCACCTCGTCGGGAATCGCGGCCGGCGGCGCGGGGGCGATCCCTGCGGCGTGCTCGGCCGCGGCCAGGTCGCGCACGGTGCCGTACAGCCGATCCAGCGTGTTCTTGGCCTGTTCGATCAAGCCATCGGACCAGTCCAGCGGCTGCCGGTAATGCGCGCTCAGCAGCGCGTAGCGCAGCGCCTCGGGCGGGTGCCTGGCGATCAGGTCGTGCACGGTCTCGATGTTGCCCAGCGACTTGCTCATCTTGGCGCCGCTGAAATTGAGCATGCCGTTGTGCAGCCAGAAGCGGGCGAAGGTGGCGCCGCCATGTGCGCATTCGCTCTGCGCAATCTCGTTCTCGTGATGCGGGAACTGCAGGTCCACGCCACCGGCATGGATGTCGATGGTCGGGCCCAGGTGCGCGGCGGCCATCGCCGAGCATTCGATATGCCAGCCCGGGCGGCCGCGGCCCCAGGGCGAGTCCCAGCCGGGCAGCTCGTCGCTGGACGGCTTCCACAGCACGAAGTCGCCCGGGTCGCGCTTGTACGGCGCCACGTCCACGCGCGCGCCAGCCAGCATCTCGTCCGGATCGCGGCGCGAGAGCTTGCCGTAGTGCGCGAAGCTGGCCACCGCGAACAGCACATGGCCCTCGGCGGCATAGGCATGCCCATTGGTGATCAGCTGCTCGATCATCGCCACGATCTGCGGGATATGCGCGGTGGCTTCCGGTTCGATGTCCGGCGGCAGCACGCCGAGCGCGGCCATGTCCTGGCGATAGATCGCCGCGAAGCGGTCGGTGATGGTCGAGATCGGCACGCCCTGCGCCTGCGCGGCGGCATTGATCTTGTCGTCCACGTCGGTGATGTTGCGCGCGTAGCGCAGCGCCCCGAAGCGCCGCCGCAATAGTGCGGCCAGCACATCGAACACGACCGGGCCGCGGGCGTTGCCGATATGCGCGTAGTTGTAGACGGTGGGGCCGCACACATACAGGGTGGGGCTGGACGGATCGAGCGGTGCGAACGGCTCGACCCGCCGCGTCAGGTTGTTGTGCAGGCGCAGGCTCATCGGCATCTGGAAAAGGATAACCGGGCGATTCTAGCCGGTCGCGGCGGGATGGCGAACCAGCCGTCTGCCTACCACGATGCCGGTGACCGGATGGGCTGCGTTCAGCCCAAGGGATCGCAAGCTCCATACACTTACGTATTGCTTCGCTCCGCCCCCCTGGTACTGATGCGACCTTCCCCGTTCTTCCTGCTGCTGTGTGTGTTCGCCTGGCAGGCACCGTCAGCGCATGCGGCAGAGACCGATCCCAAGAACAGGGTGGTGGTGATCGAGAACGTGAAGCTGGATTACGCGCAGGTGCTCAACGTCGAGCCGGTCTACCAGACCTTGCGTGCCACCCGCATCGAAGAGCAGTGCGAGGCCGAGCCGGTCGCGCCGGTGGTGCCGGCCGAGGACGAAGGCCGCATCAACCGGATGGTGGATTCGGTCAAGGAGATGTTCTCGCGGCGCCCCGAGCCGGCCGCCGTGCCGATGGCAGTGCCACCGACCAGCACGCGGCGCAACTGCCGGGTGGTGGAAGTGCCGCGCGAGTTCCGGCGGCCGATCGCCTTCGACGTGGACTACGTTTACAAGGGCACCAAGTACCGCTCGCGGCTGCCGGAAGACCCGGGCAACCGGCTGCGCATCCGTGTGTCGGTCACCCCCTACATCCCCGACGCCATCGTCGCGCCGCCGCGCTGAGTCGCGCAGCGGTTGCGCCGTACCCGCATGCATGCGAGGATTCGCGCCCTATGCACGCAAACGCCTTTCAGCACGACACCAGCGCCGCCCGGATGGCCTCCGGCATGACCTCGCGTGCCCGCCGACCGGAATCCCACATTTTCGCTGGGTAACCGGAGCGTTTGGCTGTTCCGCTGTTGAAAACCCAGCCCTGAGGCTGGGTTTTTTCGTTTTGACGTCACAAAAGTTTCAACCGCAAGAAACGCGCATGTCGCGCACCCCGTCGCTCCTGGCGGACCACGCAGCAGAAGCACGCAGCACAAGGACCGATCGATGTCACTGAAGCACTTCTTGAACACCCAGGACTGGAGCCGCGCCGAACTGGACGCGCTGTTGACCCAGGCCGCGTTGTTCAAACGTAACAAGCTGGGAAGCGAGCTGAAGGGCAAGTCGATCGCGCTGGTGTTCTTCAACCCGTCCATGCGCACGCGGACCAGCTTCGAGCTGGGCGCGTTCCAGCTGGGCGGGCATGCAGTGGTGCTGCAGCCGGGCAAGGATGCCTGGCCGATCGAGTTCAATCTGGGCACGGTGATGGATGGCGACACCGAGGAGCACATCGCCGAAGTGGCGCGCGTGCTGGGCCGCTATGTCGACCTGATCGGCGTGCGCGCGTTCCCGAAGTTCGTCGACTGGTCCAAGGACCGCGAGGACCAGGTGCTCAGGAGCTTCGCCAAGTACTCGCCGGTGCCGGTGATCAACATGGAGACGATCACCCACCCGTGCCAGGAGCTGGCGCACGCGCTGGCCTTGCAGGAACACTTCGGCACCCAGGATCTGCGCGGCAAGAAGTACGTGCTGACCTGGACCTATCACCCCAAGCCGTTGAACACCGCGGTGGCCAATTCCGCGCTGACCATCGCCACCCGCATGGGCATGGACGTGACCCTGCTGTGCCCGACGCCGGACTACATCCTGGACGAGCGCTACATGGACTGGGCGGCGCAGAACGTGGCCGAAAGCGGCGGCTCGCTACAGGTCAGCCACGACATCGACAGCGCCTATGCCGGCGCCGACGTGGTGTATGCCAAGAGCTGGGGCGCACTGCCGTTCTTCGGTAACTGGGAGCCGGAAAAGCCGATCCGCGACCAGTACCAGCACTTCATCGTCGACGAACGCAAGATGGCGCTGACCAACAACGGCGTGTTCTCGCACTGCCTGCCGCTGCGTCGCAACGTCAAGGCCACCGACGCGGTGATGGATTCGCCCAACTGTATCGCCATCGACGAGGCCGAGAACCGCCTGCATGTGCAGAAGGCGATCATGGCTGCCCTGGTGGGCCAGGGCAGCCGGGATTCGTGATTGGGGATTTGGGATTCGCAACGGCGAACCCGGCTCCCGACCCAACCTAGTCAACTTCTAAAGAGACCCCCATGTCGCAGCAGACCGCTTCCACCAATCCCGAATCCCCACTCTCCAATCCCGGCACAAATAAGGATATCGTTCTCGCCTTCTCCGGCGGCCTCGACACCAGCTTCTGCGTTCCGTATCTGCAGGCGCAGGGCTATGCGGTGCACACCGTGTTCGCCGATACCGGCGGCGTGGATGCGGAGGAACGCGACTTCATCGAGAAGCGCGCCGCCGAGCTGGGCGCGGCCAGCCATGTCACCGTCGATGGCGGTCCGGCCATCTGGCAGGGCTTCGTCAAGCCGTTCGTGTGGGCCGGCGAAGGCTACCAGGGCCAGTACCCGCTGCTGGTCTCCGACCGGTACCTGATCGTCGATGCCGCGCTCAAGCGCGCCGAAGAACTGGGCACGCGCAGCATCGCCCACGGCTGCACCGGCATGGGCAACGACCAGGTGCGCTTCGATCTGGCGGTCAAGGCGCTGGGCGACTACCAGATCGTGGCGCCGATCCGCGAGATCCAGAGGGAGCACACCCAGACCCGCGCCTACGAGCAGAAGTATCTGGAAGAGCGCGGCTTCGGCGTGCGCGCCAAGCAGCAGGCCTACACCATCAACGAGAACCTGCTTGGGCTGACCATGTCCGGCGGCGAGATCGACCGGTGGGAAGCGCCGGGTGAAGGTGCGCGTGGCTGGTGCGCGCCGCGCAGCGAGTGGCCGGCCGAAGCGCTGACCGTCACCCTGACGTTCGTCGAAGGCGAGGCGGTCGCGCTTAACGGCAAGACGCTGCCCGGCGAGCAGATCCTGGCCCAGCTCAACAAGTTGTTCGCGCCCTACGGCGTGGGCCGCGGCGTGTATACCGGCGACACCGTGATCGGGTTGAAGGGCCGCATCGTGTTCGAAGCGCCCGGCCTGATCTCGCTGCTGACCGCGCACCGCGCGCTGGAAGATGCGGTGCTGACCAAGCAGCAGAACCGCTTCAAGCCGGATGTGGCGCGCAAGTGGGTGGAGCTGGTGTACGAAGGCTTCTATCACGATCCGCTCAAGACCGACATCGAGGCGTTTTTGAAGTCGTCGCAGTCCAAGGTCAACGGCGAGGTCACGCTGGAAACCCGCGGTGGCCGCGTCGATGCGGTGGCGGTGCGTTCGCCGCATCTGCTCAACACCAAGGGCGCGACCTATGCGCAGTCGGCCGACTGGGGCGTGGAAGAGGCGGAAGGCTTCATCAAGCTGTTCGGGATGAGCTCGACGCTGTATGCGCAGGTGAATCGCTGAGGCGACCGCTCCGCAGGCAGCCGGCATCTTGCTTCTCCCGCGTGCGGGAGAAGCTGGCGCATCGCGCCGGATGAGGGCGACCTGCCGCATGCCCCCATCCGCCCTGTCGGGCACCTTCCCCCGCAGGCGGGGGAAGGGCCAGAGGGGCGTTAGAAAGACCGACCACCCTCTGGCCGACGCAATCAAGACGCGATCAATGACCACACTGCTCGACAACACACTGACGCATCTGCAAAAGCTGGTGTCCTTCGACACCCGCAACCCGCCGCGGGCGATCGCTGCCGAGGGCGGCATCTTCGACTATCTGCGCGCGCAGCTGCCCGGGTTCCAGGTCGAGGTGATCGACCACGGTGCCGGTGCGGTAAGCCTGTATGCGGTGCGCGGTGCGCCCAAGTACCTGTTCAACGTGCATCTGGATACGGTGCCGGATTCGCCGCACTGGAGTGCCGATCCGCACGTGATGCGGCGTACCGACGATCGCGTGATCGGTCTGGGCGTCTGCGACATCAAGGGGGCGGCAGCGGCGCTGGTGGCGGCGGCCAATGCCGGGCAGGGCGATGCGGCATTCCTGTTTTCCTCCGACGAGGAAGCCAACGACCCGCGCTGCATCGCCGCGTTCCTGGCGCGCGGAGTGCCGTATGAGGCGGTGCTGGTCGCCGAGCCGACCATGAGCGAGGCGGTGCTGGCGCATCGCGGAATCAGCTCGGTGCTGATGCGCTTTGCCGGGCGTGCCGGGCATGCGTCGGGCAAGCAGGATCCATCCGCCAGTGCGCTGCACCAGGCGATGCGCTGGGGCGGCAGGGCACTGGAGCATGTGGAGTCGCTGGCGCATGCGCGCTTCGGCGGCCTGACCGGCCTGCGTTTCAACATCGGCCGCGTCGAGGGTGGCATCAAGGCCAACATGATCGCGCCGGCGGCCGAGCTGCGTTTCGGCTTTCGTCCGTTGCCGTCGATGGACGTGAACGGCTTGCTGGCCACGTTTGCCGGATTTGCCGATCCGCTCGCGGCGCATTTCGAAGAAACCTTCCGCGGGCCAAGCCTGCCGTCGGGTGACATCGCGCGTGCAGAAGAGCGCCGTCTGGCCGCACGCGATGTCGCCGATGCGCTGGACCTGCCGATCGGCAATGCAGTGGATTTCTGGACCGAGGCCTCGCTGTTCTCGGACGGTGGCTATACCGCACTGGTGTACGGACCGGGCGATATCGCCCAGGCGCACACCGCCGACGAATTCGTGACGCTTGCGCAGTTGCAGCGTTACGCAGAGTCGGTCCATCGCATCATTAACGGCTGCAACTGAAGCCGCGTTCCGCGCCTGGCGCGGCCATTCCTCTCTTCGATCACGGCAATGTCCCTCTCCGCACAGCCCCACAAACAGACCCGTCAGACCATCGTGCGCCTGCTTTCGAGCATGGCCAGCGCCAAGGAAATCAGCCAGTACCTCAAGCGTTTCTCGCAGCTGGATGCCAAACGCTTTGCGGTGGTCAAGGTGGGCGGCGCGGTGCTGCGCGACGACCTGGACGCGCTGACCTCCTCGCTGTCGTTCCTGCAGGAAGTGGGCCTGACCCCGATCGTGCTGCATGGCGCCGGCCCGCAGCTGGATGCGGAGCTGTCTGCAGCGGGCATCGAAAAACAGACCGTCAACGGCTTGCGGGTGACCTCGCCCGAAGCCCTGGCGATCGTGCGCAAGGTGTTCCAGGCCTCCAACCTCAAGCTGGTCGAAGCGCTGCAGCAGAATGGCGCGCGTGCGACCTCGATCACCGGCGGCGTGTTCGAAGCGCAGTATCTGGATCGCGACACCTATGGCCTGGTCGGCGAGGTCAAGGCGGTCAACCTGGCGCCGATCGAAGCCAGCCTGCAGGCCGGCTCGATTCCGGTCATCACCAGCCTGGGCGAGACGCCGAGCGGGCAGATCCTCAACATCAACGCGGATTTTGCTGCCAACGAACTGGTGCAGGAGCTGCAGCCATACAAGATCATCTTCCTCACCGGCACCGGCGGTCTGCTGGATGCCGATGGCAAGGTGATCGATTCGATCAACCTGTCCACCGAGTTCGATCACCTGATGCAGCAGCCGTGGATCAACGGCGGGATGCGGGTCAAGATCGAACAGATCAAGGACCTGCTCGATCGCCTGCCGCTGGAATCGTCGGTATCGATCACCCGGCCGGCGGATCTGGCCAAGGAGCTGTTCACGCACAAGGGCTCGGGCACGCTGGTGCGGCGCGGCGAGCGCGTGTTGCGCGCGACCTCCTGGGACGAACTGGACCTGCCACGGCTCAAGACCCTGATCGAATCCAGCTTCGGCCGCACGCTGGTGCCCGAGTACTTCAGCAACACCAGGTTGCTGCGCGCCTACGTCAGCGAGAACTATCGCGCCGCGGTGATCCTCACCGATGAGGGCATGCTGGGTGCAAGCGCGTTGATCTACCTGGACAAGTTCGCCGTGCTCGACGATGCGCAGGGTGAAGGCCTGGGCCGTGCGGTGTGGAACGTGATGCGCGAGGAAACCCCGCAACTGTTCTGGCGCTCGCGGCACAACAACCAGGTCAACATCTTCTACTACGCCGAGTCCGACGGCTGCATCAAGCAGGAAAAGTGGAAGGTGTTCTGGTACGGGCTGGAGAGCTTCGAGCAGATCCAGCACTGCGTGGCGCATTGCGCGACGCGCCAGCCGACGCTGCTGGGCTGAGTACGATGGCGCCCGTCGCATTGCCATCGCTTTGGCGCGAGCTGCCCACGTTACGTGGGCAACACGCACTACTGGAACCCTTGCAGGCTGCGCATGCCGATGATCTGCGCGGCGCGCTGGGCGACGGGGCCTTGTCGCGGCTGTGGTACACCGGCGTGCCGGCACCGGCGCAGGTGGACGACTACGTGGGCGCTGCGCTGGCGGCGCAAGCCGACGGGCGGGTGCTGCCTTACGTGGTGCGCGATGCGGCCGGTGAGATCGTCGGCTGCACGCGCTATTACGGGCTGGATGCGACAGTGCCCAAGCTGTCGATCGGCTACACCTGGTACGCGCCGCGCGTGCAGCGCAGCGGCGTCAATACCGACACCAAGCGGATGCTGTTGCAACACGCCTTCGAAACGCTGGGCTGCCTGAGCGTGGTGTTCGAGACCAGCTGGTTCAATCACACCTCGCGCGCGGCGATTGCGCGGCTCGGTGCAAAGCAGGACGGCGTGCTGCGCAATCACACCCGTCACCCTGACGGCACACCGCGCGATACCGTGGTGTTCTCCATCATCGATACGGAATGGGCCGGGGTCAAACGCCACCTGCAGTTCCGCCTGGAAGCAAACGCATGACTGTTCAAGCAACGACCATCGGCATCGTCGGGGCCCGCGGGCATACCGGATCGGAATTGATCAAGCTGGTGGTGGCACACCCGCATCTGCAGCTGCTGTTCGTGTCCTCGCGCGAACTGGCCGGGCAGCCGGTGGCCGACCACAACGCTGCGTATCGTGGCGAATTGCGCTACGAGAGCCTGGATGCCGACGCGGTGGCCGCCAAGGCCGCCGACGTGGTGATCCTGGCATTGCCCAACGGCAAGGCCGAACCCTTCGTCGCGGCGATCGATGCGGCCAGGCCGCAGACACTGCTGATCGATCTGTCGGCCGATTACCGCTTCGATCCGGCCTGGTATTACGGGCTGCCCGAGCTGACGCGCGGTAGCTACGCCGGGCAGAAGCGCATCAGCAACCCGGGTTGCTATGCCACCGCGATGCAACTGACGATCGCCCCTTTGCTCGACCAACTGGCCGGCCCGCCGCAGTGTTTCGGCGTGTCCGGCTATTCCGGTGCGGGCACCACGCCGTCGGACAAGAACAACCCCGAGCTGCTGGCCGATAACCTGATGCCGTATGCGCTGACCAACCACATGCACGAGCGCGAAGTCTCTGCGCAGCTCGGCGTGCCGGTTGAGTTCATGCCGCATGTGGCGCCGCATTTCCGCGGCATCACCATGACCGTCAACCTGTGGCTGCAGCAGCCGCTGACACGCGAGCAGATCCAGGCGCGCTACACGCAGCGTTACGCTGACGACCCGCTGATCGAGATCGTCGATGAAGCGCCGTGGGTCAGCCGCATTGCCGGCAGGCATGGCGTGCAGATCGGCGGCGTGACGCTGGCGCCGGGCAACAAGCGCGTGGTGGTCGTGGCCACGCTGGACAACCTGCTCAAGGGCGCGGCGACGCAGGCGATGCAGAATCTCAACCTGGCGTTGGGCTGGGACGAATTGACTGCGATTGGCTGATGATGCGAGTCCCTCGCAAGAGCCCGCACATCCATGTGCGGGGATTCGAAGATGCGAGTCCCTCGCAAGAGCCCGCACCTCCATGTGCGTTGATTTAACTGGACGACTTACTCGAGACGCTTTCCGATGACCAATCTGTTGTGGCAAAAACCCGGCGTGGCGGTGGACGCCAAGATCCAGAGTTTCCTGGCCGGCGACGACGTCATCCTGGACCGCGAGTTCTTCCTGTACGACATCGCCGCCAGCAAGGCGCATGCGCAGGGGCTGCAGCACATCGGCATCCTGTCGCTGCAGGAGCTGGGCGGGCTGAGCGAGCAACTGGATCTGCTGGCTGCCGATTTCCGCAGCGGTGCGTTCGTGCTGGACGAGCGCTACGAGGACTGCCATTCTGCGATCGAAGCGCGCCTGACCGAACGGCTGGGCGATGCCGGCCGCAAGATCCACACCGGGCGCAGCCGTAACGACCAGATCCTGGTCGCCACCCGCCTGTGGTTGAAGGATAAGCTGCAGCGCGTGGCCGAGCTCGGCGCGGAGATCGCCAAGGTGGCGCTGGATCGCGCGCAGGCAGAAGCCGCGTTGCCGGTGCCGGGCTATACGCATATCCAGCGCGCGGTGGTGTCCTCGGCCGGCATGTGGTGGGCGGGCTGGGCCGAGGCCTTTATCGACAATGCGGTGCGTGCGGCCGACACCCTGCGTCTGGTGGACAGCAATCCGCTCGGTACCGCGGCCGGTTACGGTGTCAACCTGCCGCTGGACCGTGCACACACCACTGCCGAGCTGGGCTTTGCACGGCTGCAGGTGTCGCCGATCTATGCGCAGCTCTCGCGTGGCAAGTACGAACTGGCCGCGCTCGAGGCGCTTGGCAGCGCAACGCTGGACCTGCGCCGGATTGCCTGGGACCTGTCGTTGTTCACCAGCGGCGAGTTCGCCTTCGTCGCGCTGCCGGCGCAGTACACCACCGGCAGCTCGATCATGCCGAACAAGCGCAACCCCGACGTGATCGAGCTGATGCGCGCCACCCACGCCAGCGTGGCCGCCGCGCGCACCGAGATCGAACAGTTGCTGTCGCTGCCGTCGGGCTATCACCGCGACCTGCAGAGCAGCAAGGGCGCCATCGTGCACGGCTTCGGGCGCGGCATGGCGGCGCTGGAACTGCTGCCGGCCCTGCTGGCCAACCTGGAATGGCGCCCGGACAAGCTGCGTGCGGCGATCGATTCGGGCATGTACGCCACCGACGTGGCGGTGGAAGCGGCCGTTGCCGGTGTGCCGTTCCGCGAGGCCTACAAGGCCGCGGCGGAATCGGCCGATACCGCCGGGCAGGGCCGCACGCCGGAAGGCAGCCTGGCCGCGCGCGTCTCGCCAGGCGCCGCCGCGGACCTGCAGCTGGACGTGCTGCGTGCCCGCTGGGAGGCGCTGGTCTGATGGCCGTGATCAGTACCGACAGCGCAGAACATTATCCCTGGGGCGAGGCCAGCGATGGCTGGCACCTGCTGCGCGACCCCAACCTGAGCGTGCTGGAAGAACGCATGCCGCCGGGCGCTGCCGAACTGCGCCATCGGCACAGCCGCGCACGGCATTTCTTCTATGTGCTGGCCGGCGAGGTGATGCTGCAGCTGGACGGCGAGCAGCATGTGCTGCGCGCGGGGCAGGGCCTGCATGTGCCGCCCGGTTCCACCCATCAGATGCACAACCTGTCCGAGAGGGAAGCACGCTTTCTGGTGATTTCCACGCCGTTCGGCCGTAGCGAAGCAACACCCGACAAGGAGGCCGGCTGATGGCGACGCGCTATCTGGTATTGGCGATACGCAAGCCGGATTTCCCGGCCGATGTGGTGCAGCCGCATCGTGCATTTCTCGACACGCTTCGTGCGGCCGGGCAGCTGGAGCTGACCGGCGGCTTCAGCGATGGCAGTGGTGGCGCCTACGTGCTGGTCAACGTGGACAGCCTGCAGCAGGCGCAGCAGATCGTGGCACGTGATCCGCTGGTACTGCGCGATGCCTCCACGCTGACCGTCCATGAGTGGAACACGCACTGAGCAGATCGTCGCCATGAGCACGCCCATCGCCACTGCTGCGTCGTTTACCGAGCAGGCGCTGCCGCCGTGGCGACGCGCAGTGCTCAAGGTCGGCAGCAGCCTGCTGGCCGCCGATGGCGGTGGCTTGTCGCCACGGTTCGCATTGGGCCTGGCGCAATTTGTCTCGGCCAATCTGGCCGCCGGGCGCGAGCTGGTGATCGTGTCGTCGGGCGCGGTGGCGGCCGGCCGGGCGATCCTGCCCAGGGCGGCCGAGGCCGGCGCACCGATCGCCGCGCGCCAGGCGCTGGCTGCGCTGGGTCAGGCGCAGTTGATCGCGCTCTGGCAGCGCTTCTTCGAGCGCCCGGTAGCGCAGGTGTTGCTCACCCACGACGACCTGCGTAACCGCCGCCGCTATCTCAACGCACGCGCCACCCTGGGCGAGTTGTTGCGGCTGGGCGCGTTGCCGGTGATCAACGAAAACGACACCGTGTCGGTGGACGAGCTCAAGCTGGGCGACAATGACAACCTGGCCGCGATCGTCGCCGCCCTGGTCGATGCCGATGCCTTGTTCATCGCCACCGATATCGACGGGTTGTACAGCGCCGACCCGCGCAGCAATCCGCTGGCGCGGCCGCTCGACGACGTGCCCGAGCTCACTGCCGAGGTGCTGGCGATGGCCGGCGGCAGCGGCAGCAGCGTGGGCACCGGCGGCATGCGCACCAAGCTGGAGGCCGCCGCCAAGGCCGGTGCGGCCGGCATCGAAACCTATCTGTTCAACGGCCGCAATGGCGATGTGGTGCGCGCCCTGGCGCAGGATCGCCTGCATGGCACGCGGATCCATGCCGCGCGTACGCGCATTGCCGCCCGCAAGTACTGGCTGCGCCACGCACCGGTGGAGGCGGGCGCAATCCTGATCGATGCCGGTGCCGCCGCCGCGCTGACCGACAAGGGCGCCTCGCTGCTGCCGGGCGGGGTGGCCGGTGCGCACGGCGACTTCCGGCGTGGCGACATGGTGGAGATCCGCCTGCGCGACGACGCCGGCGAGCGCTGCCTGGCACGTGGCGTCAGCCAGTATTCGGCCGTGGATATCCGCCGCATCGCCCGCCGCCACTCGCGCGAGATCGATAGCGTGCTCGGGTATAGCTATGGCGAGAACGTGGTGCATCGCGATGATATGGTGCTTTTGTAGCGGGGATTGGGGAATCGGGATTGGGGATTGGCAAACGCATGTGCGCTGCGTTTCTCGAACCTCGCCTCCGTGTCCCTACGACTGATTCCCTTGTGGTGCTAAAACGGTGTCGTCCGCTTTTGCCAATCCCCAATCCCGACTCCCCGATCCCGGCCCTCCAATGACCATCAAATCCCTCGCCCTGCAATGCCGTGATGCGGCGCAAGTACTGTCGCAACTGTCCGCGCAGGCCAAGCAGGACCTGCTCGACGCGATGGCTGCCGCACTGGAAGCCGATGCCGCATCGATCCTTGCCGCCAACGCGCGCGATCTTGAAGCCGCCCGTGCCAAGGGTACCGGCACGGCCATGCTCGACCGGCTGGCACTGGACGACAAGCGCCTGGCCGGCATCGCCGCAGCCTTGCGCGAGGTCGCGCAACTGCCCGATCCGGTCGGGCAGGTCACGCGCGAGGATGTTCGCCCCAATGGCATCGTCGTGCAGAAGGTGCGCGTGCCGCTGGGGGTGATCGCGATGATCTACGAAGCACGCCCGAATGTGACTGCCGATGCGGCAGCGCTGTGCATCAAGGCCGGCAATGGCGTGATCCTGCGGGGCGGCTCGGAAGCGATCCACTCCAATACCGCGATTGCGCGCGCCCTGCAGCGCGCCTTGCGCGAGGCCGGCGTGCCGGAAGCGGCGCTGACGCTGGTCGAGGATCTACGCCGCGAGACCATGCTGGAGCTGCTGCAACTCAGCGATATCGTCGATCTGGCGATTCCGCGTGGTGGCGAAGGACTGATCCGCTTCGTCGCCGAGCATGCGCGCGTGCCGGTGATCAAGCATTACAAGGGCGTGTGCCATCTGTTCGTGGATGCGTCGGCGGACGTGGATCTGGCCGTGCGTCTGTTGGTCGATGGCAAGGCCAGCCGGCCATCGGCCTGCAATGCGCTGGAGACCTTGCTGGTGCATGCCGACATCGCCGCGCGTTTCCTGCCGGCGGCCGCGCAGGCCCTGCGCGACCGTAACGTGGAGCTGCGTGGCGATGCGGCAACGCGCGCACTGTTGCCGGATATTGGCGCCGCCAGCGACGAGGATTACGCCGCCGAATTTCTCGACCTGATCCTTGCCATCCGCGTGGTGCCGGATCTGGACACCGCGCTGGCGCATATCCGCCAGTACGGCTCGGACCACACCGAGGTGATCGCCACCCGGGACGCCGCCAATGCCGAGCAGTTCGTGCAGTCGCTGCGCTCTGCCGTGGTGATGGTCAACGCGTCCTCGCGCTTCTCCGACGGCGGCGAGCTCGGCCTGGGTGCGGAGATCGGCATCTCCACCACGCGCCTGCATTCTTACGGCCCGATGGGCCTGGAAGCGCTCACCGTGGAGCGCTTCGTGGTGCGTGGCGAGGGCCAGGTACGCCATTGAAGTGGCATGCGTTGCCGGCTCAGTCCTGTGGCGCTGTGCATTGCAGCGCCACTGGCCGACATCGACTCGATCACGTGGCCCGCTTTTCTCCTCCAAGCACCGTGCTCATCCATTCATCGCTTGTTGGGGAAACGAAGCCAGTTCCTGACAGCCACACCTGTTTCCCCGCGCGGTCCCACTTTTCCATCTTTTCTTTGAATTCGGCGGGATAGTCGTTTGCCCTGCAGGCGATATTGCACCAGGGGTCGCAGACATAGATGTCCGCGTCCCAATCTGTCATGTCCGAAGGCAAGCTGCCTGCGCGCGGCACTGGGCCGACGATCGCGGCGGTGTGCGCTGTTCCATTGAAGAAAGCAAGGCGTGCGATCTGGTTGTGATCTTGCTGCAAATAGTGGACGGCCAGGGTAGCCAGCTCACCGCAGTTGTGCGCGTTCCCATCCATGGCCGCCGACACCACGTCCTCTTCCAGGTTATCCACCTGCTGTCGCATCCGGGCGATCTCTGCAGTCGCATTGTGGATTCGAACGGCCTCCTCAAAGCCAGCGTTTCTCTTTTTGTTGCTCGATTTCAAGCGGGGCGCCTTGTAGTACTCGGCCCTGACGGACTGCATGACCTCGCTGACAGCCCTAAGGCTAGGCGAGAGGGAGCGCTGTCGTGAAGACGATCTGCTCGCACTCCTGCGATGGCTCGCGCTGCTCAGTCCTGCCAGCACGCCACCTGTGTGGTCGGGGCTGTTGACACGCTGCGAAGTGCTGCCCGCTGGCGGCTGCTGGGCCGGAGAACTTTCGGTATATGTGAATCTTCCCGACTGGACACGATCGACGGAACCGCAAATACCCATGGATGAGCACCTGATTGGTAAAGGCCGCTCCATCATGTGCGGGAACATCCCTTTCGAAAAATGGAAGCGCGAAGCGATCGACTTGCGTGCGAATCGTGGATATCAGCATCGCCTCCAGCACGCGATGCGCGAGCAATGGAAAATAATTCGCTGCTGATCGTTGGGTGTGATCGCGCGCGACTTGGCGGCAGTGATGCGCTGGTCATTGTTCTCGCCAGGCCTTCGCGGCTGCCAGCTGAGCGATACATGGACTCCGTTGGTTCAGATGCCGGGGCCGCGCCTTGCGGTTGGCCCGCGTGTTCCCATCCCGCCAACCACGACCTTTGACACTCCCCCGGCAGGCCGCGTCCTGCCTACAGTCGAGGACTGCCCCCGCACGTTCCGGAGTCGTCGATGCGCCGTTTTGCCGCCTGCCTGCTCGCCACCGCCATTGCCGCCGCCACCGGCGGCGCGCTGGCGCAAACCTCGCCGATGACGCCGGACATCACCGGCAAGCCGTTCGTGGCCAGCGACGCCGCCAACGACTACATCAAGCGCGAGGTCATGATCCCGATGCGCGACGGGGTCAAGCTGCATACGGTGATCGTGCTGCCCAAGGGCGCACGCAACGCGCCGATGGTGCTGACGCGCACCCCGTACAACGCCAGCGGGCGCACCGAGCGCATGGCCTCGCCGCATATGAAGGACCTGCTCGCACAGGGCGATGACGTGTTCGTGGAAGGCGGCTATATCCGCGTGATCCAGGACGTGCGCGGCAAGTACGGCTCGGAAGGCGATTACGTGATGACCCGGCCGCTGCGCGGTGCGCTCAATCCCAGCGAGGTGGACCATGCCACCGATGCCTGGGACACCATCGACTGGCTGGTGAAGAACGTGAAGGAGTCCAACGGCAAGGTCGGCATGATCGGCTCGTCCTACGAAGGTTTCACCGTGGTGATGGCGTTGACCAACCCGCATCCGGCGCTCAAGGTCGCAGTGCCGGAAAGCCCGATGATCGACGGCTGGATGGGCGACGACTGGTTCAACTATGGTGCGTTCCGCCAGGTCAACTTCGACTATTTCACCGGCCAGCTCACCCAGCGCGGCAAGGGCATCGGCATCGCGCGCCAGGGCCATGACGACTACAGCAACCTGCTGCGTGCCGGCTCGGCGGGGGATTTCGCCAAGGCCGCCGGCCTGGAGCAGCTGCCGTGGTGGCACAAGCTCACCGAACACGCCGCCTACGACACGTTCTGGCAGGAGCAGGCGCTGGACAAGGTGATGGCGCGCACGCCGCTCAAGGTGCCGACCATGTGGCTGCAGGGGCTGTGGGACCAGGAGGACATGTGGGGCGCGATTCATAGCTACGCGGCGATGGAGCCGCGCGACAAGGGCAATACGCTCAACTACCTGGTGATGGGCCCGTGGCGGCACAGCCAGGTCAACTACGACGGCAGCGCGCTGGGCGCATTGAATTTCGACGGCGATACCGCGCGCCAGTTCCGTCACGACGTGCTGCGCCCGTTCTTCGACCAATACCTGGTCGATGGCGCGCCCAAGGCGAGCACGCCGCCGGTGTTCATCTACAACACCGGAGAGAATCACTGGGACCGTCTGCAGGCCTGGCCGCGCAGCTGCGCCAAGGGTTGTGCCGCGGCCAGCAAACCGCTGTACCTGCAGGCCGGCGGCAAGCTGTCGTTCCAGCGGCCGGCGGCGGGGCAGCCGGGCTTCGAGGAATACGTGGCCGACCCGGCCAAGCCGGTGCCGTTCGTGCCACGCCCGGTGGACTTCGGCGATCGCAGCATGTGGACCACCTGGCTGGTGCAGGACCAGCGCTTCGTCGACGGCCGCCCGGATGTGCTGACCTTCGTCACCGAGCCGCTGACCGAACCCCTGCAGATCGCCGGCGCACCGGAAGTGCACCTGCAGGCCTCCACCAGCGGCAGCGACAGCGACTGGGTGGTGAAACTGATCGATGTCTATCCGGACGAGATGGCGTCCAGTCCGAAGATGGGCGGTTACGAATTGCCGGTGTCGCTGGCGATCTTCCGCGGCCGCTATCGCGAGAGTTTCAGCACGCCCAAGCCGCTGGCGTCCAATCAGCCGCTGGCGTTCCAGTTCGGCCTGCCGACTGCCAACCACACCTTCCAGCCGGGCCACCGGGTGATGGTGCAGGTGCAGTCCAGCCTGTTTCCGCTGTACGACCGCAACCCGCAGACCTACGTGGACAACATCTTCTTCGCCAGGCCCGGCGATTATCAAAAGGCCACCCAGCGCGTCTACGTGACCCCGGAGCAGCCCAGCTACATCAGTCTGCCGGTACGTTGACCACGCCGGCGCCGCGCGGCGCCGGTGCCCAGACGTCTTCCAGCAGCTGCGGGCGGCAGGCCACCCAGGCTGCCGCCAGTTGCAGCAGGATGCAGATCACCAGGAAGACGAATGGCGAGGTCCAGCCGCCGTGGTGGGCGTGCAGCCAGCCGAACAGGAACGGCCCCAGGCAACTCATCGCATAGCCCATGCCCTGCGAAAACCCGGACAGGGCCGCCGAGCCGGCCGCGGTGCGGCTGCGCTGGTTGACCAGCACCAATGCCAGCGGAAACGTGCTCGGCCCCAGGCCGAGCAGGGTCACCCACAGGATCGGCGCGGCCAATGGCGCCCACCACAGCCCGGCGAACGCGACCAGGTGGCAGGCCGCGCACAGCAGCACGATCGGAAAGGGGTTGCGCATGCGCACTGCCAGCGCCGGCATGGTCAAGGCACCGACCATGCCCAGTGCGGCGAACAACGCCACCATGGTGCCGCCGAACGCGGGCGAGGCGCCGGCTTCGCGCAGCAGGGTCGGCAACCAGGTGAACATCGAATAGGTGACCAGCGAGGTCATGCCGAAGGTCACCGCCATGCTCCAGCCCAGGGCGGTGCGTGCCACGCGGCCCTCGGCTTCGGGCGTGGGGGTGACCGGTGCCGGTCCGGTCGCGCGGAGACGGCGGTGGTTGGTGTGCACCATGGCCCAGGCCACCAGTGCCAGCAGCGCCGGCAACACCCACACCACCATCGAGCTGCGCCAGCCCAGCGCATCGGCCACCGGTACCGCCAGCAGTGCCGGCAGCAGGGTGCCGACCTGCAGCACGGTGATGTAGAGCGTGCTGACGCCGCCGACGCGATCGCCGAAATAGCGCTTCACCAGCGGCGGCAGCACCACGTTGCCCATGCCCATGCCGGCCAGCGCCACCAGCGATCCGATGAACAGTCCGGTGGTCTGCGGCAACAGCGGGCGCAACACCAGGCCGAGGGTGGCCAATGCCATCGACAGCAGCGCCGTGCGCAGCAGGCCGTAGCGGCGCAGCAACGCCGGCGTGGCGACCCCGGTGAGCGCGAATGCCGCGGTCGGCAACATGCCGAGCGCGCCCATGGTGGGCGCGCCGAATGCGTACTCGTCGGCAATGCGTTCCAGCAGCGGCGTCAACGAGGTCACCGCGGTCCGCAGATTGAACGCGGACAACAAAATGGCAGCCAGCACCAGGCCGCGACCACGCAACCGGGCGGACGGGGAGGCAGCGGCAATGACAACAGACATGACAGACCATCCGCACTGCGCACCTGCATGCGCCAGCGCCTGAAAACACAAAACCGGCACGAGGCCGGTTTTGTGTTTTGAAACTGGTCGGGGAGACAGGATTCGAACCTGCGACCTCTACGTCCCGAACGTAGCGCTCTACCAGACTGAGCTACACCCCGAAGGAGCCGCGTATGTTACATAGGGAATGCCAGATCGGCAAGCATCTATCGAAAATATTTTTTACCGATGCGGTTGGCCACGCTCGGGCTCGCGTGCTTCGAACCACATGCCGTTGAGCACCGCAGCCAGTGCGGCCAGGCCGGTGCCGAGGATCCAGGCGAAATACCACATTGTCATTCTCCTTGAGTCATTGAAATACGTGAGACGTTGAAGGCCCGTTGCAGGCGCCATGCGCGCAGCAGCGCAGCGGGGCTTGCTCAGTAGGCGTTTGGATTGGCCGACAGTTCGTCGGCGGTGACCTTGCCCTTGAGCACGCGATAGACCCAGCTCGTATAGGCCAGCACGATCGGCATGAACAGCGTGGTCGCCAGCAGCATGATCCACAGCGTCAGGCGGCTGCTGGAGGCATCCCACAGCGTCAGGCTTGCGCTCGGTGCGGTGGACGAGGGCAGCAGGAACGGGAACAACGCAAAGCCGACGGTGAAGACGATGCCGACGATGGCGCAACCCGACGCGAGGAACGCCAGGCCGCCGCGACGTACGCGCAACAGCAGCGCATTCATCGCAAGCCCGATCAGGCCGACCAGCGGTGCGATCAAGGTGGCCGGCATGCTGCTGTAGTTGTGCAGCCAGCCGCCGGCTGCGGTGAGTGCGGCGGTCTTGGCCAGTGGATTGGTCGGCGCATCGGTGGCCAGCACCGAGGTCACTGCATACCCCGGCAGACCTAGTGCCACCCACGCACCGGCGGCCGCAAACAACGCCACCGCGCCGAGCGCGGCGATGCTGCCGAAACGCGCGGCGCGCGCGGCCACCGGTCCGTCGGTCTTGAGCACCAGCATCGCTGCGCCGTGCGCCATCAGCATGGCCACGCTGAGCAGGCCGGCGAGCAGCGCGAACGGTGTCAGCAGTCCGAACAGGTTGCCGGTGTAGAAGATGCGCATGCTGTCGTCGAAGTGGAACGGCACACCGAGCAGCACGTTGCCGACCGCCACGCCCATGATCAGCGCCGGAATGCAGCCGCCGACGAACAACGCCCAGTCCCAGTTGTTGCGCCAGCGCTGGTCGACCAGCTTGCCGCGGAACTTGAAGCCGACCGGGCGCAGGATCAGTGCGAACAGGATCAGGAACATCGCCAGGTAGAACCCGGAAAAACTCACCGCATACAGCGGCGGGAATGCGGCGAAGATCGCGCCGCCGCCCAGGATCAGCCACACCTGGTTGCCTTCCCAGACCGGGCCGATGGTGTTGATCACCAGCCGCCGTTCGGCATCGTTGCGGGCAACCAGCGGCAGCAAGGTGCTGACGCCCAGGTCGAAGCCGCCCATCACCGCGTAACCGGACAGCAATACGCCAAGCAACAGCCACCAGATCACGCGCAGTGTGGTGTAGTCGAGCAAGATGAAATCCATGGTGTCTCTCCTGGCTTACGGTGCGTCGCCGGCCAGCGCGCCGGTGCTCAGTGGGGCGTTGGGTGAGGACGCGTGGGGCGAGTCGTTGTGCGGTGCCGGGGTGCGGTGCGTCGGCGGGAACAGCGCATCCGGGCCCTTGCGGATCGTCTTCAGCGACAGCTTGATCGCGATCACCAGCAGCGTGGTGTACAGCGCGGTGAAGCCGACCAGGGTCAACACGATTTCGTACAGGTCCAGTCCCGATGCGGCATAGAAGGTCGGCAGTACGCCTTCCACCGCCCACGGCTGGCGGCCGTATTCGGCCACGAACCAGCCGCACTCGATCGCGATCCACGGCAGCGGCAAGGTCCACAGCGCCACCGTCAGGAACCAGCGTTTGTCCTGGAAGTTGTGCTTGCAGGCGAACCAGAACGCGATGGCGAAGAACGCAATCAGGTAGATGCCGATGGCGGCCATGATGCGGAAGGTCCAGAACAACGGCAGTACCCGCGGCACCGTGTCCATGGCGGCCTGGGCGATCTGCTGCGGCGTGGCATTGCCGATGTCGTCGCGATAGCGCTTGAGCAGCAGGCCGTGGCCCAGATCCTGCCAATGCGCATTGAAGACCTGGCGTGCCTGGGCATCGTCCTTGTTGACGCGGATGCGCTCCAGTGCGCCGTAGGCGATCTGGCCCCCGCGGATACGGTGTTCGGCACGGCCGACCAGTTCCAGGATGCCGGGGATCGGCTGGTCCAGCGAACGTGTGGCGATCAACCCCATCAGATACGGAATCTTGATCGCGTAGTCGTTGCGATGGGTCTGCTGGTTGGGAATGCCGAACGCGGTGAAGTCGGCAGGCGCGGCTTCGGTCTCCCACATGGCCTCGATCGCGGCCAGCTTCATCTTCTGATGTTCGTTGGCGGCATAGCCGCTCTCATCGCCGAGCACCACCACCGACAGCGACGACAACAGGCCGAACGCGGCAGCCACCGCGAACGAACGCCGTGCCATCTCCACATGCTTGCCGCGCAGCAGGTAGAAAGCGCTGATGGACATCACGAACACCGCACCGAGCACGTAGCCGGCACTGACGGTATGCACGAACTTGGCCTGCGCCACCGGGTTGAACAGCACCGCCATGAAATCGACCACTTCCATGCGCATGGTGTCCGGGTTGAACACCGCGCCGGTCGGGTTCTGCATCCAGCCGTTGGCGATCAGGATCCACAACGCGGAGAAGTTGCTGCCGAGTGCCACCAGCCAGGTGGTGGCCAGATGCTGCACCTTGCTCAGCCGGTTCCAGCCGAGAAAGAACAGGCCCAGGAAGGTCGCTTCCAGGAAGAACGCCATCAGGCCCTCGATCGCCAGCGGTGCGCCGAAGATGTCGCCGACGTAATGGCTGTAGTACGACCAGTTCATGCCGAACTCGAACTCCATCACGATGCCGGTACCCACGCCCATGGCGAAGTTGATGCCGAACAGCACGCCCCAGAACATGGTCATGCGCCGCCAGATCTCCTTGCCGGTCATCACATAGACGCTCTCCATGATGCCGAGCAGGAACGACAGGCCCATGGTCAGCGGCGGAAAGATGAAGTGGTACATCGCGGTGACTGCGAACTGCAGCCGCGACAGTTCAACAACTGTCGAGTCGATCATGGCGGGTGGGCCTGGTTGGGTGTCGATGAAGGAATGCAGCCGATCATCTGCGCTTGCCGCAACATGCGCGTTGATCCAGATCAATGCCGGGGCGGACGGGTGCGGCACAATGCGCAGCCCGGAGCGGGAGGTGGCGCCTTACAATCGCCTGCAACACGATGTCTTCCCAGAGAGCGATGTGAGCCAGCCCAGCGTGCGAGCCAGCGAAACGCCAGCCCAGCGCCGCCAACGCGGCCGGTGGCTGGATGCACTGGCAGCCCCGGCCACGCGTGCGCGGCGCCTGGCCGGCGTGGCGGTGGCGGTGTCCGGCGTGCTGCTGCTGGCGCAGGCGGCGGCGATCGCCTGGTTGCTGCAGGCCGTGCTGGTGCAGCATCTGGCGCTGACGCAGCTGCGCGACGTGGGCGCGGGGCTGGTCTGTGCGCTGGTGGGGCGGGCGATGCTCAATGCCTGGGCGCAGTCGCTGACCGGCGAGGTGGCCGATGTGGCCAAGCGCGAGCTGCGCGCCCGCATCGCGCGGCGCCTGGTGCAGCACGGGCCGGTGTGGTTGCGCCGGCAACGCAGCGGCGAACTGGGCGAGCTGAGCCTGGCGCACACCGATGCGCTGGAGGGCTACTTCGTCGGCTACCAGCTCGCGCGCACCGAAATGACGCTGGTGCCGCCGTTGATCCTGCTCGCGGTGTTCTCGGTCGATTGGGTGGTGGGCCTGGTGTTGCTGCTGACCGCGCCGCTGATTCCGTTTTTCATGATGCTGGTGGGCTGGGGCGCCGAAGCCGCCGGGCGCGAGCAGTTGGGCGAACTGGCACGCATGGGCGGGCACTTCGCCGATCGCCTCAAAGGCTTGGGCTTGCTGCGCGTGTATGGCCGCGGCGACGCCGAGTTGAGCGGCATTGCCGCCGCGGCAGAAGGCGTGCGCGAGCGCTCGCTCAAGGTGCTGCGCATCGCCTTCCTGTCGTCCACGGTGCTGGAGTTCTTCGCCTCGGTGAGCGTGGCGATCGTGGCGCTGTACTTCGGCCTGACCTATCTGGGCATGTTGAATCTGCACGGCTTGCCGACGCTGGGCGCGGGCATGTTCTGCCTGCTGCTGGCGCCGGAATTCTTTGCGCCATTGCGGCGGCTGGCCGCGCATTACCACGACCGCGCCAATGCCCTGGCGGCGGTGGCCGAAGCCGAGCGTCTGCTGGAAGGATTCGAGCCACCGTCGGCAACGGTGCGGGTGCCGGTGCCCCCGTTGCGCGTGATGGAACCTGCCCAGGCGCAGGCCCCATTGCTGCAGGCGCATGATCTTGCGCTGCGGCCGCCGGGCGCGCCACACAGGGTGGTCGCGCATTTTTCGCTGACCTTGCAGCCCGGCCAGCGCGTGGCGGTGATCGGTGCCAGCGGTAGCGGCAAGAGCACCTTGCTCGAGGGGCTGGCCGGCTGGCTTGCGCCGGAGGCAGGCAGCGTGGTGCTGCGGCCGGATGCCCGCATCGGCTATGCCACGCAGCGGCCGTACCTGTTTCACGGCAGCATCGCCGACAATCTACGCCTGGCCGATCCACAGGCCGGCGCGGCGCGCCTGCACGCGGTGGCCGATGCCGCGCAGGTGCTGCGCTTTGCTGCGCAGTTGCCTGCGGGCCTGGACACGGTGATCGGCGAACGCGGTTTTGGGCTGTCCGGCGGCGAGGCGCGGCGCGTGGCCCTGGCACGGCTGTTGCTGCGTGAGCCGGACCTGTTGCTGCTGGACGAACCCACCGCCTTTCTCGACCCGCACACCGAAGCGGAGTTGCTGCGCACGCTGGGTGTGTTCGCACGCGGCCGCGCGGTGGTGGTGGCCACGCACAGCGCTGCGGTGATGCAGTGGGCCGATACGGTGATCGACCTGCGCGGCGCCACCGTGGTATCGGAGCAGCCATGAACCCCGCACAGCCCGATCGTCTGCGCACCGTGTTCCGCCGGCATGCCTGGCGCATGCTGCTGTCGGCCCTGCTGGTGCTGGTCACCATGCTGGCCGGCGTGGGCCTGCTCGGCCTGTCCGGCAGCTTTCTGACCGCCGCTGCCCTGGCCGGTGTCGCGGGCATGGGCACCGGTTTCAATTTCTTCTCGCCTTCGGCCGGCATCCGTGCGCTGACCTTCGCGCGCATCTTTTCGCGCTATGGCGAAAAATTGATCGGCCACGACGCCACGCTGCGCATCGCCCGCGATCTGCGCGTATGGTTCTTCCGCCGCGCGTTGCCGCTCGCGCCGGGCCGCTTGTCGGCCACGCGCACCGGCGATCTGCTGGCGCGGCTGATGTCCGACATCGGCGAGGTCGATGGCGTGAGCGTGCGCGCGCTGGCACCGTTGAGCGCATTGCTCGGCATCTGGCTTGCCGGTGTGGTTGCAGCGGCGCTGATCCACCCGCCGGCTGGCCTGTTGCTGGTGGTGCTTGGCGTGGTCATCGGTGGCGTGGTGCCGTGGCAGGTGGCGCGCGGCGGGGCGCAGCGCGAACAGCTGCGCGCCCGGCAACGCACGGCATTGCGCACGCAGGCATTCGAGGGCCTGGAAGGTGCGGCCGATCTCGCCGCGGTGGATGCGCAAGGTGCCTGGCTGCATCAGGTCGATGCGGCGGCGGCGGCAGTGGTCGATGGCGATCGCCTGCAGCGCCGCCGGCTGATCGGCGGCAATCTGCTGCATGCAATCTGCGGCGGTCTCGGCCTGGCCGGCATGCTGTGGCTGGCACTGGGCGCGGCCGAACGCGGATCGATTGCGGCGGGCATGGCGGCCGGGCTGGTGTTCCTGACCATGGCGCTGCTGGAAGTCTGGGCCGGCGCCGGGCTCGCCTTGCAGGCGCTGCAGAGCGCACGCGTTGCAGCCAGGCGCCTGCAGTCCATCGTCGATCAAGCGCCGTCGGTGCTCGATCCGCTGCAGCCGGTGGAGGTGCCACGCAGCGGCATGCTGCAGCTGGATCAGGTCGGCTTTGCATGGCCGGGCAGCGCACGTCCGGTGCTGCAGGCGCTCGATCTGACGCTGGCGCCCGGCGAACGCATCGCCATCAGCGGCGACAGCGGCAGCGGCAAGAGCACCTTGTCCGCAGTGCTGCTGCGGCTGTGGGACCCGCAGGCCGGGCAGGTGCGCTACGCCGGTATCGACCTGCGCCACGTGGCGCAGACGCACTGGCATCGCCGCATCGCCTGGCTGCCACAGAATGCCCCGGTGTTTGCCGGCACGGTGCGCGATAACCTGGCCATCGGCGATGCGGACGCAAGCGATGCGGCGATGTGGAGCGTGCTGGACCAGGTGCGTCTGCGTGCGTGGGCCACCGCGCAGAACGGCCTGGACACCTGGGTGGGCGAAAACGGCGCCACGCTCTCGGCCGGCCAGGCGCGCCGGCTGGCGCTGGCGCGAGCCTTGCTGCGCGATGCAGCGATCCTGTTGCTGGACGAACCCACCGACGGCCTGGACGTGGATACCGCGCACGCCTTGCTGCTGGATCTGTCGGCGGCACTGGGCGAACGCAGCCTGGTGATGATCACCCACGACAGCGTGCCCGAGGGTGTGGTGCAGCGGCGCTATCGCATGCGCGCAGGTGCACTGGAGCCGTTGGTCTAGGGGTCCTTGCGCAGGCGGCTGCCATCAGCGAGGATCGGGTAACCACTTCGACAGGAATCGATGATGCAGCACATGCAAGGATGGATGAAGGCAGTGCTCTGTGCGGCGGCGTGCATGACGCAGGCCGCAGTGGCCGAGGTCTCCAAGCCTTCGGCGTTCATGACACAGGTCAGGGTCGAGGTCGGTCCCGATGGTTCCATCGTTTCGGCGCAGGCCGATCAAGGCCTGCACGAGAAAGTGCGGGAATCCATCGAGCGTCGCGTAAGCGCCTGGACGTTCGCACCGCCAACCGAGCAAGGCAGGCCGGTGTCGGCGGTCACTTATGTGCAGGTCGCAGCATGTCTGGTGTCGAAACAGGATGCAGTCAGTCTGGCGATCGCCAATGCGGGCAATGGTCCTTACCGGCCGCCGCGTGTTGAGTTCCAGCCCAGATCGGCGCCACCCCCGGGCCTGCTGTCCGCCACGGCGTTGCAGCTGACAATTGACTACAACGTGCTGGCGAACGGGCGCGCAACGTTCGAGCAGGTGCACATCAACAGCCCGACCGACGCACGCGGAGCGCGCTGGTTGGAGGGAATGGCTGCGCAATGGGTCAAGGCGCAGCGTTTCAAACCCGAGCAGTTGAACAATGTGCCGGTGTCCACCCGCATGCAGACGAATATCACGCTGTCGGGCGGCCCGACCACTAAGCGCGATCTCGACAACCAGCGCTCGTTGGAGTTGCCGCGGCAGGCATTGTCGCGGGAATGCCTCCAGGCGCTTGGAGACACCGTAGACCAGACCGTGGTGGTGGACTCGCCGGTAAAGCTGCTGTCCAGGGGCGAGTCGTAGCCCGCTGACCAAAGCACCGCGCATGCATGCGGGCAACGCTCGGTCGCAGTGAGTGCGTGCGTTGCCTCAACCAGGCAATGTGTCCAACGCAGTCATCAACGCAGGCTGCCGGCATGCCCAACACAAGGCAGCGACGTTCACCACGACGGTGATCCAGAACCGTAGCTGGAAGGTCGCCTTGCTGGATTTGTGCCGGAACAGTTGCTGCGCCAGCAACGCGCCCGGCCAGCCGCCGAGCAGCGCGATGAGGTGCAGGGTCGCTTCCGGTGTGCGTTGCCCGCCGCGTTGGGCCGCGCGCTTGTCGCGCCAGTAGGTGAGCATCGCCACCATGCTGATGGCCGCGTACCACAGCGCCAGCAGCATTGGCAGGCGACCTGCAACCGCCATCGCGGCCATGCCGACCAGAAACAGCAGGGCCAGCGTCTTGCGCGGCAGGCCATGCGGGTGCGACGGGCCACGCGGGTGCGACGAGCCACGCCGCCGTTGCGCAGGTCTGGAAATCAGCAAGCGTCCAGGAAATTGCGTACCGCCGGCCCGAAGCGCGCGAAGTCGACCAGGAAGGCATCGTGGCCTTGTGGCGAATCCAGCCCGATGAAGCGTGCATCGGCACCGCCGGCACGCAGGCCTTCGGCGATCTGTTCCTGTTGCTGCACCGGGAACAGGATGTCGGTATTGGCACCGATCGCCAGCGCACGCGCGATGCGGATCTGCGCCAGGCCGGCCAGTACCGTGGCGTCGGTCGAGGCGCCCATGTCCGGCTTGGCGGCGACAGCAGCGCCGCCAGCTTGCGTGCCATCAGATCGTGTGTCGATGGCCGGTGTGTCATCGACATACTCGGCCAGGTCGAACCAGTCCATCGAGCGGCTCAGATACAGATAGCAGTTGGGATCGAAGAAGCGCACGAAGCGGCGCGCATGGCCTTCCAGATAACTTTCGACCTGGAATTCCAGCCCGAACGGATCATCGGCAGCTTGCTCGGAATCCAGCCGCACCCGGCCAAAACGGCCGTCCCATTCCAGCGCCGAGCGATAGGTGATCACGCCAAGCTTGCGCGCCATGCGCATGCCCGATTCCGGGTAACGGGTGTCGTCGTAATGGCCGCCGTTCCAGTGCGGATCCAGACGGATGGCTTCGCGCTGCAGCGAGCGGATCGCGATCGAGAACGGCAATGCCTGCGCACTGCCGGAGATATTGATATGGCTGCGCGCGATACCCGGGTGCCGCAGCAGCAACGCCAACGCGGTCATGCCGCCCATCGAATTACCGATCAGGCAGGCGAGTTGCGAGATGCCCAATGCGCGCACCACGTCGGCGGCGGCATCGGCCACATCTTCGATCGACAATTCCGGGAAGCTCAGGCGATACGGCGCGCCGGTGGCAGGGTTGATCGATGCCGGCCCGGTCGAGCCCTTGCAGCTGCCCAGGGAATTGACGCAGACCACGAACCAGCGCCCGGTATCGATCGGCTTGCCTGGCCCCAGCATCGCCTCCCACCAGCCCGGCTCGGCATTGGCCTGATTTGCCGCAGCATGCGCGTTCGGCGACAGGCCGGTGACGATCAACACCGCGTTGCTGCGATCGGCTGCCAGCGTGCCCCAGGTTTCGTAGGCCACGTGCGCCTGGTGCAACACGCCGCCGCGCTTCATCGGAAACGGCGAGGGCAGCGCGTGGAACAGCGTGCCGGGGGGAATGAATTCGGTCATGCGGCAATTCTATCTGCCATGGCATGCGCCGGGGTGCAGGATGGGAATGGGGAATGGGGAGTCGGGAATCGGGAATCGGGAATCGGGAATCGGTTTGAGGCCTTGCGCTGGGTGATGCCACTCTGCAGAGCGGCGGACCTGTGGCCTGGCTGCAAGGCCCTTGCCCGCCCACCATCGCAGGACACGCCGCAAGTACGTCCATGTAGGCTCCGGCGCGGCATCCATGCCGCTCAGGGTCCCGCGACGGTGAGCGGGCAAGAGCCAGTCAAGACGGTCGGTGTGCATGGTTTTCAATAAAGCAGCCGACCAACTGTCTGGTGCGGTGAGGGCGCCGCGCCCTCGACACTGCGAGTTTGCTGCAGGGCCCTTGCCCGCCCACCATCGCAGGACACGCCGCAAGTACGTCCATGTAGGCGCCGGCGCGGCATCCATGCCGCTCAGGGTCCCGCGACGGTGAGCGGGCAAGGACCAGTCGAGATGGTCGGTACGCATAGTTAAGAGCAGCGCCTGATGCGCCTTGTTCGATCGTGAAGCATCGTGTCCACGTCTGATGCGCACCGCGCGACAAACAGCTCTTCAAACAAAGAGCCGACCAATTGTCTGGTGCGGTGTCCTTGCCGGTTGCGGGACCGTGTGGCGGCATGGATGCCGCCACCGAGCCCCCCAGGGACGGGTTCACGGCGTGTCCCGCAAGCGGTGAGGGCACCGCGCCCTCTACGCTGCGGGTTTGCTGCAAGGCCCTTGCCCGCCCACCATCGCGGGACACGCCGCAAGTACGTCCATGTAGGCTCCGGCGCGGCATCCATGCCGCTCAGGGTCCCGCGACGGTGGGCGGGCAAGGACCAGCACAGATGGTCGGTATGCGTGGGTTTCAGTCGGTGTGCGTGGGTTTCAACAGTGCAACCGACGCACTCCGGTGCAGTGTCATCGTTGATTGCGTCGCAACGACATGCGGCGAGCAATCAGCGGCCGATCATCAACTCCACTGGCGCGGCGGCGGGCAGTTCCACCATCACCGGCGCGCTCTCGACATCATCGGACTGGCGTATCGCGTTGCCGCTGCGCGACAGTCGCGCCAACACCTGCACGGTGTCCAGCGACGACAGCGCACGTGTCGGCATCGGGCTGTCGCCGTCGTCCAGGGTGACGGTCAACGGCAGCTCGCTCAGCGTGTGTCTTTCCACTGCTACCGGCATCGGGGTGTCTGCAGCGCGTGCGATGACGAAGACGCTGGTATCGCCGGGCATTCCGGCGCGTTTGGCGAACTCGGCATCCAGCGTCACCCGCACCTTGATGCGTTTTCCGCTGGCTGCATTGGTGGTAGGGGTGGCAGGCGCCGCCGGTGCCTGGATAGGTTCCAGCCTGGCTTCCTGTCGCGCGGCATTGATCTGTTCGAGCAGGCCGGGGCGGGTCGCGGCATCGACCACACGCAGCAATGGCTCCCAGGTCTCGCTGGCCCTGGCCGGCTGGCCGGCCTGTCGTTGCACCACACCCAGGAACCAGCGTGCACGTTGATGGTCCGGTTGCACGCTGAGCGCGTGTTCCAGCAGACGCATGGCCTGCGTATCCGGGCGCCCGCTGTCGTCAGCGAGCAGGCGCGACTGCGCGGCAGCCACCAGTACGTCCGGCTCGTCCGGACGCAGTGCGACCGCGCGTGCAAACGCATCGCGCGCTTCGGCAAATTTCTGTTGGCTGGACAGCGCGCGCCCCAGCAATACCCAGCCTTCGGCCTGGTCGGGATTGCGCGCCAGTGCCGCGCGCAGCTGCACGATCGCTTCATCCAGCGAGCGTGGCGTGGCCGGTCGCTCGGCGGGCGCCTGGATCGCGCCAGGCGTGCCGACCTGCCAATACAGCGCCGCGCTCGCCGCCAGCAGCAACACCGCGATGCCGGCAGTCAGCCCGCGCGCATCGCGCCACAGCGGCCGCAGCGCCACGCCGAAGACGATCAGGGCCAGCACCACCGCCGCAATGACGAAGCCGACCATCACCACTCCTGCTCATCGGCGGGCAAGGCGGGCGCAGCCACGCTGCGTCGGCGCACCACCAACGCGACGGCGCCACCGCCGATCAACAGCGCCAGCAGCGGACCGAACCACAACAGCCAGGTCCGCGATTCCACACGCGGGCGGTACAGCACGAACTCGCCATAGCGCGCCACCAGGAACTGGCGGATCTGCGCATCGCTGCGCCCTTCGTGCATCAACGCCAGCACTTCGCGGCGCAGGTCCTGGGCGATCTGCGCATTGGAATCGGCCAGTGACTGGTTCTGGCACTGCACGCAGCGCAGCTCGGCGGTCAACGCATGGAAGCGCGCCTCTTCGTCGGCCGAGGCATAGCGCAGCGGCGCCGGGTCGCCGGCCGGCTGGGCCAGGGCCAGCCAGGGCAATAGCAGCAGCGTCAGCAGCCAGGCTCGCATCATTGCTTGGCGTGCAGGTCCGGTGCGGCACTGGGCGAGCGCTCGATCTTGCGCAGCACCGGAATCAGCTGGGTGTCGATGACGGACTGGGTGAGCATGCCGCTGTACTTCCAGCGCACCACGCCGCGCCCGTCGACAAGAAAGGTCTCCGGCGCCGCGGCGATGCCGAAGTCGATCGCGGTGCGGCCATCCTTGTCGGCCACCACCAGCAGGTAGGGGTTGCCCAGTTGTTCGAGCCAGCGCAGTGCATCGGTGCGCTCGTCCTTCCAGTTGTAGCCGATCACGCGCACGCGCTTGGTCAGCGCAAAGCGGCTCAATACCGGATGCTCCTCGCGGCAGGCCGGGCACCAGCTGCCCCACACATTGATGATGTACGGTGCGCCGCGTAGTTCGCGCGCGTGCACCACGATGCTGGGGTCGTGCAGCAGCGGCAGCGCGAACTCCGGCGCAGGCTTGCCGATCAGCGCAGAGGGCAGGGCATCGCGATCGTCCTGACCGGAGCGCACCACCGCATAGACCAGCAGCGCTGCCAGTGCGAGCAGCAGCACGATGGCACCCACCAGAACTGCAGTGGGCAGGCGGGGTGAACGTGACTCAACCATCTTGGATCTCCGGAGAACGACGAAAACGCCGGTCGGCCGCGGTAACCAGGCCGCCGAGCGCCATCAGCAGCGCTCCCAGCCAGATCCAGCGGACGAACGGTTTGAGGTGGACGCGGACCGCCCAGGCCTGATTGCCCAGCGGTTCGCCAAGGGCGACATACAGGTCGCCGAACGGGCCGGGGCGGATCGCCGCCTCGGTCAGGGTCTGCCCGCCGCTGGCGTAGCGGCGTTTTTCCGCATGCAGCAGGCCGACCGGCACATCATCCTCGAACACCTGCAGGTTGGCACGGTCGGAGACGTAATTGGGCCCGCGCAGTTCTTCGACGTCATCAAAGTGCAGCGCATAGCGGCCGATCTGCATCTGCTGCCCGGGCGCCAACGCGACCTCGCGCTGCAGGCTCAGCGATTCCACCAGCAACGCACCGGCCAGGAAGACCGCCACGCCCAGGTGGGCCAGCACCATGCCCAGCATTTCGGCGGTGAATTGACGGCCCTTGGCGGCGCGCCGTGTCCACAAAAAGCGCAGCGTGCCCAACAGCACCCAGGCCGCGCCGGCCACGCCGATCGCCGCCTTCCACTGCCCCTGCGGCGCGGCGAACCAGGCCAGCACGCCTGCGGCAACCGCCAGGCCGGCCCAGGGCCCGAGCATCGCCACCGGGCGCGAGGCGTGCTCGCGCTGCCAGCGGGTCAGCGGGCCGAACGGCAGCAGCGCCACCAACGGCGCCATCAGCACCACGAACAAGG
This sequence comes from Xanthomonas sp. BRIP62409, assembly GCF_003992965.1. NCBI lineage: Bacteria > Pseudomonadati > Pseudomonadota > Gammaproteobacteria > Lysobacterales > Lysobacteraceae > Xanthomonas > Xanthomonas sp. BRIP62409. The sequence continues at coordinate 65,720 of NZ_QEZJ01000036.1, read as the reverse complement.
TGCCGAAGTAGGGCGGGCCGACCGACAGCTTGCCCAGGCCCAAGGCGTCGGCGAGCAACGGATACAGCGTGCCCAGCAACACCATCGCGCAGGCGCAGGTGAGCAACAGGTTGTTCAACAGCAACAAGGTTTCGCGCGAGCTGCCGGCAAAGGCGCGGCGCGGATCATCGACCAGCGACAGGCGGGGCGCGCGGATCGCGTACAGCACCAGCGAGCCACCGACCACCGCCAGCAGGAACACCAGGATGAACAGGCCGCGCGAGGGATCGGCCGCAAACGCATGCACGCTGGTCAGCACGCCCGAGCGCACCAGGAAGGTGCCCAGCAGCGATAGCGAAAACGCGGCGATCGCCAGCAGCAAGGTCCAGCTGGCGAAGCTGCCACGCTTTTCGGTGACCGCCTGCGAATGCAGCAACGCGGTGCCCACCAGCCACGGCATGAAACTGGCGTTCTCGACCGGGTCCCAGAACCACCAGCCACCCCAGCCCAGCTCGTAGTACGCCCACCAGCTGCCGAGCGCGATGCCCACGGTGAGCATCGCCCAGGCCACATTGGTCCATGGCCGCGTCCAGCGCAGCCAGCGCGCATCCATGCGGCCTTCCAGCAGCGCGGCGATGGCGAAGGCGAATGGCACCGCAAAGCCGACATAGCCGCAGTACAACATCGGCGGATGGATGATCAGCCCCGGGTCCTGCAACAGCGGATTGAGGTCGGCGCCTTCCAGCGGCACCGGCAACAAGCGCGCGAACGGGTTGGAGGTGAACAGCAAAAAGGCCAGGAAGCCGATGCTGACCAGCGCCATCACCCCGAGCACGCGCGCGATGACGTGCGCGGGCAGCTGCCGCGACCACAGCGCCACCGCACCGGTCCACAGCGCCAGCACCAGCGTCCACAGCAGCAATGAGCCTTCGTGCGCGCCCCACATCGCCGAATAGCGATACATCACCGGCAGCAGGCTGTTGGAATTCTCGGCGACGTAGCGCACCGAAAAATCCTGCACCAGGAATGCATGCGTCAGCAGCGCGAAGGCCGCCGCGATCAGGCCCAGCTGCACCAACGCGGCTGGCCGCGCCACTGCCATCCAGCTGCTGCGTCCGCGCTGCGCACCGGCCAGCGGCAACGCGGCCTGCAGCAGGGCCACCAGCAACGCCAGAATCAGCAGGAAGGTACCGAGCTCAGGCAGCATCGGGTCGGCGCATTGGTGAGCATGCAGTGGGGCAACGAGTGCGGGCGCAAGGCAGAGGCGCCATCCATGCAGCATCTGCACGCGCCTGCCCGCGCACAGCGGCGTCGTCGGCCGCGCAAGCACCTTGCACGCCAACACCCCGCAGCAACGCGAACGTCGTGATGCCTGACATCACCGCAGCGCTCCGGCCTGGTCCGCGGCCGCCGGCACATCGTGCTTGCGGTGCGCGCTGCCCATCTTGTCGGCGACTTCCTTCGGCATATAGGTCTCGTCGTGCTTGGCCAGGATCTCTTCGGCCACGAACACGCCGTGCTGCATGCGACCGGTCGCCACCACCGCCTGTCCCTCGCGAAACAGGTCCGGCAGGATGCGGTCGTAGCGGACCGGCAACTGCGCATCGCCATCGGTGACGCGGAACTGCGCTTCCAACGAACCGGAGGCGCGCTGGAACGAGCCTTTTTCGACCATGCCGCCGAGCCGGAAGCGCGCGTGCTCGCCGGCGTCGCCGCGCAGCACTTCCGACGGTGTGTACAGATAGGCCACGTTGCGCTGCAGTGCCATCGCCACCAGCGTGGTCGCCAGGCCGCCGGCCAGTACCAGCGCAATCACCAGCCAGATCCGGCGGCGCCGTTGCGGGTTCACCGGATCAGCTCCGCATCGCTGGGCACCGCGCGCTTGCGCTCGCGCAGGCGCCGCGCCTGCGCGATCTTCAACGCGCGACGCACCTGCCAGCGGCCGGCGATCAGGTCCCACAGCAGCACCAGCACGAACACCGCGTAGGCGGCGATGACGTAGGGCAGGTAGCTCATGCCGCGCCCTCCGGCGCATCGCGCACGATCCAGGCCTTGCCGGCTTCGCGGCGCAGGTTGTCGGCGCGCGCACGCGTCAGCAGCGAACCGGCGAACCAGAACTTGGTGCCGATCACCATCAGCCACAGCGGCAGCAGCATGCTCGCATCGATGGTGGAAGGACCGAGCAGGCGAATGCTCTGGCCCTGATGCAGCGAGTTCCACCACACCACCGAATAGCGGATCACCGGCAGCAGCGCCACGCCGACGATCGCCAGCAAGGCGGCCGCGCGTGCGGCCTGACGGCGATCGTCGATGGCCTGGTACAGGCCGATCACGCCCAGATACAGGAACAGCAGGATCAGCTCGGTGGTCAGGCGCGGGTCCCAATCCCACCAGGCGCCCCACATCGGCTTGCCCCAGATGCTGCCGGTCAGCAGGGTGATCACGGTGAACGCGGCGCCGACCGGCGCGCAGGCCATCGCCAGGATCTCGCAGATCTTGATGCGCCAGATCAGCGCGATCGCCGCGTATACCGCCATCAACCCGAACACGAACAGGCTCATCCACGCGCTCGGCACATGGATATACAGAATGCGAAAGCTGTCGCCCTGCTGGTAGTCGGCCGGCACCGCAAACAAGGCCTGCCAGATGCCCGCGCCCAGCAACACCGCGGCCAGCGCGTGGCACCACGGCGCCCAGCGCGCAGTGAAACGGTCGAAGATCGGGGGCGAGGCGAGTTGATGGAACCAGCGGACGACGACGTTCATGCGATGGCAACGGCCTTTGGAATGGCATTGGCTCTCGAAACAGCAACAACGCAGTGAGTGGAGCGTCTTATCGACAGCGCATCGACCGCACGGCTCAACTCAACGAAATCCGGATCGCGGCAGCCGCAGCCAGCGGTGCCAGCACCACGCCGATCACCAGCCCGGCGCCCAGCAACAACAACGCACCCACCGCATCCTGGCCCTGGCCGCTGGCCGCCACGCTGCCGGCACCGAACACCAGCACCGGTACGTACAACGGCAACGCCAGCAACGCCACGAGAATACCAGAGCGTTTCATCGTCACCGTCAGCGCCGCCACCACGGCGCCAAGCAGACTCAGAAGCGGTGTACCCAGTGCCAACGATGCCAGCAGTACCGGTAGCTGGTCATGTGGCAGGTGCAGCAATTCGCCCAGCAGCGGGGTCACCGCGATCAACGGCAGCGCGCTGGTGGCCCAGTGCAGCAGCACGCGCACCGCGATCAGCCACGCCAATGGCACCGGCGCCAGCAGCCATTGCTCCATCGAGCCGTCTTCCACGTCGCTGCGGAACAGCGCATCCAGCGACAGCAGGCCGGCCAGCAGCACCGACAGCCACAGCACCGCCGGCGCGGCCTGCGCTAGCAGGTCGGGGCGCCCGCCCAGGCCCAGCGCGAACAACACCACGATCAGCAGGGCGAACAACGCCGGCTGCAAGGCATCGCTGCGACGGCGCCACAGCAGCTGCAGGTCGCGGCTGAGCAGCGCGCGCGCGGCCTGCCACAGCGACGGTAGTGGCGAATGCGGGCTCATGCCGCCGTCTCCAGCGTGAGCATGCGCGTGCGCACCGGCGGCGCCGCGTAGGCACCGTGGGTGGTGACCAGCGCCGCGCCGCCACCGCGCAGGTGCGCGGAGATCATCCGGTTGACCAGGGTGATGCCGTCCAGGTCCAGGTTGGCGTAGGGCTCGTCCAGCAACCACAGCGGGGCCGGCGACAACCACAGCCGCGCCAGCGCCAGGCGTTTGCGCTGGCCGGCCGACAGCTGCCGCACCAATGCATCTTCGTAGCCGGCCAGGCCGACGATGGCCAGCGCGCTGCCAGGCATCTGCTTGGCGCGTCGGCCATGCAGGCCGCACAGGAAGTGCAGGTTCTCCAGCGTGCTGAGATCGGCCTTCAGGCCCGGCAAATGGCCCAGATAGGCCATGAAGCGGCTGCGATCGCCGCGCCGCGCAGTCTTGCCGTCGATCTGGATCTGCCCCCGCTCCACATGCAGCAGCCCGGCCAGCACCCGCAGCAGCGTGGTCTTGCCGGCGCCGTTGTCGCCCTGCACCAGCAGCGCTTCGCCGGCATCGACATGGAAATCCAGCGGGCCGAACACCGGCTCCTCGTTGCGGCTGAAAGCCAGCGCGCGCGCCGCCAGCAGCGGTGGCGCAGTGTGCAGCGGTTCGATCATCGGCGCAGCGGGCTCCCGTCGCAGGACGGCATGGGGTGGGCGAGCGGGTGTCGTGCCATCGCGGGGAAGCAGCTGGCACGACACGCTGTGAGGCAGGGCGCGCATTGTAGCGACGATGGCCCGCTGCCGGGGCGCATCGGGCGGCGTGATGTGTCCGGGAACGCTGTTTTGCACCGCCCGGGCGCACCCACCTGGCGGCTTTGCGTACACTCGCGGTCCCCCCGCTTGCTGCCTGGACAGGCCCGATGCCCCTCACGACCAAGCTGCCCAAGGTGGGCACCACCATCTTCACCGTCATGTCGCAGCTGGCGGCCGAACACGGCGCGGTGAATCTGGGCCAGGGTTTTCCCGATTTCGCGGTGCCGTCGCGGCTGGTCGATGAACTGACCAAGGCCATGGCGGCCGGCCACAACCAATACCCGCCGATGACCGGCGTGGCGGCCCTGCGCCAGGCCATTGCCGGCAAGGCACGCCGTTGCTACGGCGCGCAGGTCGATGCCGACAGCGAGATCACCGTCACCAGCGGTGCCACCGAGGCGATCTTCAACGCCATCCACGCGGTGGTGCGTGCCGGCGAGGAGGTCATCGTGCTGGACCCGGCCTACGACTGCTACGAGCCGGCGATCGACCTGGCCGGCGCGCGCGCGGTGCACGTGGCGCTGGACCCGCAGACCTTCGCCGTCGACTGGCCGGCGCTACGCGCGGCGATCACGCCGAAGACGCGCCTGCTGATGATCAACTCGCCGCACAATCCCTCCGGCGCGATGCTGTCTGCCGACGACATGCAGACCCTGACCGAGCTGCTGCGCGGCAGCGACATCTTCCTGCTCTCGGACGAGGTGTACGAACACATCGTGTTCGATGGCCGCCGCCATGAATCGGTGCTGCGCTGGCCGGAATTGCGCGAGCGTGCGTTCGTGATTTCCAGCTTTGGCAAGACCTATCACTGCACCGGCTGGAAGATCGGCTACGCCATCGCGCCGCCGGCATTGAGCGCCGAGTTCCGCAAGGTGCACCAATACAACACCTTCACCAGCTTCGGGCCGGCCCAGCATGCATTTGCCGCGATGATCCGCGACGAACCCGAACACGACGAGCAACTCGGCGCGTTCTACCAGGCCAAGCGCGATCGTTTCCGCGAGCAGTTGCTGACCACGCGCCTGCAGCCGTTGCCGGTGCCCGGCGGCTATTTCCAGCTGGTGGACTATTCGGCGGTCAGCGACCTGCCTGACACCGAGTTCGTGAAGTGGCTGACGGTGGAGAAGGGCGTGGCCGCGATTCCGCTGTCGCCGTTCTACCAGACGGCGCCGCAAGGACAACGGCTGGCCCGGCTATGCTTTGCCAAGAACGATGCGACCCTGGATGCGGCGGTCGCGCGGTTGCAGCAGCTCTGACGAGCTGGGATTCGGGAATGGGGATTCGGGAATCGTAAGAGCGGTTGGTCGCTTTTGATCTGAATCTGCACTTGGCCCGATGCCGTAACGCCCTCACCAAACCGCTGTCCGATTCCCGATTCCCCATTCCCCATTCCCGAGCCTCCAATGCACGACCTGCGCATCTCCCTGATCCAAGGCGACACCCGCTGGCATGACCCGGCCGGCAATCGCGACTATTACGGTGCCTTGCTGGAGCCCTTGGCCGGGCAGACCGATCTGGTGATCCTGCCGGAGACCTTCACCAGCGGGTTCTCCAACGATGCCATCGACAAGGCCGAGGACATGGACGGGCCGACTGTTGCCTGGCTGCGTGCGCAGGCCGCGCGGCTGGGGGCGGCGGTCACCGGCAGCGTGCAGCTACGCACCGGGCAGGGCGTGTTCAACCGGCTGCTGTGGGCCACGCCCGACGGGGCGCTGCAGTCCTACGACAAGCGCCATCTGTTCCGCTTCGGCAACGAGCACCTGCGTTACGCGGCCGGGCGCGATCGCCTGACGGTGGAGTGGAAGGGCTGGCGGATCAATCCGCAGGTCTGCTACGACCTGCGCTTTCCGGTGTTCTGCCGCAATCGCTTCGATGTCGAGCGGCCGGGCCAGCTGGATTTCGATCTGCAGCTGTTCGTTGCCAACTGGCCATCCGCGCGCGCCTATGCCTGGAAGACGCTGCTGCGCGCACGTGCGATCGAGAACCTGTGCTTCGTGGCGGCGGTCAACCGCGTCGGCGTCGATGGCAATCAGCTGCACTACGCCGGCGACAGCGCGGTGATCGATTTCCTCGGCCAGCCGCAGGTGGAAATCCGCGAGCAGCCGCAAGTGGTCACCACCACCCTCAGCGCTGCCGCCCTGGCCGAACATCGCGCACGTTTTCCCGCGATGCTGGATGCCGATGAATTTGTGATTCGGGATTAGGAATTAGGGATTGGGGATTGGTGCAAGCAGGCAAGGCACAGCTATCCGTTTGCCCGCTGTTGCGAACCCAAATCCCAAATCCCCAATCCCGGCTACTCACCCAGCTTGATCTCGTAAATCTTCGGCCACCGCTTGCCGGTGACGAACAGGCGATCGTGCTCGGCGTCGTAGGCGATGCCGTTGAGCACATCGTTGCCGGGGTCGGTCAGGGTGTCGGCGTCCGGTACCAGCGCCTGCAAGTCGATCCAGGCGATCACCTTGCCGCTGGCCGGGTCGATGCGCGCGATGCGGGTGGTCAACCAGACGTTCGCCAACAGCTCGCCGTTGACCCATTCCAGCTCATTGAGATTGTCCAGCGCCTTGCCGCGGGCAGTGACCTTGATGCTGCCGACCTGCTGCAGCGTCTGCGGATCCAGCCGTCGAATGCGGGCAGTGCCATCGCTCATGTACAGGCTGCTGTCGTCGCGGGTCAGCGCCCAGCCCTCGCCGGAATAACTGAACTGCGTGCGCGGCGTCAGCGTGGCCAGGTCGTAGACAAACCCGCGCTGGTTGCGCCAGGTCAGCTGGATCAGGCGGTCGTGCCAGGCCACGATGCCTTCGCCGAAAAACGGCGCCGGTGTCGAGGCCTGCTGCAGGACGCGGCCGGTCTCCAGCTCGACCTTGCGCACGCTGGACTGGCCCAGTTCGCCGGTGCTCTCGTACAGGTAGCCGTCGAGATAGAACAGGCCTTCGGTAAAGGCGGCGGTGTCGTGCGGATAGGTGCGCACGACGGTATAGCCCTGGGTCGGGATGGTCTCGCCGCAGTGGGCGAGGGTGGGCAGCAGCAGGGCGGCGAAGAGCAGGCTGTAGGCGGTGCGTGGCATGCCGCAATCATCCCATGCCGCCATCGCAGACTGTGGCTGCGCAGGCCGCCGGCCGGCGAAATAATGATTCGCTGAACGGTCGCATGCGCGGTGCCGGCATGTTGTCGCGGCTGCCACATCGGCGCTGCTAGGCTCGGCGCCACGTTCACCAACCGGAATGCCCGCATGATCAAGTCACTTTCCCTTTTCGCGCTGCTGGGCGCCGCAACGCTTGCACCGCAGGCGCAGGCCGCCGGCAACATCGACTGCCAGCTGTCGTTCAACCTGTCGGGCTGGTCGGTGTTCTACAAGACCGCCAGCGGCACCGGCACCATCACCTGCGACAACGGCGCGGTGATCCCGGTCAAGATCTCCAGCAAGGGCGGTGGCCTGACCGTCGGCAAGTCCAAGATCGTTGGTGGCCGCGGCAGCTTCTCCGGCGCCTACAGCCTCAATGATCTGTTCGGCACCTATGCAGCGGCCGAAGCGCATGCCGGCATCGTCAAGTCCAGCACCGCACAGGTGGTCACCAAGGGCGACATTTCGCTGGCACTGGCCGGAACGGGCGAGGGCGTGGATCTGGGTGTCAATGTCGGCAACTTCGTGATCGAGCGCCGCAAGTAATTCGCCGGTCGAGCGCGCAGTGCCTCGCCGCTCGCGCGGTCCGCGGTGACTTCATCGAGCGGGGCAGATCACACCGACCCATCCGCGCTTTGACCTGGACGTCTGGCGTGCTCTGAGCGGCAATGAAAAACGGCCCTTCGCAGGGCCGTTTTTCATGTGCGTCTTGCCAGCTTAGCGTCCGCGATTACCGCCGCCTGGCGGGCGACGATTGCCGCCACCCGGCGGACGACCACCCGGGCCGCCGGGGCCACGCGACGCGCCGCCGGGACCACCGGGACCGCGATTGCCGCCCGGACCACGGTTGCCACCGGGGCCGCCTGCACGTGCGCCGCTCGGGCGGCCGGCTGCCGGACGTGCCGCGCCATACGGGCTGAAGCCCGGGTTGGCGTGGTCGGACGGAAAGCTCGGCGCATTGCCCGGATGACCATAGGGATGCTTGCGCTGGCCTTGGCCCTGCGACTGGCCCTGTCCGCCACCGGCGCCGCCACGCCCCTGGCCAGCTGCGCCGGGACGTGCATTGCCCGGGCCGCCGCCTGGACGCGCGCCACCCGGACCCTTCTTCGCATACGGGCGCGCCTGGCCGGTGCCGGGGCCACTGGGACCGGCATTGCGGTGACCGCTGGGGCCGGTACTGACGCCATCGGGCACGTACCAGCTGCGGAACGCGGCCGGGTTGCCGTCCGGAAGGCCGCGGTCGCCCTTGGCGGGGGCGCGTTGCTTGAATGGGCGCTGCTGCGACTGCTTGGCCGCCGCTTCGCCGCTGACGGTGAGGCCGCCGCGGAAACCGCCCGGCTTGCCACGGCCACGGCCGCCGCGATCTTCGCGCGGGTTGTCGAAGCGGCGCAGTTCGCGTCCTTCGTCGGCGCCGGAGGTCTGGCCGTTGACGTAGGCATTGCTGCGGCCATCGCGCGAGACGTGCACGGTGGACTTGGCGGCGCGGCGCTGGCCGATCACCGGCTGCAGCGTCAGCGCCGACGGCGCGCCTTCTTCCAGCTTGAGTTCGGCACGCAGGCTGTCGACCTTGTCCTGCGCCACTTCGATGGACTGCCCACGCAGCAGTTCGCGCGGCAGCGAGATCTTGCCGTAGCGGCTGCGCTTGAGGCGACTGACCTGGCAGCCCTGCGACTCCCACAGGCGACGCACTTCGCGGTTGCGGCCTTCCTTGACCACCACGCGGAACCAGTCGTGCGAGTCGGTGCCGCCGATGCGTTCGATCTCGTCGAACTTGGCGCCGCCGTCTTCCAGCAGCACACCGCGCGACAGGCGCTCGATGATGGCGTCGGAGACCTTGTCCTCGCCTTCCGGGGCGCGTACGCGCACCACGTATTCGCGCTCGACCTCGTAGGAGGGATGCATCATCGCGTTGGCCAGCTCACCGTCAGTGGTCAGCAGCAGCAGGCCGGTGGTGTTGATGTCCAGGCGGCCGATGGCGATCCAGCGCGAGCCCTTCAATGCCGGCAGCGACTCGAACACGGTCGGGCGGCCTTCGGGGTCTTCGCGGGTGGTCACTTCGCCTTCGGGCTTGTTGTAGATCAGCACGCGCGCCGGTTCGGTCAGCGCGCTGGCCACGAAACTGCGGCCATCCAGCTCGATCTTGTCGCCGCTGCGCACCGACATGCCGGTCTGCGCGACGGCGCCATTGACCTTGATCAGGCCATCGGCAATGCGCTGTTCCAGCGCGCGGCGCGACCCCAGGCCGGCCTGGGCCAGCACCTTGTGCAGGCGCTCTTCCAGCTTGGGCGCTTCGGGCGCGCTGTCGCGCTTGAGGGAAAGCTTGTTCAACGACAGCTTGCGGGGGGTGTCACTCATGTGTCTGGCTCCGGCCGACGCGTTCTGGGTCGGCCTCTGGTTCGGAATCGGCTTCGTCAACAGCCACGGTCGTCGTCGCGACGGCGTTGTCTTCGTCTTCGTTCACTGCGCCCGCGCGCGTTCCCGGCGCGGTGTCGGGGTCGCCCTCACGGGCGTCATCTGGGTTCAACGGGTTCGTGTCCTGCGCCGAGGCATGCCCGGCGTGTTGCGCTGTCTGGTCACTCGCCTCATCGGCGCTGGCGCGGTCATCGACCGCGTCGGCGTGGTATTCGTTTTCTTCGTCGACGGCAGTTGCGGTGCCGGCCGTCTGACCTTCGACATCGCCGTCGACGTGCATTGCATCATCGGTGTCGCCGGTTGCGTCGGCCGTGCTGTCCGCTGCCGGCAGACCGTCCGCATCGCGGTATTCCGGCGCAGCGTCGCTCGGGGCGGCATCGGCGTCAGCGCCATCCTCCGACTCCACGCCAGCCGCAGCGGTGGTCGCCGCACCAGCGCCGTCAGCACCTGCCATCTGTGCATCGGCGTCCGCAGCCGGACCTGCCTCGGAAAGCTCGGCATCCATTGCTGCCGACGCCGGGACCGCGCCATCCAGCTGCCCGTCGCGGTCCAGCGGGAGCTGCGGTTCCAGCTCGGCGATGTCCTTCAACTCAGACAATGGCGGCAGCTCGTCCAATCGCTTGAGCCCGAAGTAATCCAGGAAGCCCTTGGTGGTACCGAACAGGGCCGGCTTGCCGGGCACGTCGCGGTGGCCCACCGCGCGGATCCACTCGCGTTCTTCCAGCGCCTGGATGATGTTGCTGCTGACCGCCACGCCGCGCACCTGCTCGATCTCGCCGCGGGTGATCGGCTGGCGGTAGGCGATCAGCGCCAGGGTTTCCAGCGTGGCGCGGGTGTACTTGGTGCGGCGCTCGGTCCACAGCCGGGAGACCCAGCCATGCACGTCCGCCTTGACCTGGAAGCGGAACCCCGAGGCCACCTCGACCAGCTCCACGCCGCGCTCGGCGCAGCCGTCGCGCAGCAGTTCCAGCGCGCGCTCGACGCTGCCGGGCGGCGCCGGTTCTTCTTCCGGAAACACGCCCTGCAGCTGCGCCAGCGTCAGCGGCTGGCTGCTCGCCAGCAGGGCGGCTTCGATAATGCGGGTGATCAACGCTTGATCCATTCGGTGATCGGCTTCAGAGGGGTTCGTTGGCGGCATCGCTGTCGTCGAATTCGCTGGAGAATTGCAGCGGCGCATTGGTATTGCCCAAGGCCAGCGACTTCACGTAGATCGGCGCCAGCGGCGCCTCCTGCACGATGTCCAGCAACTGCTCCTTGGCCAATTCGAGCAGCGCCAGGAAGGTGACCAGCACGCCGAGCTTGCCTTCTTCGGCCGTGAACAGCGATTCGAAACGGTAGAACCTGCCATCGTCCAGGCGGCTCAGCACATCGCCCATGCGCTGGCGCACGCTCAGCGCCTCGCGCTTGATCGCATGGCCGGTGAACAGTTCGGCGCGTTTGAGCACGTCGTACAGCGCCATCAGCATTTCTTTCAGTTCCACCGGCGGCGGCAGCTTGACCGCGGCGCGCTCGGGTAGATGCGCCTGCACCGGCGCGCTGTCGCGGCCCATGCGCGGCAGCGTGTCCAGATCCTCGGCAGCCTGCTTGAAGCGTTCGTATTCCTGTAGCCGGCGCACCAGCTCGGCGCGCGGATCGTTTTCTTCGCCTTCCTCGCTGGGCGGGCGCGGCAACAGCATGCGCGACTTGATCTCGGCCAGGATCGCGGCCATCACCAGATATTCGGCCGCCAGTTCGAAGCGCAGCTCCTGCATTACGTTGATGTAATCCACGTACTGCCGGGTGATCTCGGCGACGGGGATATCCAGGATGTCCAGATTCTGCCGGCGGATCAGATACAGCAGCAGGTCCAGCGGACCTTCGAAGGCATCCAGGATGACTTCCAGCGCGTCCGGCGGAATATACAGATCCTGCGGGATCTGCAGCACCGCTTGCCCATGCACCACCGCCAGCCGCATTTCCTGCTGCTGTGGCGGCGCGCTCGTGGCTGGCGGATTCGCGTCGTGCGCGAGTTCGGAATTCATCAGGTCGACATCGGGTCTTACGGTCGCCGGCCACGGTCGGAGCCGCGCCTGCAGGGCTTTGCCTTGAGTTATTGCGATCAATGTCGTGCCCGTGCCGGCACGATCCTACAAATCCACATACAACGTGCGCCGCGTGGCATGCGGCGACGGAACAGCGAGGAGGTCGTCTACGCGGGTCGGCGGTGGGCAGCGAATCGGTCGTCGAGGAGGCGTGGGGCCTGGGCCGACGGGCCGCTGCGTCCGATTGCGTGTGCAGTGGTGGCAAGGGTAATGCGTGCGCGGGGGCGGTGTCCAGCGCCGAGGCGGCTAGAATCCCGGGGCTGTTCTTCACGTCTTGGGCGAGGTGGCCTATGTGGTACGTAATCGAAGGGTATGACCGGGCCGACGCACTGGCGGCCCGGCAGCAGGCGCGACCGGCGCATCTGGCCCGTTTGCAGGCGCTGGCGGCGGCAGGGCGCCTGCTGGTGGCCGGGCCATGTCCGGCGATCGATGCCGAGGATCCGGGTCCGGCCGGTTTCAGTGGCAGCGTGGTCATCGCCGAATTCGACGCGCTGGATGACGCCCGCACCTGGGCCGATGCCGATCCGTATGTCGAGGCGGGCGTCTACGTGCGCACCGAGGTGCGCCCGTTCCGCCGGGTGCTGCCATGAGCCGGGTCGAGCGGATCCGCACCGCGCTGCAGGCGGCGCTGGCGCCGACCGAGCTGGAGGTGGTGGACGACAGCCATCGCCATGCCGGGCATGCCGGCGCGCGCGACGGGCGTGGGCATTTCAATGTGCGCGTGGTCAGCGCCGCCTTCGCCGGCAAGCCGCCGCTGGCGCGGCACCGCGCGATCTATGCCGCGGTCGGGGAGATGATGCAGACCGATATCCACGCGCTGTCGATCGAGGCGATCGCGCCCGGCGAGGCGGGCTAACAGGCCAATCAAGCCGCCGTCGTAGGAGCGCACCCGGGCGCGACGGATTTATCGGTAAGGCCTGTCGCGCCCGGGTGCGCTCCTACGGGCGGCGACCGTTCCCTCCGGAGCGCCAAACCGCCCCAACCGTGATCGCGGTCGGCCTTCATCCGTGGACGTATGGGCAGTATTTGTTGCGTCGCAACACATTGCTTCACGTATTCATCACTTGCAGATGCTTGATCTGTAAGCGTTTTCACGGGCGTGAAGACAGGGGTTTACGCCCTTGTATGAAAACGCTTACAGTCCGCGCCAGTTTTGGGACTCGGTCGCGGAGGGCGACACGAATGGCCAAGGGTGCGGTCACCATCAAAGATGTCGCTCGGGAAGCACAGGTCTCCGTTGCAACGGTGTCGCGTGCGCTCAATGGGCACGACAACGTCGCCGGGCCGGTGCGCCAGCTGGTGCAGGACGTGGCCGCACGCTTGCGCTACAGCCCGCATGCGGCGGCGCGCAGCCTGAGCAGCCGGCGCACCCAGACCCTGGGCGTGGTATTGCCGGATCTGTACGGCGAATTCTTTTCCGAGCTGATCCGCGGGATCGACGGCGCGGCGCGTGCTGCCGGCCAGCATCTGCTGGTGTCCAGTTACCACGGCGACCCCGAAGCGCAGGGCAGGGCGTTGCAGTCCATGCGCGGGCGGGTGGATGGTCTGCTGGTGCTGTCGCCGTATGCCGAGCAGCCCGGGTTCCTCACCGACAACCTGCCGCAGGCGCTGCCCACGGTGCTGATCAACGCGCACGTTCCCGGCGACGCCTATCCGGTGCTGAGCATCGACGACCATGCCGGCGCGATGGCGATGACCGAACACCTGCTCTCGGCCGGGCATCGGCGCATCGCCTTCATCGGCGGGCCGGCGCTCAACTTCGATGCGCGCGAACGCCTGCGCGGCTTCCGCGATGCGATTGCCGCACACGGCGACACCGCGCAGGGCATCGAATTTCCTGGCGACTTCGACGAGGCCTCCGGCCACCGTGCCGGGCAGGCGATGCTGGCCGACGGCGCGCTGCCCGACGCGGTATTCGCCGCCAACGACATGACCGCGCTGGGCTGCCTGTACGCCTTTGCCCAGGCCGATGTCTCGGTACCCGGCGACGTGGCACTGGCCGGCTTCGACGACATTCCGCTGGCCCGTTTCGTCCATCCGGCGCTGACCACGATGCGGGTCAGCATCGCGCGCCTGGGCGAACAGGCGATGAGCCGGCTGATGCGGCTGGTGGACCAGCCCGGCCACGACGACGGCATCCGCCAACTGCTCACGCCCGAGCTGGTGGTCCGCGCCTCCTGCGGCGCCGGCGAGCCCGGCCTCTGACGTTTCCAGCCCCTGACCCTTTCGCGGACGTCCTGTCCGCTCCCGCTGCCCCCCGCAGCGGTCGTTCCTGCAAGCCGCAACGCCACAACAACATTCTGTACCGATCCCTGGAGGGACCAATGCGCCACCACTACCCCCATTCCGCCAGTCCGGCGCGCAAGCTGCTCAGCTGCGCCCTGGCCAGTTGCCTGCTGCTGGGCGCCGCCCCGGCCTTCGCGCAGAGTGCTGCCGCGACGATCCGCGGCCAGGTCACCGTCGACTCGGCACCTGCCAGCCAGGCCCAGGTCACCGCGACCAACCTCGCCACCGGCCTGACCCGCACCGTACAGGTCAGCAACGGCGGCTACTCGCTCGGTGGCCTGCCGCCGGGTTCGTACCGCCTGGACGTCACCGCCAACGGCCAGACCACCTCGCAGAACGTCACCGTGCAGGTCGGCCAGACCGCGACCCTGAACCTGGGCGTCGGCGGCGAACCGGCCACGGCCGAAGGTGGTAACGCCACCACGCTGGACGCGGTGCAGGTCAAGGCGCCGCCGGTACTGGTGGAAACCCGTACCTCCGAGAACGCCACCTATATCTCCAACGTGCAGATCCAGAACCTGCCGCGTGCCACGCGCAACTTCCTGGAACTGGCCGACACCGTGCCGAACGTGCAGTTCACCCGCGATGCCAACGGCACCACCAAGGTCCGTTCGGGCGCCACCTCGGCCGAAGGCACCAACGTCTATATCGACGGCGTCAGCCAGAAGAACTACGTGCTCACCGGCGGCGTCAGCGGCCAGGACTCCAGCCGCGGCAATCCGTTCCCGCAGTCGGCGATCGGCGAATACAAGGTCATCACCTCCAACTACAAGGCCGAGTTCGACCAGGTCAGCGGCGCGGCCATCGTCGCCTCGTCCAAGTCCGGTACCAACGATTTCCACGGCAGCTTCTTCTGGGACACCAGCAACGACAGCTGGCGTGAAGAGAGCCCGCTGGAAAAGCGCGCCGGCGTGCGTGACGACTTCGAGGAGACCCAGTACGGCGCGACCTTCAGCGGCCCGATCCTCAAGGACAAGGCACATTTCTTCGTCGCCTATGAAGCCAAGGAATACACCACCCCGAACGTGGTGATCCCCGGCTCGATCTATTCGGACCGCGTCGATCAGCTGCCTGCGCAGTTGCAGCCGCTGGTCGCCACCTACAGCACGCCGTTCAAGGAAGACCTGTACTTCGCCAAGATCGACTGGACCATCGGCGACAACAGCCTGTTCGAGCTGAGCGGCAAGTACCGCAAGGAAGACGAGCTCAACGACGTCGGCGGCACCTCGACCCTTGAGCACGGCAGCATCAACGGCCAGGAAGAAAAGCGCGCCAACCTGCGTTGGCAGTACAGCGGCGCCAACTTCCTCAACGAGGCCAACCTCAGCTACGAGAGCGCGTTCTGGAACCAGGCGCCGATCAACAACGGCAACGGTTACATCCTCAGCTACACGCCCAACCGCGGCAACGAGACCGATGTGCTTGCCGCCGGCGCCGGCAGCAGCTTCCAGCGCAAGGGGCAGAAGGGCTGGACCTTCCAGGACGACCTGACCTTGAACAGCCTGGAATGGCACGGTGCGCACACCGTCAAGATGGGCGTGAAGTTCAAGAGCATCGATCTGGACTCCACCCAGTTCAACCCGGCCAACCCGCAGTACTACTACAACATCCTCAGCGATGTGGAAACGCCGTACCGGGTGCGCTTCGGTGCGCCGCTGGTCGAAGGTGGCGGCTCGGTGGTGTCCGAGAACAAGCAGTACGGCATCTATCTGCAGGACGACTGGGAGGTCAACGAGCACTGGACCCTGAATCTGGGCGTGCGCTACGACTACGAAGAAACCCCGGCATTCCTGGACTTCGTCACCCCGTCCGACGTCGCCGGTGCCTTGCAGAACTGGACCAACCTGCGCAACGCCAACTACGACATCAACAACTTCATCAGCACCGGCAACAACCGCAAGGCGTTCAAGAATGCCTGGCAGCCGCGCCTGGGTGCCTCCTATGACCTGTTCGGCGATCAGGCCCACGTGATCTACGGCGGTGCCGGCCGCGCCTACGACCGCAACATCTTCGACTACCTGGCGCTCGAGCAGCTCAACAACTCGTTCAATTCCTACAGCTACTACTTCACCAGCGCCAACAACCAGGCCTGCCTGGGCGACCCATGCACGGCATGGAATCCGGCCTACGGCACGCAGGAAGGGCTGAACACCCTGACCGGCAGCAGCACCGGCGGCGGCGGGCGCGAGGTCTACCTGATCGACAACAACATCAAGACCCCGTACTCGGACCAGTTCAGCATCGGCATGCGCAACATGGTGCCGCTGTGGGGCCAGGACTGGTTCACCGACGTGACCCTGAGCCGTATCGAAAGCCATGACGGCTTCGCGTTCGTGCGCGGCAACCGCCTGCCGGACGGTTCCTTCTTCCAGCCGGGCACCACCTCCGGCTCGCCGACCGACGGCCCGGACGGCTACAGCGCCATCGTGCTCGGGACCAACGGCGTGGAAACCCGCAACAACCAGCTAGCCCTGCAGGTCGAAAAGCCGTTCGACGAGGAATCGGGCTGGGGCCTGACCGTGGCCTACACCTATTCCGATGCCAAGGAGAACCGCCAGTTCGGCGAGCACTACGCACTGGATCGCGAACGCATCGAGGACTATGGCTGGCGCGAGGCCGGCGGCATTCCGAAGAACCGCCTGGTGGTCACCGGCATCTACGAGCTGCCCTACGAGGTCAAACTGTCCGGCAAGCTGTCGCTGGCCAGCCAGACCGCGCGTTACGGGCAGAATTGCCTGGCCGGCAACGACCAGTGCTACATCGTCCAGTTCAAGCCGGACGGCACGCTGGGCTACAAGGAGTTCAGCATCGCCGCCAATAAAGAATGGGATACCGGCGGAGGTGTCAAATTCAACGTGCGTGCGGATATCCTCAACGTGTTCAATTGGGTGAACTACGCCAACTTTAACGGCGAGACCGGGACACTCGGAGACTTGAACACGGCTTACGGCACCCCGACCGGTGTGCTGGCGTCGCCGATGCGTACCTTCCGTCTGGCCTTTGGCCTGAACTGGTGAGGTATCCGACCGCCCCGGCAGTTGCCGGGGCGGTCGAACTCGGCGCTTGGATAGGGTAGGTTGGCGTGCGAGATGTAATCGATTACACGAGTGGGGGGCGGATGAACAGGGGCAGGACTTCGTATTGGTTGACGATTCCACTATTGCTGGGCGCGCTGGTGCTGGCGTCCTGCAAACAGGCAGAGGAGCCCAAGGTGGCCGAAAAGAAGGCACCGGTGAAAGTCATCCTGGTGGAAGCACAGCTGCCACCCAAGCCGGTCAAACCGGCGCTTCCGCCGCTGTTCTCGGACATCGAGCGTCGCACCTTCCAGTTTTTCTGGGACACCACCAACGAACTCAATGGGTTGTCGCCGGACCGGTTTCCGTCGCGCCCGTTCGCCAGCATCGCCTCGGTTGGGTTCGCGCTGACCGCGTATCCGATCGGGATCGAGAATGGCTGGGTCAGTCGCAATCAGGCGATCGACCGCACCTTGACCACACTGAAATTCTTCCGTGATGCGCCGATGGGGCCGCAGCGGACCGGTAGGGCCGGGTACAAGGGCTTCTACTACCACTTTCTGGACATGCAGCAGGGCAACCGCTACGACAGCTGGGTCGAGCTGTCGAGCGTGGATACCGCGCTGCTGATGATGGGCGTGCTGTTCACCCAGTCGTACTACGACGGCGACGACCCGCGCGAAAAAGAGATCCGCCAGATCGCCGATACGCTGTACAAGCGCGTGGACTGGCGCTGGCTGCAGCAACGCGCACCGCTGATCTCGATGGGCTGGTTCCCCGAGAGCGGCTTCATCGACCACGACTGGATGGGCTACAACGAGGCGATGATGCTGTACATCCTCGCGCTCGGCTCGCCGACCCACGGCGTGGATGTGGATGCGTGGACCAGCTGGACCCGCACCTACAACAACGACTGGGGCGTCTACCAGGGCCAGGAATACCTGTCCTTCGGCCCGCTGTTCGGCCACCAATACAGCCATGTCTGGATCGATTTCCGCGATATCCAGGACCAGTACATGCGCGAACGCGGCATCGACTATTTCCTCAACAGCCGCCGCGCCACCCTGGCCCAGCGCGACTACGCCATCGACAACCCGATGAAGTGGAAGGACTACGGCGAGAACGTCTGGGGTTTGACCGCCGGCGACGGGCCGCAGAACACCAGCCAGGAATACCGCGGCGAGCAACGCCAGTTCCGCCATTACTCCTCGCGCGGCGCCGGCCTGCGCGAGAACTTCGACGACGGCACCATCGTGCCGTCGGCGGCGATTTCCTCGATCGTGTTCGCCCCGGAAGTGGTGATCCCGGCCACCGAGGAGATGCACAAGCGCTATGGCGACTTCCTGTACTCGAGCTACGGCTTTCTGGATTCGTTCAATCCCAGCTTCAACTACGACATCCCGCTCAAGACCGGGCGCATGGTGCCCGATCGCGGCTGGGTGGCCAGCGACTACATCGCCATCGACCAGGGCCCGATCCTGGCGATGATCGCCAATTACCAGAACGAATTCGTCTGGACCGTGATGAAGAAGAACCCCTACATCCGGGCCGGTCTGGAACGCGCCGGTTTCACCGGCGGCTGGCTCACCCCCGAAGGCGAGCCGCAGCCGGCGCCGCAGAAGGACGAGCAGAAGGCCGCCGCGCGTTCGCTGGGCATGGCCGAGTCGCGTGCCGCCGCTGCCCAGGCCCAGCAAGACCCCTCGCAACGCCAAAACTCCACGCAACGCCCCAAACCCGAGTAATCCGTGCGCCTTTTGAAACTGTTGATACTGTCCGCCACACTCTGTCTGGGTGTGGCCGGATGCGAACGCTCCGATCCAGGCAAGACCACCGTGCGCTTCTGGGCCATGGGCAAGGAGGCCGAAGTGGTCGCCGAGCTGGTGACCGACTTCGAGAAGCAGAACCCGGGCATCCACGTGGATGTGCAGAACATCCCGATGACGGCGGCGCACGAAAAGCTGCTGACCGCCTTTGCCGCAGACGGCTTGCCGGACGTGTGCCAACTCGGCAACACCTGGCTGCCGGAGTTCGCCCTGCTGGACACGCTGGAACCGATGCAGCCGTATGTGGCGCGTTCCAGGATCGTCGACCCGCAGGATTATTTCCCCGGCGTGTGGGACACCAATCTGGTCGACGGCACCCTGTATGGCGTGCCGTGGTATGTGGACACCCGGCTGCTGTTCTATCGCAAGGACCTGCTGCGCGAGGCCGGCTATAGCGAGATGCCCAAGACCTGGGCCGAGATGGAACAGGTGATGGCGGCGATCAAGCGCAAGGTCGGCCCGGACCGCTACGCCATCCTGATGCCGCTCAACGAGTTCGAGCAGCAGCTGTCGTTCGCGCTGCAGCAGGACGACCGCCTGCTGCGCGACCACGACAACTACGGCAACTTTCGCGGCGAGGGCTTCCGCAAGGCGCTGGGCTTCTACGACACCATGTATCAGAAAGGCTGGGCGCCGAAGGTCTCCGAGACCCAGGTCTCCAACGTCTGGTACGAGTTCTTCAACGGCTATTACGCGTTCTATCTGTCCGGCCCGTGGAACGTGCGCGAGTTCAAGCTGCGCCAGCCGCCGGGCATGGAAGGCAAGTGGGGCACTGCGCCGCTGCCGGGGCCCAACGGCCTGGGCGCGGGCATTGCCGGCGGTTCCAGCCTGGTGATCTTCAAGTCGTCGCAGCACAAGGACGCCAGCTGGAAGCTGATCGAATACCTGTCGCAGCCGCAGGTGCAGGCGCGCTTCCACGCCATCATCGGCGACCTGCCGCCGCGTCGCAGCACCTGGAAGTTGCCCTCGCTGGCCAACGACGAACTGGCGCATGCCTTCGGCGACCAGCTGGAGCGGGTCAAGGCCACGCCCAAGGTGCTGGAGTGGGAGCGCATCGTGCAGGAAATGCGCCTGGTGACCGAGCGCGTGGTGCGTGGCGGCCAATCACATGAGGCCGCCGTGCAGGAACTGGATAAACGCGTGGACGAGATCCTGGCCAAGCGCCGCTGGATCTTCGAACAGGAGGGCGGGCATGTCGGTCCGGCCGGTGCACCGGCAACGCCTGCGGCGACACCTGCCGCAGCGCCTGCAGCGGGCGAGGGGGCGGCACGATGATGAAGCGTAATTCCGTCGCCGGCTGGGTGTTCGCCGCGCCGTCGATCCTGGTGCTGGGCATGTTCTTCGGCGTGCCGGTGTTTGCCGCGCTGGTGCTCAGCGTCACCGACTTCGATCTGTACGCACTGGCCGACAGCGGCCATCTGCGCTTCGTCGGCCTGGGCAACTACATCGACCTGCTGCAGACCCCGCTGTTCTGGAAGTCGTTGTGGAACACCACGTATTTCGTGCTGCTGGGCGTGCCGATGTCGATCGGCGTGTCGCTGGGCGCGGCATTGCTGCTCAATGCCAAGGCCTCGCGCTTCAAGGCGTTGTTCCGTACCGCCTTGTTCGCCCCGGTGGTGACCACGCTGGTGGCGGTGGCGGTGATCTGGCGCTATCTGTTCCACATCAAGTACGGCCTGGTGAACTTCGGCCTGAGCCATCTGGGCATCGCCCCGATCGACTGGCTGGGCGACCCGCGCTGGGCGATGCCGACCATCATGCTGTTCGCGGTGTGGAAGAACTTCGGCTACAACATGGTGATCTTCCTGGCCGGGCTGCAGGCGATCCCGCAGGACCTGTATGAGGCCGCGCGCATCGATGGCGCCTCGCGCTGGAAGCAGTTCCTGCATATCACCCTGCCGATGCTCGGCCCGGTGCTGATGGTGGTCGGGGTGATCACCATTTCCGGCTATTTCCAGCTGTTCGCCGAACCCTATGTGATGACCCGCGGCGACCCATTGCAGAGCACCGTGAGCGTGCTGTACTTCATGTTCGAGGAAGGCTTCAAGTGGTGGAACCTCGGCCGCGCGTCGGCGGTGGCGTTCCTGCTGTTCCTGATCATTCTGGCGGTGACCACCGTGATGCTGCGCTTTGGCCGCAAGAGGGATTTGATATGAGTCGTGATGTCGGCCAATCGCGCTGGAATGCCGTGCTGATCAACGGTGGCCTGCTGATGCTGGCGCTGGTCAGCCTGGCGCCGCTGCTGTGGATGCTGTCGGTGTCGTTCATGCCCACCGGCGAGGCCAGCCGCTTCCCGCCGCCGATGCTGCCCTCGGCGTTCACCACTGCCAACTACCACGAGCTGTTCGCGCGCACCGGCATGGCGCGCAACTTCGCCAACAGCCTGATGGTGTCCGGGCTGATCACGCTCGGCTCGCTGCTGATCAACACCATGGCCGGCTATGCGTTCGCCAAGCTGCAATTCGTCGGCCGCGAGCGCATCTTCAAGATCCTGATGGCCGCGCTGGTGATCCCTGCGCAGGTGGCGATGCTGCCGCTGTTCCTGTTGATGAAGCAGCTGCATCTGGTCAACAACATCGGCGGGGTGGTGGTGCCGGCATTGGCGACGGTGTTCGGCATCTTCCTGGTGCGCCAGTACGCGCGCAGCATTCCCGACGAGCTGATCGAAGCCGCCCGCATCGATGGCGCCAGCGAGATGCGGATCTTCTTCCAGATCGTGCTGCCGATGCTCAAGCCGGTGCTGGTCACCTTGACCATCTTCACCTTCATGGGCTCGTGGAACGACTTCATGTGGCCGCTGATCGTGCTGACCGACCAGGAGCAGTACACCTTGCCGGTGGCATTGGCGGCGCTGTCGCGCGAGCACATCATGGACGTGGAGCTGATGATGGCCGGCGCGGTGGTGACGGTGATTCCGGTGCTGCTATTGTTCGTGGCGCTGCAGCGTTACTACATCCAAGGTCTTCTGCTGGGGAGTGTGAAGGGGTGAAACCAGTGTTCCTGCGACTGTTTGCCATGACCGCTGTTGCGACGTTTGCGGGCACGGCGCAGGCGCAGGAGCGCGTGCTCGACGGCTTCAACGACATCGGCGCCTGGCGCCTGGTGGTGTCCAACCAGGTCAGTGGTTCGCTGCGGCCGGTAGCCACCAGTTCCGGCGGCCACGCCCTGTGCCTGGATTACAACTTCAATGGCGTGTCCGGCTATGTCGGCATCCGCCGCAACCTGCCGATCACCTATCCGGAGAATTACCGCATCGGCTTTTCGCTGCGCGGCGATTCGCCGTCCAACGACCTGCAGGTCAAGCTGATCGATGCCAGCGGCGACAACGTGTGGTGGGTCAACCGGCCCGGCTTCAATTTCCCGAAGAACTGGACCACCGTCGGCTATCGCAAGCGCAACATCGAAAAGGCCTGGGGCCCGGGCCAGGAAAAGCAACTGCGCAGCAGCGCAGATGTCGAGTTCACCATCTACAACAAGGTCGGCGGCAAGGGCACGGTGTGCTTCGACCGTCTGACGCTCACGCCGCTGCCGCCGGAAGACACCTCGCCGTTGAAGGCCGAGGCCATCACCGACACCGCGCCCGCGCTGGAACAACGCCTGGCCGACGGCAAGCCGGAGACCTTCTGGCTCAGTGGCGCGGTCAAGCAGCAGACCGTCACGCTGGATCTGGGCAAGGTGCGCGAATTCGGCGGCGCGGTGGTGCAGTGGGTTCCTGGCCTGCAGGCCTCGCAATACGTGGTGCGCGCGTCCAGCGATGGGCGCGGCTGGCGTGATCTGCGCACCGTCACCGCCGGTGCCGGCGGCACCGACTGGCTGGCCTTGCCCGATACCGAGGCACGTTACCTGCGCTTCGATCTCAAGGACGGCCCCAACTGGCGCTACGGCATCAAGGAAGTCCAGCTGCAGCCGCTGGCCTTCGCCGCCACACCGAACGATTTCATCAAATCGCTGGCCGCGCAGGCGCCGCGCGGCAGCTATCCACGCGGTTTCTCCGGCGAGCAGCCGTACTGGACCATCCTGGGCCTGGATGGTGGTACCGAGCAGGGCCTGATCGGCGAGGACGGCGCGGTGGAAGTGGGCAAGGGCGGCTTCAGTATCGAGCCGTTCGTGGTCACCGGCGGCAAGCTGCTGCATTGGTCCGACGTCAGCAGCGAGCAGAGCCTGCAGGACGACTACCTGCCGATTCCCAGCGTCGACTGGCATCACGACCTGATGAACCTGCGCGTCACCGTGTTCGTGCAGGGCACGCCCGATCAGGCGCAACTGGTCGCGCGCTATCAGCTGCACAACACCGGCAAGGACGCGCGTGAGTTCACCCTGGCCTTGGCGGTGCGTCCGTTCCAGGTCAATCCGCCGACCCAGTTCCTCAACACCCTGGGCGGTGTCAGCCGGATCGACCAGCTGGCCGTGCAGGGCGCACAGGTCAGCGTCAACGGCAAGCCGCGCGTATTCGCCGCGCAACCTCCGGATGCCGGCTTTGCCAGTGCCTTCGACAGTGGCATGGACGTCAGCCATCTCACCGCCGCCACGCCGCCGGCGATCACCCAGGTCAAGGACGAGACCGGCCTGGCCTCGGGCATGCTGCTGTATCGCTGGAAGCTGGAGCCTGGTCAACGGCGCGAGGTGGCGCTGGTGATTCCGCAGACCGGCACCGCGCAGCTGCCGGCCGGCTTCGATGCCGACAAGGCACAACAGCAGGTGGCCCAGCAGTGGCGCAGCAAGCTCGATCGCGTGCGCATCAGCGTGCCGGCCGAAGGCAAGCCGGTGATCGACACCTTGCGCACCGCGCTGGCGCATATGCTGATCTCGCGCATCGGCCCGCGTCTGCAGCCGGGGACGCGTTCCTACTCGCGCAGCTGGATCCGCGACGGCGCGATGATTTCCGAAGGCCTGCTGCGACTCGGCCGCGAGGACGTGGTGCGCGA
This sequence comes from Xanthomonas sp. BRIP62409, assembly GCF_003992965.1. Lineage (NCBI taxonomy): Bacteria > Pseudomonadati > Pseudomonadota > Gammaproteobacteria > Lysobacterales > Lysobacteraceae > Xanthomonas > Xanthomonas sp. BRIP62409. Next base: position 41,742 of record NZ_QEZJ01000036.1, on the reverse strand, counting down.
ATACGTCGACTGGTTCGCGCCATACCAGTTCGCCGACGGCATGGTGCCGTGCTGCGTGGACGACCGCGGCAGCGATCCGGTGCCGGAGAACGACAGCCACGGCGAGCTGATCTTCAACATCGCCGAGTATTACCGCTACACCGGCGACAAGGCATTCCTGGAAAGGATGTGGCCGCACGTGACCGGTGCGTACGACTACATGGAAACGCTGCGTGCCAGCGAGCGCACCGAGGACAACTTCATGCGCAACCCGGCCTTCTACGGAATGATGCCGGTGTCGATCAGCCACGAAGGCTATTCGGCCAAGCCGGTGCATTCGTACTGGGACAACTTCTGGGCGCTGCGCGGCTACAAGGACGCGGTGATGCTGGCCGGCGCGCTCGACAAGCCCGACGAGGTCGCCCGCTTCAGCACTGCACGCGACGAATTCAGTGGCGACCTGATCGCCTCGCTGGGTGCGACGGTGCGCCAGCACTCCCTGGATTTCCTGCCCGGCTCGGCCGAGCTGGGCGACTTCGATGCGACCTCGACCACCATCGCACTGGCACCGGGGGGCGAGCAGCAACGCCTGCCGCAGGACCTGTTGAGCAATACCTTCGAGCGCTACTGGAAGGAGTTTTCCGACCGCCGCGACGGCAAGCGCGAATGGAAGGACTACACACCCTACGAATGGCGCAACGTGGCCGCATTCGTGCGCCTGGGCTGGCGCGAACGCGCCTGGGATGCCACCGCGTTCTTCTTCAAGGACCGCGCGCCGCAACCCTGGAACCAGTGGGCCGAGGTGGTCTCGCGTACGCCGCGTACGCCGTTCTTCGTCGGCGACCTGCCGCATGCCTGGGTCGCCTCGGATTTCGTGCGCTCGGTGCTGGACATGTTCGCCTACGGGCGCGAATCCGACGCCAGCCTGGTCATCGCTGCCGGCACGCCGACGCGCTGGTTCGAGGGCAAGGGCATCGGCATCGCCGAATTGCGCACCCCGTATGGACGCCTCAATTACACCTTGCAGCGCACTGACAAACAGCTGGTGCTGCAACTGCAGCCGGGGCTGATCCTGCCGCCGGGCGGGGTGGTTTTGCCATGGCCGTACCAGGGCACGCCGGGCAAGGCCAGCATCAATGGCGAATCGGCCGAGTGGCAGAACGGCGAATTGCGGATTCAACAGCTGCCGGCCAACGTGCAGATCGATGTGCCCAGCGCGGTGCGGCGGGCCGAGCGCGCCACGCAATGACTGACGCACCCCGACCGGCCTGGGCAGCGCCGGCGCGGCGGCGTGCCGGATGGCCGGTCGTGTTGGCGGCGCTGCTGCCGTGCTCTGTTGCCGTACAAGCCACGCAGGCGCCCCGGGCCGTGCAGGCCGCGCAACCAGTGCAGGTCGACAGGCCCGATCGCGCAGAACCTGCATCCCGGGCAGTGCCATCGACCAGCGCAGTGCAGCGCGAGATGACCCTGGTCACGCTCAACCTGCATCACGACCGCGAAGACTGGCCGGCGCGTCGTGCCCATATCGCCAAGGAACTCAGGCAACTGGCGCCGGACGTGATCGCGCTGCAGGAAGTGATCGAACGCCGCGGCAGCGTGGAGAACCAGGCCGCCTGGCTGGCGCGCAAGCTGGGGTACGACTACAGCTTTGTCTCTGTCAACCCGGTCGATGCGCCCAAGCGCTACGGCAACGCATTGCTGAGCCGGCGCAAGGTGCTGGCCCGGCATCAGCGCCTGCTGCAGCCGCTGGACGATTACCGCGTTGCCGCGCATCTGCAGGTCGACATCGACGGCCAGCCGATCAACGTCTACGTCACCCATCTCAACGAGCGTGCCGATGCACGCGGCACGGCCACGCGCACGCGCCAGGTCGCGGACCTGCTGGATTTCATTTCCTCCACCAGCAATCAGGCACCGGTCGTGATTGCCGGCGACTTCAACACCGCCGCCGATGCCCTGGATCTGGAGGCGCTACGCAAGGGCTATGGCGACAGCTACGGCAGCGTGCATCGCAACAGCGACGCCACCGTGAGCACCTTGAACCTGCATGTCTTCGACAAGCCGGCGCGTATCGACCATGTGTTCTTCCAGCAGAAGCGGCTGCTCGCCCGCGAAGCACGCATCCTGTTCGACACGCCGTATGCCGAGGGGCGCTGGGCCTCGGACCACTACGGCGTCTGGGTACGCCTGCAGCTCGCACCCGATCAGCCAGCTACTCCGTAACTCGACCACACGTAGGAGCGCACCTGGGCGCGACGGCTTTACCGATAACGCCCGTCGCGCCCAGGTGCGCTCCTACAAGGCGTCGATAGACCACAGGTCGTGACGGCTTTTTTAATCACCCGTGCAAGCGATTGAAGATCTGCACGCCCGCCAGCCATACACCGGCCATGCTGCCGACGTTGGTCAGCAGGAACGTCAGCACCACGCGCGAGACGCGATTGCGGTACCAGCCACGCAAGGTCTGCGCATCGTCGCGTAGCGACAGGAAATCGCCATAGGCCGGTTTGCGCATGTGCACCTCGACCAGCGCGGCAAACGCGCCGGTCGGCACGCTCAGGCGGAACGGCTTGAACGGCGCCACGACCGCCGCGGTGAGGATGCTCAGCGGGTGGCTGCCGGCCAGCAGGCAGCCCAGCGCGGCCAGGCCGCCGGTATACATCGCCCATTGCAATAACAGGTCCGCGCCCATGCTCAGGCCGCCGCGCCAGAACCCGATGCCGATGCCGGTGATGATGACCGCCAGAATGCCCAGCGTGATCCACGGAATGCGCTTGCGCTGCTGCACGTACTCCAGCGACTCGCGCAATGGGCCGGGCGCGGCGGTGTCCTGTTCCAGGTGGCGCGCAAGACCGGCCAGGTGTCCTGCGCCGACCACCGCCAGTATCTCGCGCTGGTCCGTCCTGGCTTCCTCGCGCAGGCGCGTGGCCATGTACTGGTCGCGCTCGGCAATCACGGTTTCGTACAGCTCCGGGCTTTCGCTGGCGAAATCGCCGAAGCTTGCCTCCAGCATGTCGCCTTGCTTGAGCTTCTCGATTTCCTCTTCGCCCACCTCGTCGGCCGCGAACAGCCCACCGAGCAGGCCACCGGCCAGTTTCATCTTGCCGAAGAATCCCAGCCGCCCGGACGCGCGCTTGAAGGTCAGGCCGACCTCGCGATCGATCAGGTGCACCGGCAGACCTTGCGCGCGTGCCAGGTTCACCGCTTCCTTCAACTCCGCGCCCGGTTCGATGCCGAGCTGCTTGGCCAGGCGGCGCTGGTAGGCGGCCAGGGCGAGATTCGCCGCAAACAAGGCCACCCGTCCCTTGCGAATCACCTGCACCAGGTCCAGCCGGGCGAGGGCATCCGGGTCGCTGAGCGCCTGCAGGCGCTGTGCGTCCAGTTCCACTGCCACCGCGTCATAGCGGCCGCTGCCGATCGCCCGCTGCACCGCAGCCACGCTGGCGAGTGACACGTGCGCGGTGCCGAGCAAGGTATAGCGCACGCCATCGCGTTCGACGATGCGATGCGGCTGGCCGGACAGCGCATCGTCCAGAACGTGGGTGGTTTGCTCAGTCATGGGGTCATTCATCAGAAGGAGGGGCGGTGTCACCGGAGCCGAGTGCGCGTTGCAGCTGCACACCGTCCAGCCGGCGACCATGCGTGCGGCCGTTACCGGTGAACATTCCGACCGTGCGAAAACCAAAACGTTCATGCAGCCGTCGCGATGCCAGGGTGTCGGCATCGCCGATCACCGCAATCATCGGTCGACCGCTGCGTTGTTTGCCGCGTGCGATCAGCTCGCCAAGCACGGCTTTGCCGCGGACAGCGCCAGCCTCGCGCAACTCGACTGGCATGCGGTCAGTCGATGTAGCGCTTGAGCAGATCGCCATACGCATCGATGCGGCGATCGCGCAGGAACGGCCAGATGCGGCGCACGTGTTCGCTGCGCTGCAGATCGACGTCGCACACCAGCACGGTCGGGTCCTGTCCGGCTTCGGCGATGAATTCGCCCTGCGGCCCCAGCACATGGCTGTTGCCCCAGAACTGGATGCCCGACGCGCCCAGCGGCGAGGGCTCGTGACCGACGCGGTTGCACGACAGCACCGGCACCCCGTTGGCGACCGCATGGCCGCGATGGCTGAGCACCCAGGCATCGCGCTGGCGCTCCTGCTCGGGTTGCTGGTCGTCCGGATCCCAGCCGATCGCGGTGGGGTAGAGCAGCAGTTCCGCACCGGCCAGCGCCATCAGGCGCGCGGCCTCGGGGTACCACTGGTCCCAGCACACCAGCACGCCCAGCCGGCCGACCGAGGTATCGATCGGCGCAAAGCCCAGATCGCCCGGGGTGAAGTAGAACTTCTCATAGAAGCCCGGATCGTCCGGGATATGCATCTTGCGGTACTTGCCGAGCAGGCGGCCGTCCTTTTCGAACACCACCGCGGTGTTGTGATACAGCCCGGCCGCGCGGCGCTCAAACAACGAAGCCACCAGCACCACGCCGTGCTGCCTGGCCAGCGCGCCCAGACGCTCGGTGCTGGGGCCGGGGATCGGCTCGGCCAGGTCGAATTCGTCCACCGACTCGTGCTGGCAGAAATACGCACCGTTGTGCAGTTCCTGCAGTAGCACCAGCTTGGCGCCCTGCGCGGCGGCTTCGGCCACGCGCGATTCGATGATGGCCAGATTGGCCTCGGCGTCGCCGTGGTTGCGCTCCTGGATCAGCGCGACGGGAAGGAGATGACGGGTCATGGCGATTGGTCCAGCGAAGTGGCGCACTAAGGTAGCGCGCGATGGCGTAACACCGGCCTGCCGGCCGGAACAGGAATGGATCAGCCCGCCAGCAAACCGGCGGGCAGCTGCATGGTCAGGCAGTGCAGGCTGCCGTTCTGCCAGATCAGCGGGCGGCACGGCACCGGCACGATGGTGTGCTGCGGAAACGCTTCGGCCAGCACCGCCTGCGCGCTCGCATCGGCCTTGTCGCCGTAGGCCGGCATCAGCACCGCCCCGTTGACGATCAGGAAATTGGCGTACGAGGCGGCCAGGCGCCGGCCCTGATCCAGGATCGGCTCGGCCCATGGCAACACGAACAGGCGATACGGCTGCCCGTCGGCGGTGCGCAACGCCGCCAGTTCGGCGCCCATCGCCTGCAGTTCGGTGTAGTGCGAATCGGTGGCCACATCGCAGCCCTGGTAGACGATCGCATCCGGGCCGGCAAAGCGCGCCAGCGTGTCGATATGCGCGTCGGTGTCGTCGCCTTCCAGGTAGCCATGATCCAGCCACAGCACGCGGTCCTGCGCCAGCCACGCGGCAAGGTCGGCACTCAGCGAATCGCGCGTGCGCTGCGGATGCCGCTCGTGCAGGCACGTCCAGGTGGTCAGCAATGTGCCGGCACCATCGGTCTCGATCGCGCCGCCTTCCAGCGCAAAGTCGACCGTCTGCACCTGCGAGGGCACGAACACCTGCGCCGCATCCAGCGAAGTGACCAGTTGATCGTCCAGGCTCGCCTCGAACTTGCCGCCCCAGCCGGTGAAGCGGAAATCCATCAGGCGGAAGCCGCCATCCTGGCGCAGCGTGATCGGGCCGGAATCGCGCAGCCAGGTGTCGTTGTAGGCCGCAACCACGAAGCGCACCCGCGCCATGTCCACCCGCGCCGAGCGCAGCCGCGCTTCCGCGTAGATCTGCAGATCGTCATCGGCCACGCACACGATCACCGGCTCGAAGCGGGAAATCGCCGTGACCAGCGCGATATAGGTCTCTTCCACCTCGGCAAGACGCTCGGCCCAATCGGTGCCCGCATGCGGCCATGCAATCAACACGGCGGATTGAGGTTCCCACTCGGCGGGAAAGCGGATGCTATCGGTCATACCTGAAAATTACCCATCAATGCCCAGGCAAGCCCAGGCTGTTAATTCAAATCCCCGCACAGGGATGTGCGGGCGCTTGCGAGGGACTCGCCTCAAATCGGCGCGTGCGGGTAACTCGCATCGACGCTCGCGATCTGCCTGCATCCGGGGTGTGCTGCACGACATCGCCGTTGCATGAAGCGCGCAGTGATCGTATCCCGCGCATCATTGGATCAGACCAGCGTTGCAGCCACCATCCGATGGCGCTCGAACGCCACCCGATCACCTGATCGGTGGCTTTGGTCCAATCTCGTTGGCATCGGCCTGATTGGCCACCACGTCGATCACCCGGCTCTTTTCGAAGTACACGGTGAAGGCCGGATACACCCAGCGGTGGATCGTCGGCCACTGGCGCTTCTGGCCGCCGCGCGGTTCCAGCTTTTCCTGCGGCGCACCGTAACGGCCTTCGACCTGGCTCATGCTGTCGCCGCGCAGGGGCAGGGCAGCGGCAGGCTTTTGCTGTACCCGGTCCACCAGCAGCGTATCGGCCGACGCGACGGCGCTGATCCCCATCAGTGCGATCAGCGGCAGGACAAACAAACGGTTGCGCATGTCATCTACTCCCCAGTGGACAAGATTCGGATGGTGATTACAGCAAAAACCAGGACGGGCGTGCCTGCAGGGCGGTGTTACCCAACGCCGCGCCGGATGTCGGTCAGTTTGAATGCCGCGCCAAGCCCGCCATGCCCCCGACACACTCCAGCCTGCATGTAGCCATCGCCGGCGTGAAGCATCGGCCAAGAAAAAACCGCCCGGAGGCGGCTTTCTCGGGTCTTGCACGCGCGGCGAAAGCTTAGCGCTGACGCGCCTTGAAACGCGGGTTCGACTTGCAGATCACGAAGACCTTGCCGCGGCGGCGGACCACCTTGCAGTCGCGGTGACGGGTCTTCGCAGACTTCAGGGAGGACAGGACTTTCATGGCACACCTCGGCGTAAACGGTTGGATTCGATGGAAGAGTGCCCGCAATCGAGGGTGCACCCAGAATTAAGCCGGCAATTCTAACCGGCTTTTCGTCGTGCTTTCAAGTGGTTGCATCGCAATCGCTGCGAGCGGCGCTACACTACCGGCTGATGACCTTCCGGAAACCTGAATGACCGACCTTTCGCCCGTCCTTACCATCGATGGTCCCTCCGGCGCCGGCAAGGGCACCGTGAGCCGGATCGTGGCCGCCCGGCTGGGCTGGCATTACCTCGATTCGGGCGCACTGTATCGCGCCGTGGGCGTGGCGGCGAGCTGGGCCGATCTGGACGTGTCCGACCCGGCCGCGCTGGTGCGCTGCACGTTCGATACCAAGGTGGAGTTCGACGACGCGGGCGAGGCGGGGCTGCGGGTACTGGTCAACGGCGCCGATGCCACTGGCGAGCTGCGCCTGGAAACCACCGGGGCGCTGGCTTCGGCAATTGCCGCCATTCCCGAGGTGCGCAGCGCGCTGAAAGAGCGCCAGCGCGCATTCAGGCGCGCGCCCGGCCTGGTTGCAGACGGGCGCGACATGGGCACGGTGATCTTCCCCGATGCCGCCTTCAAGGTGTTTCTGACCGCCAGTGCCGAAGAACGTGCGGGCCGTCGCCATAAACAGTTGATGGAAAAGGGTGTTTCGGTTATCTTTGACGACCTGCTGCGCGAGATCATGGCTCGAGATGCCCGTGATGCGCAGCGGGTGGTGGCGCCATTGCGGCCGGCCGAAGACGCCGTGCTGATCGATACCAGCGGAATAGGGATCGAGGATGTCGTCCAGCGTGTGGTCGGGGTGTTAGCCGCCCGCACGTCGTCGTAAGCGTTCCGCAAGCGGGCATGTCCCGCCGACCGTAAGGCGTTCCAAGGCTCCGTCGCACATCCCGTGTGGCGGTTCTATGACTACTTAACCGACTCGCTGTCCGGAGTCGACCAACAGGCTGGGCGCTTGGCATCTGTCGCATTCGACGATCAACGCCCGTGTGTTCAACTGAGTAAAATTCAAATGACAGAATCTTTTGCTGAACTGTTCGAAGCCAGTCAAGCCAATCTGGCGAAGCTGAAGCCGGGCTCGATCGTCACCGGTACCGTCGTGGAAGTGCGCGGCGACGTGGTGGTGATCAACGCTGGCCTGAAGTCCGAAGGCATCGTGCCGATCGAGCAGTTCCGTAATGACGCTGGCGAGATCGATGTCGGCGTAGGCGACCAGGTCAAGGTTGCCCTCGATTCCATCGAGAACGGCTTCGGTGAGACCGTGCTGTCGCGCGAGAAGGCCAAGCGCGCAATGGTGTGGGACGAGCTGGAAGAGGCGTTGGAAAAGAACGAAACCATCACCGGCCGCATCAGCGGCAAGGTCAAGGGTGGTTTCACCGTGGACATCAAGGATGTCCGCGCGTTCCTGCCTGGTTCGCTGGTGGATGTGCGCCCGGTGCGCGACCCGGCCTACCTGGAAGGCAAGGAACTCGAGTTCAAGCTGATCAAGCTGGACCGCAAGCGCAACAACGTGGTGGTTTCGCGTCGTGCCGTGGTCGAGAGCGAGCACTCGGAAGAGCGCGAGCAGCTGATGGACAAGCTGCAGGAAGGTGCGATCCTGAAGGGTGTCGTCAAGAACCTGACCGATTACGGCGCGTTCGTGGACCTGGGCGGTATCGACGGCCTGCTGCACATCACCGACATGGCCTGGAAGCGCGTGCGCCATCCGTCCGAGGTCGTCAACGTCGGCGACGAGCTGGACGTGCGCGTGCTGAAGTTCGATCGCGAGCGTAACCGCGTCAGCCTCGGCCTGAAGCAGCTGGGCGAAGATCCGTGGGACAACATCGCCCGTCGTTACCCGGCCAACAGCCGCGTGTTCGGCAAGGTCTCCAACGTCACCGATTACGGCGCATTCGTCGAGATCGAGCCGGGCGTCGAAGGCCTGGTGCACGTGTCCGAGATGGATTGGACCAACAAGAACGTCAACCCGTCCAAGGTTGTGCAGGTCGGTGACGAAGTCGAAGTGATGGTGCTGGATGTCGACGAGGAGCGTCGCCGCATCTCGCTGGGCATGAAGCAGGTTGCCGCCAATCCGTGGGAAACCTTTGCTGCCACCCACAAGAAGAACGACAAGGTGTCTGGCCAGATCAAGTCGATCACCGACTTCGGCATCTTCATCGGTCTGGACGGCGGCATCGACGGCCTGGTCCACCTGTCCGACATCAGCTGGAACACCACCGGCGAAGACGTCGTGCGCAACTACAAGAAGGGCGACACGCTGGAAGCCGTCGTGCTGGCAGTCGATCCGGAACGTGAGCGCATCAGCCTGGGCGTCAAGCAGCTGGAGCAGGATCCGTTCGGCCAGTACATGGCGTCCAACCCGAAGGGTTCGAAGGTCGAAGGCGTGGTGCGTGAAGTGGATGCCAAGGGCGCCACGATCGACCTGGCCGATGGCATCGAAGGCTACGTCGCTGCACGCGACATCGCCAACGAGCGCGTGGACGATGCGACCCAGCACCTGAAGGTCGGCGACAAGATCGAAGCCAAGTTCGTGGGCATGGACCGCAAGGGCCGCACCCTGCAGCTGTCGATCAAGGCCAAGGACGATGCCGAAATGCGCGAAACGCTGGAGGAATACCAGTCCTCCGCTGCGTCGGGCGGCATGACTCAGCTGGGCGCGCTGCTGCGTGCACAGTTGAACAGCAACAAGTCCGAGTAAGCGCGTAGCGCTCGCAAGAGCGTGATGGATCGGCCCGGGCTTGCCCGGGCCGATTCCGATGTGTCAGTCGAAAAAGCAAGTCTTCCCATGACCAAGTCCGAATTGATTGAAATCCTGGCGCGACGTCAAGCGCATCTGAAGGCGGACGACGTTGATCTGGCAGTCAAATCGCTGCTGGAAATGATGGGGCAGGCGCTCTCCGATGGTGATCGGATCGAAATCCGCGGGTTCGGCAGCTTCTCGTTGCACTACCGCCCGCCACGTCTGGGCCGTAATCCGAAGACCGGTGAGTCGGTCGCGTTGCCGGGCAAGCATGTTCCGCACTTCAAGCCTGGCAAGGAATTGCGTGAGCGTGTCAGCTCCGTGGTCCCGGTCGATCTGCTTGATGCGACCGACTGACGCTCGTTCTGCCGCTGCGTTTATGTCGGCTCGGTTAAGCTAAGCCTCTTTCGACGGAGTCCGGCCATGAAGGTGTTTCGTTTGCTGGTGATGTTGGCCTTCCTGCTGGTCGGTCTGATCATCGGCGCGGTCAATTCCCAGGACGTCACTCTCGACTTCCTTTTCTCCAGTGTGCATACGACCTCCGGGATCGCGATCATCGTCGCGCTGCTGGTCGGTGTGTTGATCGGTGCCGGCATGGTGCTGGTCAGTGTGGTGATTCCCCTCTATTCCAAACTGCGCCAGGCCAACAAGGCCGTTGCAGTCAGTCGCACCGATGCCAGGCCGATTGCGCCTGCCGCAGTCGAGCCGCGCCCCTTTGATGGACTGTAAGCGCGTATGGACTTTCTGACCGAGTGGATCTGGTTCTTCCTGTTCGTGCCGTTGGCAGCGCTGGGGGGCTGGGTCGTTGGCCGCCGCGGTGGCCAGCGCCATGGCGATACCCAGGTCAGTCGCTTGTCCAGCACCTATTTTCGCGGGCTGAACTATCTGCTCAACGAGCAGCCGGACAAGGCGATCGAGCTGTTTCTGCACATCGCCGAACTGGACAAGGAAACCTTCGAGACCCAGGTCGCGTTGGGACATCTGTTCCGCCGTCGCGGCGAGGTCGATCGCGCGATCCGGCTGCACCAGGGCCTGGTGCAACGCGCCGACCTGACCGACCAACAGCGCGTGCAGGCCTTGCTGGCGCTGGGCGAGGACTACATGAAGTCCGGCCTGCTGGATCGTGCCGAGACCGTATTCACCGAGCTGGCGCAACTGGATCAGCGTGCGCCGCAGGCGTTGCGTCATCTTATCGGCATCTATCAGGCCGAGCGTGATTGGGAAAAGGCGATCGACAACGCCACCCGTTACGAAGAAGTCACCGGCGAGCCGATGGGCAAGCTGATTTCGCAATTCGAGTGCGAGCTTGCCGATCGCTACCGCGGCTTGAGCAAGCCCGACGAAGCGCTGCAGGCGGTCGCGCGCGCCTACCAGGCCGATGGCACCTCGGTGCGTGCGGGCATTCTGGAAGGACGCATCGAAGCCGAGCGCGGACACGACGAAGCGGCCGTCCGCGCGTTCGAACGTGCGGCGCGGCACGATCCGGAATACCTGCCTGAAATCATCCCTGCGTTGATGGCGGCCTATCGCCGGGTGGGTGATATTGCAGGTGCGCGTAATTTCCTGTCGGAGATGACCGAGCACTATCGCGGCATCGCGCCGGTGCTGGCGTTGACGCAGCTGATGGAAGCGCAGGATGGCGTGGCGCCGGCGCTGGCCTACCTGGGGCGTCAGCTCAAGGATCGGCCATCGGTCCGCGGCGAATCGGCATTGATCGACCTGACCCTGGCTGAAGGCAGCGACCCGGTCGGCACCTTGCAGGATCTCAAGCACATCACCGACCAGTTGCTGGTGCGCAACCCGAGCTACCGCTGTACCCGCTGCGGTTTCGGTGCCAAGACGCACCACTGGCAGTGCCCGAGCTGCAAGGAATGGGGCACGGTCAAGCCGCTGTTGAACTACGCGGTGGTCTGATGCCGCAGGCCTGGCTGTGGTGGTGTCTGTTGCACCTGACGGTCGCGGCACTTGGGACCTGGCTGTTGCGGCGCTATGCGTTGCATCGGCGCCTGCTCGATCACCCTGGCGAACGCCGCAGCCATGTGGTCGCCACGCCACGGGGCGGTGGCATGGCAATCGTGGCGGCGATGCTGGCGGGGTGCGTGGCGGCAGGCGTGTTGTGGCCGGCGGCAGGTCTTGTCATCAGCTGGTTCGCCGCAGGTCTGGTGCTGGTGGCCGGGGTCGGTTGGTGGGACGACCATCGTCCGCTCTCGGCCAGGTTGCGGTTTGCGATCCATCTGCTGGCGTCGGTCCTGCTGGGCTGGCTGGTCAGCCATCACACCGGCAAGCTCTGGGATGGCGTGCTCACCGCGATGGCGTCGGTGATGTTGATCAACGTCTGGAATTTCATGGACGGCATCAACGGCCTGGCCAGCAGCCAGGCGGCGCTGGCTGCCCTGGCGTTTGCCGCGGTCGTGCCGGGCGCCTGGGCATGGGCCGGTCTTGCCGTCGCCGCATCCTGCCTGGGATTCTTGCCGTTCAACTTTCCACGTGCGCGCATCTTTCTGGGCGACGGCGGTAGTGGTGCCTTGGGCTATGTGCTGGCGGCGTTGCTAGCGCTGACAGTGGCGAGCGGGCAGGTGAGCTGGTGGATCAGCTGGCTGCCGCTGACCGCATTTCTTGTAGACGCCGGCTTCACGCTGCTGTCTCGCATGCTCGACGGACAACGTTGGTGGGAGCCGCACGCCCAACATCTCTATCAGCGGCTGGCGCGCAGGCTTGAGTCGCACGTTCCGGTAACCGGGATTTATTTCGCTTTCAGCGTCGCTGCCGTCTGCTTGTATGTGTTAATTCGTCATGATGCAAATTGGCTGCAAGTGTCCGGAGCCCTGGCATGGGGTCTGGGTGCCACCGCAATCTGGTTTTTTCTGCGCGATGGAGTGCGCAATTCGTGAGTAATGGACTCTTATGATTTCCTGGCGTGATCGTTTGACCAAGGCCCTGCCGCAAGCAGCGGTGGTGCTGCACGACCTGCTGATGGTGTGGGTATGCTGGCAGCTGCTGCACGCCGGCCGCTACTCGATGCTGCGCGACGCCCCCGATCTGCCGTTATGGGATTGGCGCACCGGCGTCGTCCTGGTCGCGCAAGGCCTGGTGTTCTGGAAGATGGGCCTGTATCGCGGGCTGTGGCGGTTCGCGTCGGTGCCGGACCTGTGGAACATCTTCAAGTCGAGTTTCCTCGGCCTGGTCGCGATCGTGCTGGCGCTGTCCTATGACCGCCTGGACGGGGTGCCGCTGTCGGTGCTGGTCGTCTACCCGTTCGCCCTGTCGGCACTGCTGGGCACGCCACGGTTGCTGTATCGCGCCTGGAAGGATTACCAGATTGCACACTCCGGCGACGCCGCGCAGCGCGTATTGATCCTGGGCGCAGGTCGCGCTGCCGAGGGTCTTGTCCGCGATCTGCGCCGCACCGGTGCATTTGTGCCGGTCGGGTATCTGGACGATGCCAACAACCTGCATGGCGCCAAGATCCAGGGTCTCAACGTGCTGGGCAGCCTGGATCAGGCGGCAGCCATCGCCAAGGAGACGGCTGCCAAGCTGCTGGTCATTGCGATTCCGTCGCTGGATGCCTCCGGCATGCAGCGCGTGGTGGCCATCTGCGAAAGCACCGGGCTGCCGTTCCGCATGGTGCCCAAGTTGATCAACGTGCTGGAAGGGCGCTCGTTGCCTGGCGAGTTGAAGGAGGTCGCAATCGAAGACCTGCTCAATCGCAAGCCGGTCACCCCGGACTGGCGCCTGATACGCGACTGGTTGACCAACAAGACGGTGATGGTGACCGGCGCGGGTGGCTCGATCGGTTCGGAAGTCTGCCGCCAGTGCGCCCGTCATGGCGCACGCCGCATCGTGCTGCTGGAGATCGACGAGCTGGCATTGCTGACCGTCGATTCGGACCTGCGCCGCTTGTTCCCCGATATCGAAGTGGTGCGCGTGCTGGGCGACTGCGGCGACCCGGCGGTGGTCGCGCATGCCTTGAACACCGCACCGCCTGATGCGGTGTTCCATGCCGCCGCCTACAAGCAGGTGCCATTGCTGGAAGAGCAATTGCGCGAGGCGGTACGCAACAACGTGCTGGCCACCGAAAACGTGGCGCGCGCCTGCCAGCGTGCACGCATCGAGACCTTCGTTTTCATCTCCACCGACAAGGCGGTCGAGCCGGTCAATGTGCTGGGCGCGAGCAAGCGCTACGCCGAGATGATCTGCCAGAGTCTCGACGCGCGCGATGCGCCGACGCGCTTCATCACCGTGCGCTTCGGCAACGTCCTGGATTCGGCCGGCAGCGTGGTGCCGTTGTTCCGCGAACAGATCCGCCAGGGCGGCCCGGTCACGGTGACGCACCCGGATGTGACACGTTACTTCATGACCATTCCGGAAGCCTGCCAGCTCGTGGTGCAGGCCGCCGCCTCCGCCTCGCACGGGGCGATCTACACATTGGACATGGGCGAGCCGGTGCCGATTCGCCTGCTCGCCGAGCAGATGATTCGTCTCGCCGGCAAGCAGCCCGGCAAGGACGTGGCGATCCTCTATACCGGCTTGCGTCCAGGCGAGAAGCTGCACGAAACCCTGTTCTATTCCGACGAGGACTATCGCCCCACCGCGCATCCCAAGATTCTGGAGGCCGGCGTGCGCGAGTTCTCGCACGAGCAGGTGTTGCAGCTGGTGACGCGCCTGCGTGAGGCGGTTAACCGCTATGACATCAAGGCGATGGAGACTGTGCTGGGCAGCCTGATGCCGGATTTCGCGGCGGCTCGACGGAAAGTCGACGCGCGATCTGATACGGTCGTTCCATTCCCCGCACGTGAGGTCAGAAGACTTTAATGAGCAAGCGTATTCGCAAGGCCGTATTCCCCGTCGCAGGTCTTGGGACCCGCTTTCTTCCGGCAACCAAAACGGTTCCGAAGGAAATGCTGCCAATCATCGACAAACCGCTGATCCAGTACGCCGTCGACGAAGCCATCCAGGCTGGTTGCGACACGCTGATCTTCGTGACCAATCGCTACAAGCACTCCATCGCCGACTACTTCGACAAGGCCTACGAGCTGGAGCAGAAGCTCGAGCGTGCCGGCAAGCTCGAGCAGCTGGAGCTGGTGCGGCATGCCCTGCCGGAAGGCGTGCGCGCCATTTTCGTGACGCAGGCCGAAGCGCTTGGCCTGGGCCATGCCGTGCTGTGTGCCAAGGCCGTCGTCGGCGATGAGCCGTTCGCGGTGTTGCTGCCGGACGACCTGATCTGGAACCGCGGCGCCGGCGCACTGACCCAGATGGCCGATGTGGCCGAGGCCTCCGGTGGCAGCGTCATTGCCGTCGAGGATGTGCCGCACGACAAGACCGCCAGCTACGGCATCGTGGCCACCGATGCGTTCGATGGCCGCAAGGGCCGCATCAACGCCATCGTCGAAAAGCCCAAGCCGGAAGTGGCACCGAGCAATCTGGCCGTGGTCGGCCGCTATGTGCTCAACCCGAAGATCTTCGAGCTGCTCGAAGAGACCGGCGCCGGCGCTGGCGGCGAAATCCAGTTGACCGATGCGATTGCCGGGCTGCTGCAACAGGAAACCGTTGATGCCTACCGCTTCGAAGGCCGCCGTTTCGATTGCGGCGCGCATATCGGCCTGATCGAAGCCACCGTGCATTTCGCGCTCGAGCACGAGAAGCATGGCGGGCCGGCCAAGGAAATCCTGCGCACCGCATTGGCCGAGGCCGACGCGCGCGGCTGATTGCCTGGCCATCGCCTGCATCCACGAACGACGCCATCTGGCGTCGTTCGTCGTTTGGGCCCTTGCTGGCCAGAACGCCGTGCCGTTGGTGATCGACACGGCGGGCCAACGTGCTGGTGCGCGCCTGCGGCCGTGAGCACGCAGTGCAGTTGGTCGCCGCCGGAGTGGATTGCCAGGGTCGCGAACCTTCGCGTCGGCGCTGGCGTCCCGGCAGGCGGCGCTGGTCGAGCTGGGCGTGGACGAGGCCGCCGCCATTGCCCGCGAGATCCGGCGTCGCGATGCAGTTGTCGTAGCCGGTCGAGAACGCCTCAGGGAATTGAGCGACCGGCGCCGAGGTGCCGGCCTGGGGGACAGACCGATTGACTCAGCCGTGCCGGCGTTGAGCGGCCGCGAAGGCGTCCAGCTGCTCGGGCGTGGCGTCTTTCTGGTGCCGCTGCTTCCAGTCGGCAAACGGCATGCCATACACCGCTTCGCGCGCCTGCTCCTTGCTCATCGGCTGGCCCTGCGCTTCGGCGGCTTCGCGGTACCAGTCACCCAGGCAGTTGCGGCAGAAGCCGGCCAGGATCATCAGGTCGATGTTCTGCACATCCGGGCGCTGCTGGTTGAGATGCTGCAACAGACGGCGAAATGCGGCCGCTTCGATGGACGTGGTGGTGGAATCGGGTGTCGAGGTGGTGTCGGTCATGGCGGAATCGGGGACAATAGACGGCCTTCGACTCTACACCTGACGCCCCATGACCGTTTCCGCGCCAGCTGCCTCTGCTCCGGCCCGCCTTCTCGATGGTCGCCGCATCGCCGAGGAACTGCTCGACGGGTTGAAGCTGCGCGTGGATGCGCGCCTGGCCGCCGGCAGGACGCGCCCCGGGCTGGCGGTGGTACTGGTCGGTGGCGATCCGGCCTCGTCGGTATATGTGCGCAACAAGCGGCGTGCGGCGGAAAAGGTTGGTATCGAGGCCTTCGACTACGACTTGCCGCAAGGCACCAGCGAGGCCGAGCTGGCGCGGCTGATCGACCAGCTCAATGCCGACCCCAAGATCCACGGCATCCTGATCCAGCTGCCGTTGCCCGGCATCCCCGATGCCAACCGCCTGATCCAGCGTATCGATCCGCGCAAGGACGTCGATGGATTCCATCCGCAGAATGTCGGGCATCTGGCGCTGCGCGAATTCGGCCTGCGTCCGTGCACACCACGCGGCATCGTGACCTTGCTGGCGCACACCGACCAGCCGGTGCGCGGCCGCAATGCGACCATCGTGGGCGTGAGCAATCACGTCGGCCGGCCGATGGGGCTGGAATTGCTGATCGCCGGTTGCACGGTTACCAGCTGCCACAAGTTCACCCCGCCCGCAGTGCTGGAAGCCAGCGTGCGCAATGCCGATATCCTGGTGGTGGCGGTGGGGCGACCGGGCCTGATTCCCGGCGAATGGGTCAAGCCGGGCGCGGTAGTGATCGATGTCGGCATCAATCGACTGGATGATGGCCGCCTGGTCGGCGATGTGGGGTTCGAGGCGGCCGTGCAACGTGCGGCCTGGATCACGCCGGTGCCGGGCGGGGTGGGGCCGATGACGGTTGCCACCTTGATGCAGAACACGCTGGAAGCGGCCGACGCGGCTGGCTGAGGCGCGCGCGTAACGCTGCATTGCAGTCGCGTTGTGTCTTCGTGAAGGCTTTCAGGGTAAAATGCCGCGCTTCCCCAAACTCGGGTCCGCCGATGCTCCGCATCCAGGCTGAAGCTCTCACCTACGACGACGTTTCCCTCGTCCCCGCCCATTCGATCGTCCTGCCCAAGGACGTCAGCCTGGAAACCCGGCTGACGCGCGATCTGCGCCTGAAACTGCCGATTCTCTCGGCCGCGATGGACACAGTGACCGAACACCGCCTGGCGGTGGCCATGGCCCAGCTGGGCGGCATTGGCATCATCCACAAGAACCTGACTCCTGCGCAGCAGGCCGGCGAAGTCGCCCGGGTCAAGAAGTTCGAATCCGGCGTGATCACCGAGCCGTTCACGGTGAGCCCGGACACGACCATCGGCGAGGTGCTCAAGCTGACCCGCGCGCGCAACATCTCCGGCGTGCCGGTGGTGGATGGCAGCGAACTGGTCGGCATCGTCACCAGCCGCGACATGCGCTTCGAGAAGAAGCTCGACGATCCGGTCCGCCACATCATGACCAAGAAGGATCGCCTGATCACCGTGCGCGAAGGCGCCAGTGACGAGGAAGTGCTGGAGCTGCTGCACCGCAACCGCATCGAAAAGATCCTGGTGGTCAACGACAGCTTCGAGCTGCGCGGCCTGATCACGGTCAAGGACATCCAGAAGAAGACCGACAATCCCAACGCCGCCAAGGACGGATCCACGCGCCTGCTGGTCGGCGCGGCGGTCGGCGTGGGCGGCGACACCGAGCAGCGCATCGAACTGCTGGCTGCGGCGGGCGTGGATGTGGTGATTGTCGATACCGCGCACGGTCATTCGCAGGGCGTCATCGATCGCGTGGCCTGGGTCAAGAAGGCGTATCCGCAGCTGCAGGTGATCGGCGGCAACATCGTCACCGGCGATGCCGCGCTGGCGCTGATGGACGCCGGCGCCGATGCGGTCAAGGTCGGCGTGGGTCCGGGCTCGATTTGCACCACGCGCGTGGTCGCCGGTGTCGGCGTGCCGCAGATCACCGCGGTGGACATGGTTGCCGAGGCGCTGCAGGACCGCATTCCGTTGATCGCCGATGGCGGCATCCGCTATTCCGGCGACATCGGCAAGGCACTGGTCGCCGGCGCCTCCACGGTGATGGTCGGCGGCCTGTTCGCCGGCACCGAGGAGGCCCCGGGCGAGGTCGAACTGTTCCAGGGCCGCAGCTACAAGAGCTACCGCGGCATGGGCAGCCTGGGCGCGATGGAGAAGGGGTCCAAGGACCGCTATTTCCAGGATTCCAGCGATGCCGACAAGCTGGTGCCGGAAGGCATCGAAGGGCGCGTGCCGTATCGCGGCCCGGTCGGCGGCATCGTCCATCAGTTGATCGGCGGCCTGCGCGCCACGATGGGCTACGTGGGTTGCGCGACCATCGAGGAAATGCGCACCAAGCCGAAGTTCGTCACCATCACCGGTGCCGGCCAGCGCGAGAGCCATGTCCACGACGTGCAGATCACCAAGGAACCGCCGAATTACCGGATGGGCTGATGCCCATCCGCGGGATTGGGGATTCGGGATTGGGGATTCGTAACAGCCCGCCGCATCTCCTTCGGCGCGGTGCATCGCTGCCATTCCGCTGTTGCAAATCCCCAATCCCGAATTCCCAATTCCGGCTCTCAATGACCAACATCCATAGCGACAAGATCCTCATCCTCGATTTCGGCGCGCAGTACACCCAGCTGATTGCGCGGCGCATCCGCGAGATCGGGGTGTATTGCGAGATCTGGGCCTGGGATCACGACCCGTCGGAGATTGCCGGTTTCGGTGCCAAGGGCATCATTCTGTCCGGTGGTCCCGAGTCGACCACCTTGCCGGGTGCGCCGGTCGCGCCACAGGAAGTGTTCGACAGCGGCCTGCCGGTGTTCGGCATCTGCTACGGCATGCAGACGCTGGCGGCGCAGCTGGGCGGTGCTACGGAAGCGGCCGATCAACGCGAATTCGGCCATGCCGAAGTCGATGTGGTGGCGGCCGATGCCTTGTTCGCAGGCTTGACCGACCATGCCGGCGCGTCGCGTTTGAACGTATGGATGAGCCACGGTGACCATGTCTCGCAGGTGCCGCCGGGCTTCACCGTTACCGCAGTGACCGACCGCATTCCGGTGGCGGCAATGTCCAACGAGGACAAGCGCTGGTACGGCGTGCAATTCCATCCGGAAGTGACGCACACGCTGCAGGGCCAGACCTTGCTGCGCCGCTTCGTGGTCGATGTCTGCGGCTGCCAGACGCTGTGGACGGCGGCCAACATCATCGACGACCAGATCGCGCGCGTGCGCGAGCAGGTGGGCGATGACGAAGTGATTCTCGGCCTGTCCGGCGGCGTGGATTCGTCGGTGGTGGCCGCGCTGTTGCACAAGGCGATCGGCGACAAGCTGACCTGCGTGTTCGTCGATACTGGCCTGCTGCGCTGGCAGGAAGGCGACCAGGTGATGGCGATGTTCGCCGAGCACATGGGCGTGAAGGTGATCCGCGTCAACGCGGCCGACCGCTATTTCGCCAAGCTCGAAGGCGTCAGCGACCCGGAAGCCAAGCGCAAGATCATCGGCAACCTGTTCGTGGAGATCTTCGACGAAGAATCCAACAAGCTGGCCAATGCCAAGTGGCTGGCGCAAGGCACGATCTATCCGGACGTGATCGAGTCGGCCGGCAGCAAGACCGGCAAGGCGCACGTGATCAAGAGCCACCACAACGTCGGTGGCCTGCCCGAGCACATGAAGCTGGGCCTGGTCGAACCGTTGCGCGAATTGTTCAAGGACGAAGTGCGCCGCCTCGGTGTCGAACTCGGCCTGCCGCGCACGATGGTGTATCGCCATCCGTTCCCGGGTCCTGGCCTGGGCGTGCGCATCCTGGGCGAAGTGAAGCGCGAATACGCCGAACTGCTGGCCAAGGCCGATGCGATCTTCATCGACGAGCTGCGCAAGGCCGATCTGTATGACAAGACCAGCCAGGCATTTGCGGTGTTCCTGCCGGTCAAGTCGGTGGGCGTGGTCGGCGACGCACGCGCCTACGAATGGGTGATCGCGCTGCGCGCTGTGGAGACCATCGACTTCATGACCGCGCACTGGGCACACCTGCCGTACGACTTCCTCGGCACGGTGAGCAACCGCATCATCAACGAACTGCGCGGCGTCTCGCGCGTGGTCTACGACATCTCCGGCAAGCCGCCGGCGACGATCGAGTGGGAGTGAGTTGAACGACAAAGGCGCCGTGAGGCGCCTTTTCGTCAGGGCGTGCAGTTAGCCGACAGGTTTGCGTTCAGTGGTACATCGCCAGTTGCGCGCCGTACTGGAAAGCAGTGCGTAGCGCTTGCAGATGTCGACGTCGATTGTGCTGTGCCGCGCCGCCGCCAACTTCTTCAGTGCGCCTTGGCCAGCGCCACACGGGCATCGGCCATGAACTTCTGCGTTTCCTGCGGCGTGGAGAGGTTGGCGCCCAGCTGGTTGAGCACCTGTTCGATGTCGCTCGATGCGTCCCAGGCTTCGTCGCAGAGCATGCCGGCGATCGGGCCGAGGTAGTTCAACGCGACCTTCTCCAGTGCATCGCGGACGCGCTCGTCTGGTGCAGATCCGCCGCCGACGGATGCAGGCGACGCGCCCGGTGCCGCGACAGGCGTTGCTGCAGTCGTCACGCGTGCCGGTGCAATTGGCGCACGCGGCCCAGCCGGCGCACCACCCAGATCCTGTTCGAAACCGCCCATCAACCACTGCCGCGCGTCGTCGCTCAGCAGCGACGGCTTGCCCATGCCGGCACCGGGGTCGGCCTGGAAGCGGGCCTTGGCCGCGTTGACCATGGTGAGGCGCTGTACCGCCTCGTCATTGCGCAACATGCGGAACACCACTTCTTCGATCTGCCCGGCGTTGAGGCGGACGATGCAGGAGTGGTTCTCCTCGGTGACGACGAACAGAAAGCCGGACGCCTTCTTCAGTGCCAGCGCCTTGAGCTCGCGCAGCACGTCGATCAGCGGACGGAATTCAGTGGACATGGCGTCTTCCTTGCATCATCTGGTACGAAGTGGGTGCGCGGGGCTCAGCGTTTGCTGAGCCGTTCCATCGCCAGCCGCACGCTGTTGGACAGGCGGGAGATGGCGCGCGCCAGGGTACCAATTTCATCCTTGAGGTTGACCTCGTCGATGGTGTGGTTCCACTTGCCCAGGCTCAGCTCTTCGGCCACGGTGGTCAGGTGCTGGATCGGGCGCAGCACGCGGCTCCAGATCAACGCCCATTGCAGGCCGAGCAGCAAGGCGCAGACCAGCAGGCCGATGCCGGCGATCCACAGCGACTGGCGCACGATCACGTCATTGACGTCGCTCTTGGGGTAGGCCGAGACCAGGGTGAAGCCCCAGTCCGGCACTTCCTGCTTGGTCACGACCCAGTCGTCAGGCGTGTCCTTGACGATCCGCTCGATGGTGGCGGTGTCGGTGGTGGCACCGGTTGTGGACTGGAAGCGCAGCGTGTTCTTGCTGTCGAACACGGCGATGAAGCCGGAGTCGAGCACGCGACGGCTGCTGACCACGTTTTCCAGCGCCTGCGTGTCGGCCTTGTAGCCAACGTACCAGGCACCAATTACGCGCTTGTCGTTGCCGGCAAAGATCGGCTCGTAGCCGGTGACGTACGGGTTGCCGAGGATGTCGACCACGCCATAGAAGCTTTCGCCGTTGCGCAGCTTGGCGGCGGCCTGGCCGTTGGGATCGAGCACGGTGCCGATGGCGCGGCTGCCGTCGTCCTTCTTGACGTTGGTGGAGATGCGCACGAAGTCATCGCCGGTACGCGAGAACAGCGTGGCGGTGCCTTCGTGGATGGCGGTTACATCGTCGAGCATGTCGAAGTCGTTGGCCTGCGCCTTCTGGCCCAGCAGCAGGTCGTTGGCATTGCGCTCGCCCACGCGCACTTCGTTGCCGATGCTTGCAGCGCCGTGTGCGTTGGCTTCCTTGCGCAGCTGGCGCATGGAGGAGTTGACGCGGTCCAGCATCATCGCGCGGGTGACCGAGAACAAGGTCTGCAGGGACACCGACTGGCGCTCGATCGCGTCGCCGGCCTCGAACCTGACCCGGTTCGCTTCGGTAATGGCCAGAATGACCGTCAGTGCCGCCACCACGACCAGCACCAAGGCCAGCACCGGCAACAGCAGGCGCACCCGCAAAGAGTGACGAAGCATCGCAATTCCCCTGAACGCGTTTAGTGATTGGATCGAGTGCGCCGCAGCCCCCCGGCAGCGGTCGGACCTAGCCGTTATCGGCGGTTGTACACGATGCTGAAGCGGCCCCCACGCCGCTGGCGGTGCATACGATAGCTCAAGGCGATCGATTTGGCAGCGCGGCAGGTGCGCCGTGTGGCCGGGCGTTCAAGCAGGCTCGACCTTGTTGCAGGTCGCGGCGGAATGGGCGTGAGCAGAAAAAAAACGGCGTAGTGGATCTTGCGCACTTCGAACGGGCGATGCGAAGCAGGAGCGCACGAAAAAGCCGACTCTCGCGAGTCGGCTCAGTAACCCGAATCGAACCAGGTCAGGCGTTTGCAAAGGCCAGCAGATCCTGGTTGAACTGATCGGCGTGGGTCACGGTGAGGCCATGCGGAGCGCCGGCGTAGATCTTCAGTTCGGCGTTCTTGATGATCTTGGCCGACAGCTTGCCGGATGCGTCGATCGGCACGATCTGGTCGTCGTCGCCATGCACCACCAGTGCGGGCACGTCGATCTTCTCCAGGTCCGGGGTGTAGTCCACTTCGGAGAACTGCTGGATGCAGTCGTACTGGCCCTTGTGGCCGCCCAGCATGCCCTGCAGCCAGAACGCGTCGCGCATGCCCTGGGTGACCTTGTGGCCGTCGCGGTTGGCGCCGAAGAACGGGGTGGTCAGGTCCTGATAGAACTGCGAGCGGTCCTTGGCCACGCCGTCGCGGATGCCGTCGAACACGCTCATCGGCAGGCCGCCGGGATTGGTCGGGCTCTTGACCATTTGCGGCGGCACCGCGCCGACCAGCACTACCTTGGCCACGCGCTTGCTGCCATGGCGGCCGACGTAATGCGCCACTTCGCCGCCGCCGGTGGAATGGCCGACCAGGATCGCGTCCTGCAGGTCCAGCGTTTCGATCACAGCCGCCAGGTCGTCGGCATAGGTGTCCATGTCGTTGCCGTCCCAGGTCTGCGACGAGCGGCCATGACTGCGGCGGTCATGCGCGATCACGCGGAAGCCCTGTTGGCCCATGAACAGCATCTGCGCATCCCAGGCATCGGCGCTGAGCGGCCAGCCGTGCGAGAACACGACCGGCTGGCCCTTACCCCAGTCCTTGTAAAAAATGGTGGCGCCGTCGGGGCGGGTGACGAAATTGGACATCGGCTTGACTCCGTTGTTGGTCGGTTGGGGCGGTGGGGTGAGCGCGTCACGCCGGGGCAGCACTGGCGACGCCCGGCAGCGCCAACGCTGCCACGGTGGCCGTGCCGGAGATGAGAAAGCTGCGGCGTCCGGCGTCGGCCGTTGTGCATTCGGTATCTGCAAGGCGCCGCCAGCGCATCAGCCTCGACCGGACGGGCAGATCACCGCCGCTGGTCGCCGAGACGGATCACTGCAGCGCGGTATCCCACAGCAGCTTCAGGTTCAAGCCGACGATCACCGTCGCAATGACCCAGGCGATGCGCACCAGCCAGGGCGGTGCCACCAGCGCGCCCATCAACGCACGGTCGGACACGAAGCGCACCAGCGGGATCACCGCAAACGGCAGCTGCATCGACAACACTACCTGGCTCAGCACCAATAGCCGCGCGGTGCCGGCCTCGCCATACAGCCAGGTCACGATCACCACCGGCACGATGGCGATGCCGCGCGTCAGTAGGCGGCGCAGCCACGGCGGCAAGCGCAATTGCAGGAAGCCTTCCATCACGATCTGTCCAGCCAGCGTGGCGGTGACGGTGGAATTGACGCCGGAGGCCAGCAGCGCGACGGCAAACAGCGTCGAGGCCAGGCCCACGCCCAGCATCGGTGCGAGCAGGGCATGCGCCTGTTCGATCTCCTGCACATCGGTACGGCCCTGCGCATGGAACACCGCCGCCGCGAGGATCAGGATCGAGGCGTTGATGAAAAGCGCGAACATCAACGCCACGGTGCTGTCGGTCACCGCCCAGCGCAGCGCCGACTTGCGGCCCACATCGGTGCGCGGGTACGCACGTGTCTGCACGATCGACGAATGCAGGTACAGGTTATGCGGCATCACCGTCGCACCGATGATGCCGATCGCCAGATACAGCGCATGCGGGTCGGTGACCACTTGCGCACGCGGAATGAAGCCGCCCAGCACGGCTGCGATTGGCGGTGCCGCCAGCGCGATCTGGATGCCGAAGCAGACGAAGATGATCAACAGCAGCGCGATCACGAACGCTTCCAGCGCGCGGAAACCGCGATTCATCAGCAGCAACACCAGCACCACGTCCACCGCGGTGATGATGGCGCCCACGGTCAGCGGAATGCCGAACAACAGCTTCAACGCGATGGCGGTGCCGATCACCTCGGCCAGGTCGCAGGCGATGATCGCCAGTTCGCAGATGCCCCACAGTGCCAGGTTCACCCCGCGCGGATAACGCGCCCGGCAGGCCTGCGCCAGATCCAGCCCGGTGGCGATGCCCAGCCGTGCCGACAGGCTCTGCAGCACGATCGCCATCAGGTTGGACAACAGGATCACCGACAGCAGCAGATAGCCGAACTGCGAGCCACCGGCCAGGTCGGTGGCCCAGTTGCCCGGGTCCATGTACCCGACCGACACCATGTAGCCCGGGCCCAGAAACGCCAGCAGCCGGAACCACCAGTGGCCTCCTTTGGGCACGGCGACGCTGGCGTGGTGGTCGCCCAGCCCGCCATGGGCCGCTGCCGGCGAGGGGAGGGGCAGGGCTGCGTTGGGACGGAGATCGGCGGACATGCGGGCAGGCTGGCTAGGGTCATACGGATGATATAGCAACTGCTATGCTGTTGAGCATTGGCAATTTAAATCGTAATGATCGGCTGCGTGCTTCAAACTACGCATCCCGGCACTGGCGCCGGACGTGATGACGGGGATGAGGGTGGGCAAGAGCGAAAAGCTGGAAGCAGCCGCGCCGGCGCTGATCGACGCGCAGGTGCACATGGAGAGCTTCCGTCAGGTGCGCGAGGCGCGTCGCGCCGAGCTGGTCGAGGACTACGTGGAGCTGATCTCCGATCTGCTGGTCGACGGCGGTGAGGCGCGCCAGGTCGATATCGCCGCACGCCTGGGCGTGGCCCAGCCGACCGTGGCCAAGATGCTCAAGCGGCTGGTGCGCGACGGCTGGGTGGTGCAGCGCCCCTACCGCGGGGTGTTCCTGACCCCGGCCGGCGAGGCGCTGGCCGCGTCCAGCCGGCAGCGCCATCAGATCGTCGAACGCTTCCTGCTTGCGCTGGGCATCGACGAGGCCACCGCGCGGCGCGATGCCGAAGGCATCGAGCACCATGTCAGCGAAGCCACCGTGGCCGCGTTCGCCGCGTTCCTGGATCGCCAGGGCGGCAGCGCCGCGTGAGCATGCGGGTGGAGACGTCGGTCGACGCGGCGCAGGCGCTTATCGACCGACAGTGGATGCAACGCGCCCTGCAGCTGGCCGAGCGTGCCGAACGCGACTTTGACGAGATCCCGGTCGGCGCGCTGCTGATCGATGCGCAGGGCAACGTGCTGGGCGAAGGCTGGAACTTCAATATCGCCAGCCACGATCCCAGCGCGCATGCGGAGATCATGGCCATGCGCGAAGGCGGCCGCCACCTGGCCAACCATCGGCTGATCGGCTGCACGCTGTACGTCACGCTGGAGCCGTGCGCGATGTGCGCAATGGCGATGATCCATGCGCGTATCGCCCGGGTGGTATTCGCTGCCAGCGACCCCAAGACCGGCGCCTGCGGCAGCGTGTTCGACCTGCCCGCCGACCCGCGCCACAACCACCGCGTGCAGGTCAGTGGTGGCGTCCTGGCCGCCGAGGCGGGGCTGCGGCTGACCAATTACTTCAGGGCCAAGCGTGGCAAGCCGCCCCTCGCGCCCTGAGCGGCGCGGCCGCGGTATGATGCGCGCCCTTCAGCATCTGGCCGGCGACGGCCCTCCACAGGACGGCGACATGGCAGACACCCTTGCAGGCAACGACCGACTGATCTGGATCGATCTGGAAATGACCGGCCTGGATACCGATCGCGATTCCATCATCGAGATCGCCACCATCGTGACCGATGCGCAGTTGAACGTGCTTGCCGAAGGGCCGGAACTGGCCATCGCCCATCCGCTGGCAACGCTGGAAGCCATGGACGAATGGAACCGCAACCAGCACCGCCGTTCGGGCCTGTGGCAGCGTGTGCTCGACAGCCAGGTCACCCATGCCCAGGCAGAAGCGCAGACGGTGGCCTTCCTGGGCGAGTGGATCCGCGCCGGTGCCTCGCCGATGTGCGGCAACTCGATCTGCCAGGATCGCCGCTTCCTGCACCGCCAGATGTCGCGCCTGGAGCGCTATTTCCATTACCGCAACCTGGACGTGTCCACCATCAAGGAGCTGGCACGGCGCTGGGCGCCGACGGTGGCCAATGGGGTTGCCAAGAGCTCGGCGCACACCGCCCTGAGCGATGTGCGCGATTCGATCGACGAGCTGCGGCACTACCGCCAGTTCATGGGCGCGTTGGGCGGCGATTCCCAGGCAAAGGCGCAGGGCTGAGCGCTAGCTGCGGTGTTGCACGCGGTGGGCGTGGCGTGTTGACGTGCCCAGTTGCGGCCTGCGTGCGCCGAGCAGCGCGCGGGGTTCGCCGCTGACCGCGTAGCCAGACGCACACGGTGCCAGCGCATCCAGCAAGAAGGCCGCATCCTTCGATGCGGCCTTTTGCTTTTGCGTCACGCCATCCAGCACGTCAGCGTGCCAGCGACGGCCCCTTGCTCAGGTCGCCATCGTCGGCGATGCCTCTCAGCAGCAGGTCGGAGATCGGCTTGCCGTCGGCATCGTGGTGGTACACGTGCAGGTCGCGCTGCGGATACGGGATATTGAGCCCGTTTTCCAGCAACTGGTTGCGGATCTGTTCCAGCGTGGTGCTCTTGGCTGCGCCGAAATTGCCGTTGGTCGCATATGCGAACAACATCAGGTCCACCGTGCTTTCGCCCAGGTTGGTGACCTGCACGAACGGTGCCGGCGACTCCAGGAGGTTCGGATTGTCCTTGGCAATCTGCAGCAACAGCTGCTGGGCTTTTTTCAGATCGTCGCCGTAGCCCACGCCCACCGTCACTTCCAGGCGCCGGTTGGGCAGGGTGCTGTAGTTGACGATCGGCGAGGTGGTGATCGTGCTGTTGGGCAGGGTAATCATGCGCTCGTCGAACGAACGGATCCGCGTCTGGAAGATCCTGATCTCGTCGACGATGCCCTCCTGGCCGGCAATCACCACGTGGTCGCCATCGCGCATCGGCCGCAGCACGATCAGCATCACGCCTGCAGCGATATTGGACAGCGAATCCTTCAACGCCAGACCAACCGCCAGGCCGGCTGCACCCAGCACTGCGATCAGCGAGGTCGGCGGCACACCGATCTTGCTCAACGCAGTGACGAAGACCAGCACCAGCAACAACGCATACAGCACATTGCGCAGGAAGTTGGTCAGCGTGATCTCCACGCGCGCGCGGGTCAGCGCACGGTGCAGCCACTGGCTGAGTTGCTTGGCCAGCCACATGCCGACCACCACGATCAGCAGGGCCAGTCCCCAGTTGAGCACGTACTGCGCCCACGGGATGTTTGCCCAGTTGAACGCCGGCTCCGCCGCCTTGGTCGCCACCGGCCTTGCGGCGACGGCTCCAGCCGCCGCCGCCACTGCACCCAGCATGCCCATCAGCTCTCGCTCTTCAGCTTGGCCAGACGCAGCCAGGTATCGACCACGGTGTCAGGATTCAGCGACACCGACTCGATGCCTTCCTGCATCAGCCACTCGGCCAGCTCCGGGTGATCCGACGGCCCCTGGCCGCAGATGCCCACGTACTTGCCCTTGGCGCGCGCCGACTTGATCGCCATCGACAGCAGCTTCTTGACCGCCGGATTCCGCTCGTCGAACAGATGCGCCACGATCGACGAATCGCGGTCCAGGCCCAGGGTCAGCTGGGTCAGGTCGTTGGAGCCGATCGAGAAACCGTCGAAGATCTCCAGGAATTCATCGGCCAGCAACGCGTTGGACGGCAGCTCGCACATCATGATGATCTTCAGACCGTTCTCGCCCTGCTTGAGCCCGTTCTGCTCCAGCACCTCGATTACCTTGCGGCCTTCTTCCAGCGTACGCACGAACGGGATCATCACCCAGAGGTTGTCCAGGCCCATCTCGTTGCGCACCTTCAGCACCGCCTTGCACTCCAGCGAGAAGGCCTTGGTGAAGGACGGGTCGACGTAGCGGCTGGCGCCACGGAAGCCGATCATCGGGTTCTCTTCATGCGGCTCGTAGCGCGTGCCGCCGATCAGGTTGGCGTACTCGTTGGACTTGAAGTCCGACAGGCGCACGATCACCGTGTTCGGCGCCACCGAGGCGGTCAGCGTCGCGATGCCCTCGGCCAGGCGATTGACGTAGAAGCTCACCGGATCGCCGTAGCCGGCGGTCTTGGCGTCGATCTTCTTGCGGACGTCGGCGTCCTGCTTGTCGTACTCCAGCAGCGCGTTGGGATGGATGCCGATATGCGCGGCAATGATCATTTCCAGGCGTGCCAGGCCGATGCCGGCGTTGGGCAGCTGGCCGAAGTCGAACGCGCGCTCGGGGTTGGCCACGTTCATCATGATCTTGAGCGGGGCAGGCGGCATGTTGCCCAGGTCGGTGGTGGTGCGCTCGAACGGCAGCAGGCCGTCGTAGATGAAGCCGGTATCGCCTTCGGCGCAGCTGACCGTCACTTCCTGGCCGTCGCTGATCACGTCGGTGGCGTTGCCCGAGCCGACCACGGCCGGCACGCCGAGTTCGCGCGCGATGATCGCCGCGTGGCAGGTGCGGCCGCCGCGGTTGGTGACGATGGCCGAGGCTCGCTTCATCACCGGCTCCCAATCGGGATCGGTCATGTCGGCGATCAACACATCGCCGGCCTGCACGCGATTCATGTCGTCCAGCGAACGCACCACGCGGGCCACGCCGCTGCCGATCTTGGCGCCCACCGCACGGCCCTCGACCAGGACCTTGGCGTCCTTGGCTTCCAGCGAGAAACGCTCGATCTGGGTGGCATGGCTGCGCGATTTCACGGTCTCCGGGCGCGCCTGCACGATGAACAGCTTGCCGCTGACACCGTCCTTGGCCCACTCGATATCCATCGGGCGGCCGTAATGCTTTTCGATCACCAGTGCCTGCTTGGAGAGCTCCTGCACGTCTTCGTCGCTGATCGAGAAGGTGCTGCGCAGTTCCACCGGCGTGTCTTCGGTACGCACGCGCTCGCCGGGCACGTCCGAATAGACCATGCGGATCGCCTTGCTGCCGAGCGAGCGGCGCAGGATTGCCGGCTTGCCCGCAGTCAGCGTGGGCTTGTAGACATAGAACTCGTCCGGGTTGACCGCGCCCTGCACGACCATCTCGCCCAGGCCGAAGCTGGAGGTGACGAACACCACATCGCGGAAGCCCGATTCGGTGTCCAGGGTGAACAGCACGCCGGCCGCACCGACGCCCGAGCGCACCATCAACTGCACGCCGGCCGACAGGAACACGTCTTCGTGCTTGAAACCATGATGCACGCGATAGGCGATCGCACGATCGTTGTAGAGGCTGGCGAACACTTCCTTGACCTTGTGCACGACATCGTCGGCGCCGGTGACATTGAGGAAGGTTTCCTGCTGACCGGCGAACGAGGCATCGGGCAGATCTTCGGCGGTGGCCGACGAACGCACCGCCACGGCCACCTCGCCGCCACCGTTTTCCGCGCACAGCTGTGCGTAGGCGGTGCGGATGTCGCGGTCCAGTTCCGGTTGCAGCGGCGCATCGATCACCCAGCCGCGGATTTCCTTGCCGGCGATGGTGAGGGCGCCAACGTCTTCGACGTCCAGCGTTGCAAGCTTGTCGAAGATCCGCTTGGACAGATCGTTATGCGCGATGAAGTCCTTGAAAGCTTCGGCAGTGGTCGCATATCCACCGGGAACCGAAACGCCAAGCCCGGCCAGGTTGCCGATCATCTCGCCGAGCGAGGAATTCTTACCGCCTACGCGGGCCAGATCGGCCAGGCGTAGCTCATGCAACCACAGGATATTCTCGTTCAAGCGCGATGCTCCGTATGGCCATCGCCCGAGCGGGCTGGATGGCCGCGTCCGTAGGAAGAAGCCGCTATGATGCAGTGCACAGCGGAATCTGCACAAGCATGAACCCGTAAGTTTTGGACACCAGTTCAAAGAGGTGGTCTTGATGTCAACAATTCGGCCGGTGTTCTACGTCTCCGATGGAACCGGTATCACCGCTGAAACGATTGGGCATAGCCTGCTCACGCAGTTCAGCGGATTCAACTTCGTCACCGACCGCATGTCGTTCATTGATGATGCAGAAAAAGCGCGCGATGCGGCGTTGCGCGTGCGCGCGGCAGGCGAGCGGTACCAGGTGCGCCCGGTGGTGGTCAATTCCTGCGTCGATCCCCAACTGAGCATGATCCTGGCCGAAAGCGGCGCCCTGATGCTGGACGTGTTCGCGCCCTTCATCGAACCGCTGGAGCGCGAGCTCAATGCGCCGCGGCATTCGCGGGTGGGGCGTGCGCACGGCATGGTGGATTTCGAGACCTATCACCGCCGCATCAACGCGATGAACTTTGCGCTGAGCCACGATGACGGCATCGCACTCAATTACGACGAGGCCGACGTGATCCTGGTGGCGGTGTCGCGCGCCGGCAAGACGCCGACCTGCATCTACCTGGCATTGCATTACGGCATCCGCGCCGCCAACTATCCGTTGACCGAGGAAGATCTGGAAAACGAGCGCCTGCCGCCGCGCCTGCGCAACTACCGCAGCAAGCTGTTCGGCCTGACCATCGACCCGGAGCGGTTGCAGCAGATCCGCCAGGAGCGGCGTGCCAATTCACGCTACAGCGCGGCGGAGACCTGCCGGCGCGAGGTGGCCACCGCCGAGCGCATGTTCCAGATGGAGCGCATTCCGACCTTGAGCACCACCAATACCTCGATCGAGGAGATTTCCAGCAAGGTGTTGTCCACGCTGGGGCTGCAACGCGAGATGTTTTGAGGCGGGGATTTGTGTGGCGGGATTCGGGATGGGGAGGCGCGTTGCATCTTCACAACCAGGTCCTGCCGCGACGTATTACGGTCTGTTGGCAAGCGTCAAGGAAACACAGCGGGCGGGGCAGTGCTCCGCCAAGGTAGGCCTGCCGGTGGCCGGTCGTCAATGCTGCCCGTGCGGCAGCGCAGCGTGTAGGATCGGTTCATGGCGCAAGCACTGAGTAAACTCGAACGCATCCCCAAGTTGAGCCGGTTCGGCTGGCTGATGGGCTTGTACGCAGAAAACTTCCAGCACCTGACCCGGTTGTTCGCACCGGCCGACCTCGCTCCTGGCTCCTACGTGTCCTCGATCGGCGATGGCCTGGATCTGCGTCTGGACGTGATCGAATGCCACCGCTACACGGTCGAGCTGCGGCTGACCTACGACCTGTGCGACCCGGTGACCGGCGAGCCGGACCCGTCGGCCTATGTGCGGCTGTACCGCGATGCCCGCCAGGCCGAGACCACCCATTGCTATGTCGGCCGTCGCTGGCAGGACGTGATGGGACTGTTCCCGCCGCCGGCCGAGCTGATCAGCCACCGCATGCGCATGAACACCTTCCTGGGCAAGTGGCTGGACTATCTGGCCGAGCGCGGCCATGGCGTGGCCACCTTGCGCCTGGATGCCGAGTACGTGGCGCCACCGCGCCCCGGTGCGCAGGCCGCGGCCGGCTGAGTCTGCGCCACGCCGCTTGGGCGGCATCGGTCATACTGATGCGCTCGATGTCAGATCGCCCGCCATGCCCTATACCCCCATCGTCGCCACGCTCGGTTACCTGTTGTCGCCCGACGGCACCCAGGTCCTGATGATCCATCGCAATGCCCGCCCCGGCGATCAGCACCTGGGCAAGTACAACGGTCTCGGCGGCAAGGTGGAGCCGGACGAAGACGTGCTGGCCGGCATGCGCCGCGAAATTCGCGAAGAGGCCGGTGTGGAGTGCGGAGACATGCAACTGCGCGGCACCATCAGCTGGCCGGGATTCGGCAAGCATGGCGAGGACTGGCTGGGCTTCGTGTTCCTGATCCACAGCTTCGAAGGCGAGCCTCAGGCCTCCAACCCGGAAGGCACGCTGGAGTGGGTGGCGATCGACCGCATGGACCAGGTGCCGATGTGGGAGGGCGACCGTAATTTCCTGCCGCTGGTCTTCGATGGCGACCCGCGCCCGTTTCATGGCGTGATGCCGTATCGCGACGGACGCATGCAGTCGTGGACGTACTCGCGCGTCTGAGTGGCGATCCAGTCAGGTGCAGTCGTCAGGCGAGCGCGGCCGCAGCCGGATGGCCGCCGGTGTCTTCCTGCGCCTGCGCACTGTTTCTTGTCTTCCCTAGACCGTTCTTGTCTTCCCTAGACCGTGTAGTTCGGTCAGTGACGGCAATGCACGCAGGACAAGGTTGGCGAGCGCAAGCGCAAGCGGCGTTGCACGCTGTGGCCACATGCCGGTCGCATTCGTCTCCACGCATTTCTCCACACCCGCTGTGGATGGATCCTGCGCAAGTCTGTGGACAACTGCGTGCGCGCCTTGCGGCGCAAGGCCGCCACGTCGGCTGGTGAAAATTTCGCCAGCCGTGCTTACTGCGCGGTCCAGCCGCCATCGATGGCGATCGCCTGCCCGGTGATGTTGCGCGCGGCATGCGACATCAGGAACGCGACCGTGCCGGCGAGTTCGTCGTAGTCGATGAAGGCGCCCTTGGGCATCGGCTTGAGCATCACATCGCGGATCACCGCCTCTTCGGCGATGCCGCGCGTGCGCGCCTGATCGGCGATCTGGCGCTCCACCAGCGGGGTGCGCACGTAGCTCGGGCACAGCGTGTTGACGGTGATGTCGCAGTCGGCGGTCTCCAGGGCGATGACCTTGGCCAGGCCGACCAGGCCGTGCTTGGCGGCGACATACGCACTCTTGTACGGGCTGGCGACCAGCGAGTGGATGCTGCCGATATTGACGATGCGCCCGTAGCCGGCCGCGCGCATGCCGGGCAGGACCGCGCGGCCGAGCCGTGCGGCGCCGGTCAGCATCACATCCACCAGCAAGGTCCAGCGCTGCATCGGGAAGTCTTCCAGCGCCGACACCTGCTGCAGCCCTGCGTTGTTGACCAGCACCTGCGGCGCACGCGTCGCGCTTGCCAATGCCTGCGCGATGCTGTGCTCGTCGGTGACGTCCAGCGCCAGCGCTTCGGCCGAGCCACCGGTCGCGCGCAGGCCCTGCGCCGTGCGTTCGGCCGCCGCCAGGTCCATGTCGCTGACGATCAGGTGGTGGCCGCCGGCAGCCAGCTCGGTGGCGATACCGGCGCCGATACCGCTGCCTGCGCCGGTGATCAGGATGCTGCGCTTCATGCTGTCCTCGTCGTTGATCGTGCCCGGCCGGACCGGCCGCGTCGACCGCCAGACTAGCCCATGGCGCGAAACGGTCGCCTGCATGGCGTGCGCGCGTTACCCTTTGCGCCTTGCACTTCTCAGGTTCCGCATGAAACGCCATTTCTCGATGCTGCGCGATTTCCAACTGGCGGACTGGTTCACCCTGGCCAACGCCTTCTGCGGCACCGGCGCGGTGTTTGCGTCGATGCGTTTCCTGCAGGAAGGCCATCGCGGCGACCTGCTGCTGGGCATGGCGCTGATCCCGCTGGCGTTCGTGTTCGATGCGCTGGACGGGCACGTGGCGCGCTGGCGCAAGGCGTCCTCGACCCTGGGCCGCGAGCTGGATTCACTGGCCGACGTGATCTCGTTCGGCGTGGCGCCTGCGGCACTGGGCTATGCCTGCGGCATGCGCGGCGGCTGGGACTGGCTGGTGCTGAGCTATTTCGTCTGCTGCGGCGTGAGCCGGCTGGCGCGCTACAACGTCACCGCCGAAGAGATCGCCGGCGAGGCCGACAAGGTGCCGTACTTCGAAGGCACCCCGATTCCCACCAGCCTGCTGCTGGTGATCCTGCTGGCGGTGGCCGCCAGCAGTGGCCATATCGGCCAGACCTTGTGGTGGGGCCAGTGGCAGCTCGGGCCATGGCAGTTCCACCCGTTGGTGCTGCTGTTTGCGGTGTCCGGCTCGCTGATGATCAGCAAGACGTTGCGGATCCCAAAACCCTGACCGGTACAGCCGGGCGCACGCGGTAGGATGGCTGGTGGACAGTCACGGGAAGGGATCATGGCAACCAGCGGTTCGGACAACGGCAACTTCGAAGACAAGGCGCGCCAGTACTGGAGCGCCTGGGGAGATGCCATGCGCCACGGCCAGTCCGGCGCCGCTGCGCAGCCCGGCGCCGTTCCCGGCATGGGGCCGGGCACCGAGCCACCGCAGGATTGGCGCAAGGCGATGGACTGGTGGTCGCAGCTGCTGCCCACCCAGGCCGCACCGCAGGCGCAGGAGGCGATCGACCGCTTTCGTCATCAGGCCGGCGACTGGTTTGGCACCATGCAGCAGGTGGCCGCGCAGTTTGCCGGGCGCGACACCTCGGCCAACGAGGTCTCCGAGGCCTGGCGCCGTGCCGTGCAAGGGCAGGGCGAGCAGCTGATGCAATGGACGCTGGGCTCGCTGCGTGGCGGCAGCCCGGGCGGCTTCGACCCGTGGCTGCAGGACGCCGCGCAGGCCCTGGCAAAGTGGCGGGAGGAAAACGCGCCGTGGCTGGACATGCCGGCGTTCGGCCTGAACCGCAATCACCAGGCGCGCCTGCAGACGCTGGCCCGTGCGCAGCAGGAATACCAGGCACAGTCGCAGGCCTATGGCGAACAACTCAAGTCGGCCATCGAGCAGGCATTCGGGCGGTTTGCCTCCAAGCTGGGCGAGCACGAAAGCAGCGGCAGTCAGCTGACCAGCGCGCGTGCCTTGTTCGACCTGTGGATCGAGGCTGCCGAAGAGTCATATGCCGACGTCGCGCTGTCCGACCAGTTTCGTGAGGTGTACGGCGGCTTTGCCAATGCGCATATGCGCTTGCGCGCCGCGCTGCAGGAAGAAGTGGAGCAGCTGAGCGAACGTTTCGGGATGCCCACGCGTTCGGAGATGGACGCCGCGCACCGCCGCATCGCCGAGCTGGAACGTGCGGTGCGGCGCCTGCTGCGCACCGCGGCCAGCCCGGCCGGCAAGCCCGCTGCAGCGGCGGCTGACCCGGTTGCGCCGGCCACGGCCAAGCGCGCCCCGGCAGCCAGGGCGGACGCTGCGCCCCGGCCGCCGGCCGTCAGGAAATCGCCGGCGAAGACCGTCCCAGGCAAAGACACGAAAGACACGAAGGTGTCGAAAAACACCTCCAGGCGTTCCGGCGGCACATCCCCCGGCACGCCGGCCGCACGCAAGCCACGGGGAGCGCAGGCATGAAAGGCCCGTTGGGATTCAGCGCCGAAGACCTGATGCAGGAAACCCTGTCGATGCAGCGCAAGCTGCGCGAGGGGCTCAAGTTGCTGCCCGGCGTGGAAGACGTGGATTACGGGGTGACCGAGCGCGAGGAAATCTGGCGCGACGGCAAGGTGGTGCTATACCGCTTTGTCGGCGAGCAGGCGCCGGTGGCCAGGACGCCGCTGCTGATCGTCTATGCGCTGGTCAACCGCCCCTACATGGTCGACCTGCAGGCCGACCGCTCGCTGGTCAAAGGCCTGCTGGGCCACGGCCAGGACGTCTACGTGCTGGACTGGGGCTACCCGGACCGCTCCGAGCGTTACCTCACGCTGGAGGACTATCTGCTGCGCTATATCGATGGCGCGGTGGATCACTTGCGCGCGCAGTCGGGGCTGGAGGCGGTCGATGTGCTCGGCATCTGCCAGGGCGGCACGTTTGCGCTGTGCTATGCGGCGCTGCAGCGGCCGAAGGTGCGCAACCTGATCACCATGGTCACGCCGGTGGATTTCCACACCCCCGACAACATGCTCTCCAACTGGGCGCGCATGGTCGATGTGGATCTGTTCGTGGACACCATGGGCAACGTGCCGGCGGATCTGATGAACGCCAGTTACCTGATGCTCAAGCCG
This sequence comes from Xanthomonas sp. BRIP62409, assembly GCF_003992965.1. NCBI lineage: Bacteria > Pseudomonadati > Pseudomonadota > Gammaproteobacteria > Lysobacterales > Lysobacteraceae > Xanthomonas > Xanthomonas sp. BRIP62409. The sequence continues at coordinate 5,668 of NZ_QEZJ01000036.1, read as the reverse complement.
TTCCGCCTGAATCTGCAGAAATACGTCGGCTTGCTCGACATCCTCGACGACAAGCAGGCACTGGAAGATTTCCTGCGCATGGAAAAGTGGATCTTCGATTCGCCCGACCTGGCCGGCGAGGCCTTCCGCGAGTTCGTCACCCAGTTCTATCAGCGCAATGGCCTGGTGACCGGGCAGGTGCACATCGGCGGGGAGGCGGTCGATCTGCAGGCGGTGGACATGCCGGTGCTCAACATCTATGCCGAACACGATCATCTGGTGCCGCCCGACGCCTCGCGTGCATTGCGTGGCCTGGTCGGCAGCGACGACTACACCGAGCTGAGTTTCCGTGGCGGGCATATCGGCATCTATGTCTCCGGGCGCGCGCAGCGCGAAGTGCCGGTGGCGATCCACCGTTGGTTGCAGGAGCGGGGCGGCAACGCGTGAGGCGAGTTCGCGTTGCGCTGCACGTGAGACCAGACGCTGCAGCCATCACGACGCGCTGTCGCTGCGCTTTCTAGACTGGGCGCCACGTTCGAAGGAGCCTTCCATGGCCACGACCACCGCATTGTCCCGTTCCCTCAACGATCGCATGATCGCCGGCGTCGTCGGCGGCATCGCCCGCCGCTTCGGCTGGAGTTCCACGCTGCTGCGCGTGCTGTTCGTGATCGTTTCGATCGCCTCGGCGGCGTTTCCCGGCATCCTGGTCTATCTGATCCTGTGGCTGCTGATCCCCAACCAGGCCGACTGACGCCCGCCCGGCGCGGGTGGTCCGCGCTGCATGTGCTGGGCGCGGTGTGGACGCTGCCCAACACCGTGCTCGGTCTTGCGATCGGCGCCACGGGCAGTTGCTTCGGCGCGCGTCCGCGCTGGTCCGGTGCGGAACTCGCAATCGTGTTCCATGCCTGGCCATGGGGGCCGGGCGGGGCGATGACGCTGGGCAATGTGATCCTGCTCAAGGGCGCCTCGCTCGACCTGCAATGCAGCACCTATGCGCATGCCGCCGGGCTTTGCCGGCACCCGCTGGTGCGCCTGGGCGATCATGAGCGGGCCCATGTCTATCAGTACATGCTGCTCGGCCCGCTGTTTCTGCCGGTGTATTTCCTGTGCGGGGGCATCCACGTTCGCAATCCGCTGGAACGGGCGGCCGACGGATATGCGCTGCATGGCCACGGCTGGTGGCCATGGGGGGCTCAGCGCAAGCGCGAGAAACCGAACAGGTCCGACAACGGGTGAGGCCTGCCTTCCAGTTGTGCGCGCAGTAACCCTGCACCGATGGCGCTATAGGTGATGCCGTTGCCGCCATAGGCCATGGCGAACGACACCCGCGGCCCATGTTCGGGATGCGTGCCGAAGAACGGCAATCCATCGGCGGTTTCGGCAAAGGTGCCGCCCCAGGCAAATACCGGGCGCAAGGTGATATCCGGCATCGTCTGGTGGATTTTCTTCAGCAGCGTTTTCAGCTTGCCCATGACACGCGCATCGCGACGCGCGGGAAGATCGACGCTGTCGTCTTCGCCGCCGGCCACCACGCGTCCATCCGGCGTGCTGCGCAGGTAGAGATAGGGCCGCGCGGTTTCCCACATCATGGTGTGCTTGAGCGCGCCCATGTCGCTGTCGTGCAGGGGATCGGTCACGAATGCGTAGCTGCTGCGGTTGCGTGCCACGCGCTGCGACAGCCATTGCTGGTTTCCGTAACCCGCGGCCAGGATGACGTGCCGGGCGCGCAGCGTGACCCCCTCCTGGGTGCGCAATTGAACATGCTGGTCATAGGGTGTGATGGCGGCAATCGTGGTGCGGTCGTAGATGCGCGCGCCGTATTGCTCGCCTTCTGCAAACAGGCGGTAGCACAGCCGGTACGGGTCGACGCCGGCGGCCAGGCGGCTGAGGATGGCGCCCTCCGAGCGCACGCCGTAGTTGTGCCACAAGGGTGCGCGCTCGATCCATTCCACCGGAAGCTTGTGGGTTCTTCGCGTATCCAGTTCGCTGCGCAGGTCGTTGAGATCCCGCGACCGGCTCGCATAGTAGAGGCTGTCCTGACGGCTGAAGTCGCAGCCGCCCAACGTATTGCAAAGGCCTTGCAGGTCGAGGATGGCTTGCGCGCATGCCCCGTATGCCAGCGCGGCGGCCGGCATGCCGTAGTGGTTGGCCAGCGCGATCATCGGCGTATCGATTTCGTACTGCAGCAAGGCAGTGCTGGCCGACGTACTGCCCCAGCCGATCTCGCGCTGCTCGACCACCACCACTTCGTGCCCGTGCTTGAGCAGTTCGTGTGCGATCAAGGCGGCGGTGACACCGCCACCGACGATGGCGACTTCGCATTGGGTGTCCTGTTCCAGACGCGGGTAGGCGCGCATCAGCCCGTTGCGGATCGACCAGAACGGGTAGCCACTTTTGAGGTCCATGCGGTGTCGTACGTGCGGGCAGAGCGCAATTGGACGGGCAGGCCGGGTGAAGCGGTCGTGCAGGCGCTGGCCCGGATGCGGCGGTCACCAAACCGCAAACAGCCGGCGTTAACGTGCGTGGAAAGCTCCTCACGGCACGGTCGGTATGCTCGCGCCACTAACGTAGTCACAGTTGTTAACGAGGGTGTGGGCATGTCGATCGTTCTGTATGTCGGTGGCAGCAAAGATGGCGACAAGGGTGTTGTGCCTTACGGGTTCAGCAAGTCGCGTGCAATGACCGACGCCGGGCCGGAGATCTATGTCGAGCGCATGGTGCCGCTGAAGGACGTCGGCAAGATCCGCGTGATGGCGCTGGAGTCGCTGCACGAGAGCATCCTGGTCGAGCGCGCTGCCACCCACTACGCCGGACGCGCCAGCTGAGCGCGGCCAACCGGGCGCCGCCGCGTACAGGCTGACGGGCGTACCGGGAGCCCTGCACCAGCAGGTATCGCTCCGGGCTGCAGCATGCAGCCACGCCCGCGCGGAGACGTCGTGACATCCAGCCAGCTACTTCAAGCCTGGGCAGTCACTTCAGTGTGCGCCGGCACAGGTTTACGGTGATCCTGTCAACGGGTTCCCGCGGCGGGCCAGCACTGCGAAAATGCTTTTTTCAGTGAAGCGGCTTTGGCCGCGCCGCCATGCACGATAGCCAGCTTGCCCAGCAGATCGCTCGCACCATCGCCGACGAGATCGGTGCCCAACCCGCCCAGGCGCGCGCCGCCATCGCCCTTCTCGACGAAGGCGCCAGCGTTCCGTTCATTGCCCGCTACCGCAAGGAAGTCACCGGCGGGCTGGACGATACGCAACTGCGCAATCTGGAAACGCGCCTGACCTATCTGCGCGAGCTGGAAGAACGGCGCGCGGCGATCCTGGCCAGCATTGGCGAGCAGGGCAAGCTCAGCGACGAATTGCGTGGTGAGATCGTGGCGGCCGACACCAAGTCGCGGCTGGAAGATCTGTACCTGCCTTACAAGCCCAAGCGCCGCACCCGCGCGCAGATCGCGCGCGAAGCCGGCCTGGAACCGCTGGCCGATGGCCTGCTGGCCGACCCGAACCAGGCGCCGGAAGTCGCTGCTGCTGCGTTCATCGATGCAGACAAGGGCGTGGCCGATATCAAGGCGGCGCTGGAAGGCGCGCGCGCCATCCTGATGGAGCGCTGGGGCGAGGACGCCGCCCTGGTGGGCGAGCTGCGCGGCTGGTTGAACGACAACGGCGTGATCCGCGCGCGCGTTGCCGAGGGCAAGGAAGAGGCCGGCGCCAAGTACCGCGATTACTTCGATCACGCCGAAGCGCTGTCCAGGATTCCCTCGCACCGCCTGTTGGCGCTGTTTCGCGCGCGCCGCGAGGAGTTCCTGTACCTGGACCTGGAGCCGGGCAACGATGCCGAGGCCGGCCATCAGTACGCCGAAGGGCGTGTGGCGCGCAACGCCGGCATTTCCAACCAGAACCGCCCGGCCGACCGCTGGCTGCTGGATGCCTGCCGGCTGACCTGGCGCGCCAAGCTGCACATGCATCTGCTGCTGGACCTGTTCAACCAGGCGCGCGAAAAGGCCGAGGCCGAGGCGATCGCCGTGTTCGGCGACAATCTCAAGGACCTGATGCTGGCCGCGCCGGCCGGCCCGCGCGTGGTGCTGGGGCTGGACCCCGGTATCCGCACCGGCTGCAAGATCGCCGTGGTCGATGCCACCGGCAAGCTGGTGGCCACCGAGACGATTTATCCGCATGAGCCCAAGCGGCAATGGGACCAGTCGCTGCAGACGATCAAGAAGCTGTGCCTGCAGCACAACGTGGAGCTGATCGCGATCGGCAACGGCACTGCCAGCCGCGAAACCGACAAGCTCGCCGGTGAGGCGATCGCGCTGTGCGGGGCGAGCAAGCTGCAGAAGATCGTGGTCAGCGAAGCGGGGGCGTCGGTGTATTCGGCGTCCGAATTTGCGGCCAAGGAGTTCCCCACCCTGGACGTGTCGCTGCGCGGCGCGGTGTCGATCGCGCGACGCCTGCAGGACCCGCTGGCCGAGCTGGTCAAGATCGAACCCAAGGCGATCGGCGTGGGCCAGTACCAGCACGACGTGGACCAGTATCGCTTGGCCAAGGCGCTGGAAGCGCGCGTGGAAGACTGCGTCAACGCGGTCGGCGTGTACGTCAACACCGCTTCGGCGGCGTTGCTGTCGCGGGTGTCCGGGCTGTCGAGCACGGTGGCGGAAAACATCGTGCGCCATCGCGACGACAACGGCCCGTTCAAGCGCCGCAAGGACCTGCTCAAGGTGCCGCGTCTGGGCGAGAAGACCTTCGAACAATGCGCCGGTTTCCTGCGCATCGCCGATGGCGACGAGCCGCTGGACGTCTCGGCGGTGCACCCGGAAGCCTATCCGGTGGTCGAGCGTATCGTCGGCAGCACCGGCAAGCCGATCAAGGCCTTGCTGGGCGACGGCAGCTTTCTGCGCGGACTCAAGCCGGAGCTGTTCACCGACGAACAGTTCGGTGTACCGACCGTGCGCGACATCCTCAAGGAGCTGGAAAAACCCGGCCGTGATCCGCGTCCCGAGTTCAAGGCCGCGCAGTTCGCCGAAGGCATCGAGGACATCAAGCACCTCAAGCCCGGCATGGTGCTCGAAGGCGTGGTCAGCAACGTGGCCGCATTCGGTGCGTTCGTCGATATCGGCGTGCACCAGGATGGCTTGGTGCACATCTCCGCGTTGTCGGACACCTTCGTCAAGGATCCGCGCGATGTGGTCAAGGCCGGCGACATCGTCAAGGTCAAGGTGCTGGAAGTGGACGTGGCGCGCAAACGCATCGCACTGACCTGCCGTCTGTCCGACACGCCTCCACCGGCCGATGGCGCAGCCCAATCGCGCGATCAGCGCGGCAGCGGCGGCCCGGGGCAGGGCAGGCGCGACGGTGGCGGTGGACGTGGCCCGGCACAGGGCAACAACAAGCCACGCATCACTGCACCGCCGGCCGACAACGCGCTGGCCGCCGCATTCGCACGCGCCAAGCGCAGCTGACCCGGCGTGCCCGGCGGCTGTGGTGGCGTGGCTGGGCAGTGTAGATAGACCCGCTCGCAAGGCGGCGGGTCTGCTGCTGCGATTGGAGCGTGCGTGGGCAGGCTGATCTGCAACTGGCTGCTGGGTCCGTGCCCTCCGACCACCGCGGTGCGCCCATGCAGATACGATCAGTCGTAAGGCGGCTGATCCGAGGCCTTGCTGCAGGGCCCTTGCCCGCCCACCCCCGCAGGACACGCCGCA